>CAKUPH010000153.1 GCA_934675115.1 uncultured Oscillospiraceae bacterium | reverse complement strand
TCGGCCCGGTCATCATGGAGTCGGCGTAGTAGGTCGTCAGCCGCTCCACGTCCGGCCGCTCCGGCATGGACAGGACAAACGCCGCCAGCAGCGCGCAGTTGACGATGTTCATCTTGAAGCGGTCGGCCTTTTCAAACTCCGGCAGACCGGCGATCAGCTCCTGATATTTCGGCTTCGCCTTTTTGGCGATGTCCCTCGCCGTGCCCTCGTCATAGCCGAACACGACGGTGAGCTGCTTCCGGAAGGAACCGGCAAACAGCGCCCACATACCCATGGGCATTCCTGCATATTTCATGTGTTATCCCTCCATGTATGGTCGAACCAAAGGTGCTTCGTCCGGTCAGTTTTTCCCGAAGGTGAGCCGGACGATCTGCATCTTCATCAGCCCGTCGCCCACCTTTGACAGAAAGCGGAAGAAGCCGCTGACAGACGGGTCCTTCAGGTCGTTGTACCCCAGCATGTAGCCCCGGCTGGATACCTCCAGCCCGGGCGCCCAGCCGGGCAGCTCCCGCTTTGCATCGGAGACGGAGAAGTACGCCCCCACGTCCTTGATGTCGGCGCTCTTGATCCATGTTTTCAGCATGAGCTTGACGGCGGAGCGCCCCGCTCCGTCGAACACCAGCCGCCCGCCGGGGAAGGCCTTGGCCATGGCCTGCACCAGCGCCTTCACCTGCTCGTTGAGGAAGTAGTAGAACACGCCCGCGGCGAAGAACACCGCGCCGCCGGAGGCGTCGATCCGGTCGAACCACGCGGTGTCGTTCAGGTCGCAGGGGATGTTTTCCTCCCGTTCCCCGGCAGGAAGAAGGTGATCCCGAATTTGAATCACATCCTCCCCGGCGGGGAGCAGTTCATTGCGGGCGGCGATGACGTCGGGAAAGTCAAGGTTGTAGATCTTGCAGGCGCCGTTGTCGCAGCGCCTGCCGGTGTCGTCCAGCCCGCAGCCCAGATTGACCACCGCCGCGCTGGGGTGGGTCTTCAGGTAGTCCCGGACCTCCCACGCCAGATCGGTCTGCCGCATGGCGGCTTCCAGATAGCCGAAGCGGTACATGACCCCTTTGGTCTTTTCCGCCAGCGCGGAGAAGTCGTAGTCCACCTGCTCCATGAGCCGGACGGCGGTCTCGTCCCGGTAGAGAGCGGGGTACAGCTCCGTGCACATTTTCCGCCCGTACAGCGGGATGACCAGCGTCTCCTGCACGGAGTTCTTTTCAATGTGGTATTTCAATATCGGCGTCCTCCTTGTTGAAGTTAGTCTATTCTAACCGCCGGTCATTTGAAAAGCCGCCCCGCGGCAGCTTTTCAGCCCGCCGGGAACAGTTCCCGGCAGGCGCCGTATACCAGCGTTTCCAGCACTTTGGGGTACAGCGGCCCGATCTGCTCCTGATGGGACACGGTGAGGATCAGTCCCCGCACCGTGGCGGCGGCCAGCGCCATCCCGCCTGCGGGGTGCAGCCCGCTGTTTTCCAGCAGGGTGCGGATGTGGACCTCGTCGTCGTGATAGTGGGCGGTCTTGATCTCCTCGGGAAGGCGGCGCAGGAGAAAT
>CAKUPH010000152.1 GCA_934675115.1 uncultured Oscillospiraceae bacterium | reverse complement strand
CCTAAGTGATTCTTTGGTTACTTTCTGTTCATACAGAAAGTAACCCCAGCGGAGCATTAGGCGCGGGCATTTCTGCGGAAATGCCATTATCGCTGTCGCGGCGCGCCTTCAAAGGGGGCCAGCCCCCTTTGAGGAACCCCCGCCCTACGGGGTGGATAGGGGATACGAAAGAGGTTGCCTCCGGCAAATTAAAAAATAAAAAATCCAAGAACTTTGTTCTTTGAAAGGAAGAATCACAATGCGCTCTTATGAAAGACTCTTGAAGTACGTCAAAATTCACACCACCTCCGCCGACGGCACGGGCGTGACCCCGTCCACTCCCTGCCAGTGGGATCTGGCCCATCTGCTGGTGGACGAGCTGAAGGAGCTGGGCCTTGAAAACCCCAGCGTAGACGAAAACTGCATCGTCACCGCATGGCTGCCCGCCACCCCCGGCTGCGAGAACGCCCCCGCGCTGGGCTTCCTCGCCCACATGGACACCTCCCCCGCCTTCTCCGGCGAGAACGTGAACCCCATCATCCACGAGAACTACGACGGCGGCGACATCGTCCTGCCCAAGGAGGGCCGTGTCATCCGGGTGGCCAACTTTCCCTACCTGCCCTCCCTCAAGGGCAAGACCCTCATCACCGCCGACGGCTCCACCCTGCTGGGCGCCGACGATAAGGCGGGCATCGCGGGCATCATGACCATGTGCGAGCAGCTCATCGCCGAAAAGCTGCCCCACGGCCGCCTGTGCATCGCCTTCACCCCCGACGAGGAGATCGGCGAGGGCCCCGACCACTTTGACGTGGCCGCCTTCGGCGCGAAGTACGCCTACACTGTGGACGGCGCTCAGGCCGGCGGCATCGAGTACGAGAACTTCAACGCCGCCGCGGTCCGGGTGGACATCACCGGTGTGTCCGTCCACCCCGGCTCCGCCAAGGACACCATGGAGAACGCCCTGCTCATCGCGCAGGAGCTCAACAGCCTGCTGCCCCCCGACCAGATCCCCGCCCGGACCTCCGGCTACGAGGGCTTCTTCCATCTGGACGTGCTGGAGGGCACCACTGCCAGCGCCCGGATGGAGTACATCATCCGGGATCACGACCGGGAAAAGTTCGAGGAGAAAAAGGCCCTCATGGCCAAGGCCGGCAAGCAGGTGCAGGCCGCCCGCCCCACCGCGAAGATCGTGGTGGACATCCGGGACAGCTACTACAACATGAAGGATCAGCTGGCCGGGTGCATGCATCTGGTGGAGAATGCCAAGGAGGCCGCCCGCATGGCGGGCGTGGAGCCGGTGGTGGAGCCCATCCGCGGCGGCACCGACGGCGCACGGCTGTCCTACATGGGTCTGCCCTGCCCCAATCTGGGCACCGGCGCGGGCAACTTCCACGGCCCGCTGGAGCTGGCCTGCGTGGAGCAGATGGACAGCGTGGTGGAGATCCTGAAGAACATCGTCGCCATGTATGCCAAGGGCTGATAGAAATTCCGAACAAACACAAAAGTTCCCGCAGGCATAGCCTGCGGGTCAGCCCGTCGAAAAAGGCAAAGCCTTTTCCGACGAAAAGATCGCACCC
>CAKUPH010000151.1 GCA_934675115.1 uncultured Oscillospiraceae bacterium | reverse complement strand
TGCGTGCCCTATGGGCAGGCGGCGCCGGGCAAAGGAAAATAAGGCGGCACGGGCCGCTGAATCAAACGGGGAGGTGAGCCGGGACCCAAGGGGATGGTCCCCCGCAGAAGAAAGAAAATCAATACAAGAAAAGGAGCGGGATTTATGAAATTCGCCTCAGCAAAGCAAGTCCTGGCAATGCTGCTCTGCGTAGCCATGGTGCTCGGCTTCTTCCCCGGTGCGGCCCTGGCGGCCCAGTCCAATGGGGACGGAGTGCAAAGCAGCTATACCTCTGAGACCCACGATGTGTTCCGGCACACGGAATCCACCCTGGCCCCCGGCGTGGAGCAGTACATCAACTACGCTTACGCCAAGGACGGCAAGCAGATGGTGTACTATGTAGCCACTGCGGACATTACCCGGGACGACGTGGTCGTCCAGACCTCTTATCTCAAGCAGCATGAGAATCAAGTCATGGGCATGGAGAAGCTGAGCAATCAGATCGCCTATGCCAACCAGAAGTATACCAATCCGGACGATCCGCTGTTCATCAGCGAATATTATAATGTAGTGGCGGGCGTGAACGCCTCCTTCTACAACATGACCACCGGCCAGCCCATGGGCGTCACCTTCATTGACGGCGTGAGCTTCGGCACGGCGAATTACGACAACTTCTTCGCCATCCTGAAGGACGGCAAGACGGCGGTCATCGACTACCGCACGAACCTGAGCAAGTATGTGGACGCCGACGGCAACAGCACCATCTGGCAGGCGGCCGCCGGCAACCAGTGGCTGGTCCGGGACGGCGTGGACGTCTCCAGCAATTACGGCGGCGACTACGCCACCACCCGCCACTCCCGCACCTGCGTGGGCATCACCGCAGAGGGCAAGGTGGTCATGATGGTCCTGGACGGCCGGCAGGAGCCCTTCTCCTGCGGCGGCACCATGCACGAGCTGGCCCAGATCATGCTGGAGGCCGGCTGCGTGGCGGCCATCAACCTGGACGGCGGCGGCTCCACCACCTATGCGGCCCGGCCCGAGGGCGCGGACCAGGTGAGCGTCATCAACCGCCCCTCCGACGGCTCCGAGCGCTCCATCTCCTCCGGTCTGATCATTGCCTCCACGGCGGCTCCCTCCAACGTGTTTGACCATGTGACCATGACCGCCGAGGACGAGTACATGACCCCCGGCACCTCCACCCGGATCGCCGTGGCCGGCGTGTCCCCTGCGGGCACCGCCGCCGAGATCCCCGGGGAGCTGACCTATACCGTGGACAACGGCACCTATGAAAACGGCGTGCTGACGGCCGGGGCCGCCGGGGATGTGACCCTGACCGCCCAGTATAACGGCGCGGCGGTGGGCTCCGTGACGGTCCACGCCGTGCTTCCGGAGAAGCTGGCCTTCGCCAGCGAGGCGATCACCGTGCCCTTCGGCAAGACCGTGAGCCTGGAGCTGACTGCGACCTACGGCCTGAACGAGGTCAAGTTTAAGGACAGCGACATCCGCTTCACCCTGGAGCAGGAGGCCATCGGCACCATCGCGGGCCTGAGCTTCACTGCGGGCAGCGGGGAAGTGACCCAGAGCCAGATCACCGCCAC
>CAKUPH010000150.1 GCA_934675115.1 uncultured Oscillospiraceae bacterium | reverse complement strand
TCCTGCATCCGGTCGATGTATTTGGCGGCTTTGCCGTAGCCGATGCCCATCTTGCGCTGGAGGTAGGAGGTGGAGATTTTCCCCGCCTCGATGGCCACCTCCACCGCCTCGAAGAAGCGGGGATCGTCCTCGTCCTCGTCGCCGCCTTCGTCGGCGACGCTGCCCTTCTTCTGGTTGGCGGCGGCACGCTCGGCCTCCCGCTCGATCTGGGCGATGACCTCGCGGTCATAGGATTCTCCGCCCTGGCTCTTCAGGAAGTTGACCACGCCTGCCACCTCTTCATCCGAGATGAAAGCGCCCTGCACCCGCTTGGGACGGGGGAAGCCCACGCAGAAGAACAGCATATCGCCGTTGTTCAGCAGCTTTTCCGCCCCAACGGTGTCCAGAATGGTACGGGAGTCCACCTGCTGGGAAACATGGAAGGCCACCCGGGAGGGGATGTTGGCCTTGATGACGCCGGTGATGACGTCCACGGAAGGACGCTGGGTACCGATAATCAGGTGGATGCCGGCGGCACGGGCCTTCTGCGCAATGCGGCAGATGGAGCTTTCCACCGTGTCCCGGGCCTGAATCATCAGGTCGTTCAGCTCGTCGATGATGATGACAATCTGCTCCATGTACGTCCGCTCCGGATGGTCCTTCAGGGTGGCGTTGTAGCCCTTGATGTCCCGCACGCCGGCCTGCTCGATGATGTCAAACCGCTCCTCCATGGTCTTGACGGCCCAGTTGAGGGCGGCGGCGGCCTTTTGCGCGTCCGTCACCACCGGCACCAGCAGGTGCGGAATGCCGTTATAAATATCAAACTCCACCTTTTTGGGGTCGATGAGGATCATTTTCACCTCATCGGGCGTCGCACGGAACAGCACCGACTGGATCATGGAGTTAGTACACACAGACTTACCGGAGCCGGTGGTACCGGCGATCAGCAGATGGGGCATCTTCGCCAGATCCGCCAGCACGATATGCCCCTCGATATCCTGCCCCAGCGCCACCGACAGCTTCCCCTTGGCGCCCCGGAACTCCGGTGTATCCAGCAGACTGCGCAAGCCCACCACACGGCGTGCCTTATTCGGCACCTCAATGCCCACCGCCGCCTTATTGGGGATCGGCGCCTCAATGCGCACGCCGGTGGTCGCCAGCCGCAGCGCAATATCGTCCGCCAGCCCGGTGATCCGGCTGATCTTCACCCCGGCGCTGGGCTCCAGCTCATACCGGGTCACCGCCGGGCCGCTGGTGATGTCGCTCAAGCGGGTGCTGATGCCGAAATCCTTGAGGGTACTCACCAGCAGCTGTCCCCTCGCCCGCAGCTCCGTATCGGAGGTCCCCTCCGCCGTCACCTTTACATCCTCCAGCAAAGACAGCGGCGGGAAACGATACGCAGTGCCCGTCTCCTCCGGCTCCTTAGGCTCCTCGAACAGAGCGGTATCCTCCGACTCCTCGGAGGTTTCCGCCGTCTCCGGCGCAGGTGCCGACGGCTCCGGCTCATTCATCGCCGCCGCTGCAGACTGCAGCGCCTCCAGCTCTGCCCCACTGCCGGCATCCCCCGGCATCTCCGGCTCCGGAAGCACCGGCGGCTCCTCCGTCTCCTCGGCAGAAACCGGGGGCTTTTCTTTCTTTTTGCCGCCCCGGGCA
>CAKUPH010000149.1 GCA_934675115.1 uncultured Oscillospiraceae bacterium | reverse complement strand
TCAGATCAATCTGGACATGCGTCAGGTGGACCGGGCCACCGATGTGCTCAGCTTTCCGGAGTTCGAGCTGACCCCCGGCGAGCTCCCCGGCCCGGAGGACGCGGACCCCGGCTCCGGACTGATCCCGCTGGGGGATATGGTGATCTCCATGGAGCACGTGGCCGCACAGGCGAAGGAGTACGGCCACTCCAACCGGCGGGAGCTGGCCTATCTGGTGGTGCACTCCGTGCTCCACCTGCTGGGCTACGACCATCTGGACGAAGGCCCCCAGAAGGCCCAGATGCGGGCGCGGGAGGAGGCTATCCTCGCCAGCCTCGGCATCACCCGGGAGAGCTGAAGCGCCATACATCCGACAAAACCGGCAAAAGCTCAATGCCGTTTTGAACATTACAAAAGAAAGTTGAGGATCATCTTATGCCTGAGATCAAAAAATCCGGAATTATCAGCATCGTCGGGCGATTCCCCGCAAAATGTGTCTCATTTTGCGGGGGACCCCGAAAAAATTTAAATCCTCGGGCGAAGTGAATTCGCCCTGCGGCAAGATTTTTTCTGCGAAAAAATGCTTGGACGCGGCATAGCCGCACCCCGCTTTGCGGGGCCCCATTGGGCCGCGGCGGGAAATACTTTGAAACGAGGAAAATGTCTATGAATATCAAAAAGTCCGGAATTATCAGCATCGTAGGGCGGCCCAATGTAGGCAAGTCCACCCTGACCAACACGCTGGTGGGGGAGAAGATCGCCATCGTCTCCTCCAAGCCTCAGACCACCCGCAACCGCATCTGCGCCGTCCTGAACCGGGGGGACACCCAGTTCGTGTTCGTGGACACCCCGGGTCTGCACAAGGCCCGTACCCGGCTGGGCGACTATATGGTGAAGGTGGTGCGACAGTCGGTGGCTGATGTGGACGGCGTCATGCTGCTGGTGGAGCCTATCGACCACATCGGCCCTGCCGAAGAAGAGCTTATTGCCCGCATCAAAACGCTGAATGTCCCGGCGGCGCTGGTCATCAACAAGATCGACACGGTGGAGAAGGAAAAGCTGCTGTCCGTCATCGCCGTGTACGCCGCGGCCTTCGACTGGACGGCGGTGGTACCCATCTCCGCCATGACCGGCGAAGGGGTGGACGAGCTGCTGGGCGTGCTGTCCGGCTGGATACCCGAGGGGCCGCAGCTCTTCCCCGACGACGTGGTCACCGACCAGCCGGAGCGCCAGATCATGGCGGAGATCGTCCGGGAGAAGCTGCTGCGCAATCTGGACAAGGAGATCCCTCACGGCACCGCCGTGGAGGTGACGAAGTTCTCCCAGCGGGACGACGACATTATCGACTGCCACGTGACCATCTACTGCGAGAAGGAGTCCCACAAGGGCATCATCATCGGCAAGAAGGGCTCCATGCTCAAGAAGATCTCCACTCAGGCCAGAGAGGATATGGAAGCCTTCATGGGCGCCAAGGTCTATCTGGAGACGTGGGTGAAGGTGAAGGAAAACTGGAGAGATAATGTGAATGCAATTCACAATTTCGGATATACCGAAGAGTGAATTGTTGGGGCAGGGGCCCCAACTCCGCTTTTTCTTCTTTGCGAAAGAAGAGAACTGTCAGGTTTCGCCTGACGGCGAGTTCCTTTTCGCTCGT
>CAKUPH010000148.1 GCA_934675115.1 uncultured Oscillospiraceae bacterium | reverse complement strand
CACGCAAAGGCCGTCATTCTGGCAACCGGCTCCATCTCCAGCAATCAGGAGCTGGTCCGGCGCTTCTACAAGGGCAGCGAGTATGACAACCTCCGCATCATGGCGCAGGTCCCCCACAATACCGGCGACGGTCTGATCATGGCGGAAGAGGTCGGCGGCGTGGCCGGAGGCGTCGGCACGCTGTTCATCGGCCCCCATAATCACTACCCTCAGGCCAGCGAGACCGTCGGCATGCTCATGCGCCGGCCCCATCCCATCAAGGTCAACAAGCTGGGCGAGCGCTTTGTGAATGAGGGTCTCCCCTTTGAGGAATTTGGCTGGATGCAGTGTGCCAATATGGACACCCAGCCCGGCAAGGTGTGCTACATCCTCATGGACCAGCGCTACATCGACGCCGTCAAGCAGGGGACGGAATACCTCCCGCCCCGCATCGACACGGGCTGTATGCTCGATCAGCCGCCCACCATGTTCGGCATCCATCCCATCGACAAGGGGAAATCCCCCGACACATGGCGGGAGCGGATCGACGAGCACATCCAGTACGAGGCCGACCGCGGCCACATGAAGGTATGCCAGACACTGGAGGAGGTCAGTGAGTTCATTGGCTGCGGCGCCGGTACGCTGCGCTCCACCGTCGAGGGCTACAATACCTTCTGCCACAATGGGTACGACGACGATTTCCTCAAGCGCAGGGAATTCCTGTTCCCGGTGGAGCAGGCCCCCTATTACGTGATTCGCGGGGAGTCCGGCATTGACACCTGCCTTGGCGGCCTGAAGGTCGACAACCACCAGCACGTAGTTGACCGTGACGGCGCCGCCATCCCCGGCCTGTACGCGGCGGGCGTCATGTGCTCCGGCTGGTTCAACGACCTGTACGCCTTTTTCGGCAGCGAGATGAGCTTTACCATCTACTCCGGTCGGGCCGCGGCCGCGGAGGCGGCGGCCCACCTCACCCCGGCTGACTGACCATCCGTAATAAACTGAAAAAAACACCGTTGGAGCTTTGCTCCAACGGTGTTTTGCTTTTATTCTCAGGTCCCGGTATCAGTAGAAGCCCTTGTCCACCAGCAGCCACTGGCCGGTGATGGCTCTGGCGTCGTCACTGACGAAAAACAGGATGGCCTTGGCCTGATCCTCCGCGTCCAGAAACCCGATGCTGGTGTCCACATGGCGCTGGCAGATATGGGTGAACTCCGTGTCGAACCGGGGGTCGTTGGGCAGCCCATCTGGGCCCAGCATCTCCGGTTTGACCTCTGTCATGGCCGTCGTCGTCGGGCCGGGGCACACCGTGTTGCAGCGAATCCCCGTGCCGGTGTACTGGATAGCGATGTTCTTGCTCAGGCTGACCACCGCATGCTTCGACGAAGAGTAGGCCGCGCCGGAGTTTCCGGAGATTCCCGCCACGGACGAGACGTTGACGATGGCTCCCTCGCCCTGACGCTCCATCTGCCGGAGCACCTCGCGGCAGCAGTAGAACACGCCCGTCTGGTTGATGGCAATGGTCCTGTCCCACAGCTCATCCGACGTGCGCAGGACGCTGCTGTTGAAATCCAGCACCCCCGCGCAGTGGACTGCCGCATCGATCCGCCCGAAGGCGGAAACCACCTGATCCACCGCGGCCTTCACCTGCTCCGAGGACGTCACGTCGCAGGGGATCGCCATGGCCCGCGTCCCCTGAGCGCTCAGCTCCCGGGCAAGGCTCTGGAACTGCTCACGGTCCCGCTCCAGATCCAGAATGGCGATCCCGGCGGCCCCCTCCTTCGCGAAGAGCCGGGCCGTGGCGGCGCCGATCCCGGAGTTTCCGCCGGTGATCAGCGCATATTTACCTTTCATTCGCTCCATGTTCAGCCCCTCCTCAGATGCAGCTGCCCTTGTCGATCACAAGGGCCTGCCCGTTGATATTGCGCGCTTCGTCCGAGGCGAAGAACAAAATTGCGTTGGCGATGTCCGATGGCTGGCTCATAC
>CAKUPH010000147.1 GCA_934675115.1 uncultured Oscillospiraceae bacterium | reverse complement strand
GCTTGTGCCCGTCTCGCGGCTCATCATCACCGGCAGCTACACCATCGACCACACCGGAAGGCAGTGCCCGGCATGAGAAAAGGAGCGGCCTCCGCCTTTCGGCGGAAGCCGCTCCTTGTTTGGGAGAGTCAGCGCTCTGTGGTCGGATCAGCCGATGCCGCCCAGAATGGCGCCCGCGACCAGCGCCACAACGCACAGGATGCAGTACACATACTTGGCGAGGGGGTAGAACCAGCTGCCGATGGGCTTATCCCGGCCGCGGTTGACCTCGTCAAGGGCAAAGTCCTTGCCGGCGACCCAGAAGAGCATGACGGCGGCCAGCAGCGCGCCCAGGGGGCAGATGTAGATGGAGACGACGTCCATCCAATCGGAGGTGATGGCCTGAATGAGGGTGGCGACCACGCAGCCCACGGCCAGAATGATGATGGTGGCGGGGACGCGCTTCAGCTTCAGGTTGTCCTGCAGGGTGGCCACGGGAGCCTCATACAGGTTGATGATGGAGCTGAGACCGGCAAAGAGGACGCAGATGAAGAAGATCACGCCCAGAACGCGGCCGCCGGGCATACCGTTGAGGACCTTGACCAGCCACACGAACATCAGGCCGGGGCCGCCCTCCTCCAGAGGGGCGCCGCCCGCCGCCATGGCGGGGATGATGACGAAGGCGGCCAGCAGAGCGGCCAGCGTGTCAAACAGAGCCACGTTTCTGGCGGAGCCGGGGATGTTCTCGTTCTTGGGCAGGTAGGAGCCGTAGATCACGGAGCCGTTGCCCGCCACAGACAGGGAGAAGAAGGCCTGACCAAAGGCGAAGATCCACACCATGGGGTTCAGCAGCCCCTTGGGGTTCAGCGTGAAGATGTACTTGTAGCCTGCGCTGGCACCGGGCAGGGTGGCGATGTAGATGCCCAGACCCACGAACAGGAAGAACAGGATGGGCATCATGACCTTGTTGGCCTTCTCGATGCCGCTGGAGACGCCCATGGCCATAATGGCGAAGGAGGCCGCGATGGCGACGATGATCCAAGGCACGTTGTTGACGGCCACCACGTCGAACAGGCCGCCGATGGTGCCCATATCCTGACCCATGGCAAACATCTGGCCGGAGAGGGCGAGGATGGTGTACTTGAAGATCCAGCCCATGACCACGGTGTAGCCGATGGCCAGCGCCATGGAGCCGAGGACGGGGATCAGGCCGATGCCCTCACCCAGTCTGCGGTTGCCCCGCAGCTCGGTGCATCTGCCGAAGGCGCCGATGGGGCCGGCGTTGGTGGCGCGGCCGAGGGCGAACTCGCCGATGACGCCGGTGGCGCCCACGAGCAGCACGCAGATGAAGTAGGGAATCAGGAACGTCAGGCCGCCCCACAGGGAGACCATGATGGGGAAGCGCCAGATGTTGCCCATACCGACGGCGGAGCCAATGCAGGCCAAGATGAAGCCCCATTTGCTGGTAAAACCGTCGCGCTGAGTGGTAGACTGCTTTTCTGCCATGTGAATTCCCTCCAAAAAATTAAATTTAAATTGGATTCAACTGTCACATGCTGTGTCTCGCTCTCTCAAATTCAGTTGTCAAAAACCTCTGTGCTTACTTCTCCTCGTTGGGATAGGGCTCCAGGAAGGCGTGGAAGTGGCGCATGGGCAGCTTGTGGCCCCAGAGGATGCGCATGTTGGGGATGGACTCGCGGTCCTTGTACAGCTCGGTCACAGCGGCGATGACGTAGTCCAGATGCTCCTGGGTCAGACGGCTGCGGTCGATGGCGAAGCGGACCACGTTGGCCAGCTCGGCCTGCTGCTCGGGAGTCTTCAGGTCGTACTCCATGGAGAAGTCGCCCAGCTCGGAAACGCGGATGCCGTAGCGGCGGATCAGCTCCAGAGAGAAGCCAGTGCCGGCGAAGGTGGTGTGATCGCGCTTGCCGTCAAAGAACTCGTCCATGTTGATGTACACGGCGTGGCCGCCGGCGGGGAGAACAACGCCCTTGACACCGTTCTTGTAGAAGCCCTGAGCCAGATACTCGCACTGCTGCACGCGGTCATGCATGTAGCCGAAGTCGCAGCTCTCGTAGAGGCCGCAGGCCAGAGCCATGATGTCACGGCCGGACATGCCGCCGTAGGAGTCGTTGCCGTAGCAGGAGATCTG
>CAKUPH010000146.1 GCA_934675115.1 uncultured Oscillospiraceae bacterium | reverse complement strand
TCCACATCCTGCTGGGCGTGCTGGCCATCGTCATGAGCCTCGGCACCAGCGTCGCCTCCAAGTATCTCATCGACGCCGTCACCGGGTACCGCGCCGGCGTCATTGGCCGGGCGGCCACCGCCATGGCCGGGATGCTGCTGGGCAGCCTTGCCATGAAGAGCGTGGCCAGCCGGGTGGGCGCGGTGCTGAACATCCGCGTCCAGAACGAGATCCAGGCGGAGGTCTACCGCCGGGTCCTGTCCACCGACTGGGAATCTCTGGAATCCTTCCGCAGCGGCGACCTGATGCAGCGGCTCACCGGCGACGTGAGCACCGTGTCCGGCGGCGTCACCGGCTTTGTCCCCAGCCTGATCTCCAGCGGCGTGCAGTTCGTGGGCGCGCTGGCCATCATGCTGTACTACGACCCCACCATGGCGGTCATCGCCCTGCTGGGGGTTCCGGTGTCGGCGGTCAGCTCCCGGGTGCTGCTGGGCCGGATGCGCGGCTATAACCGCAGAATGAAGGACCTGTCCGGCGAGGTCATGTCCTTTTATGAGGATTCCCTGTCCAACCTCACCAGCGTAAAGGCCTTCGGCATCACGGACCTGTTTTCCGGGATGATGACCGACCTTCAGGGCCGCTACCGGGAGGAATATCTGCAATACAACCGCTTCTCCGTGCGCACGTCGGCGTTTCTGTCGCTGGTGGGCATGGCGGTGTCCGCCTGCTGCTTCGGCTGGGGCGTTTACCGGCTGTGGAGCGGCGCCATCACCTACGGCACCATGACCATGTTCCTCCAGCTGGCGGCTTCCCTCAGCTCCGCCTTTTCCTCCCTCATCAGCCTTGTGCCTACGGCGGTGTCCCTGTCCACCTCGGCGGGGCGCATCATGGCGGTGGTGCAGCTGCCGGAGGAGGAGCAGGACGGCCCCGACCTCCGGGACGAGCCGGAGCTGGCGCTGGAGCTTCATCAGGTGGATTTTGCCTACCACACCGGCGAGACGGTGCTCCACGGCGCGGATCTCACCGCCGGTCCGGGAGAGCTGATCGCCGTCACCGGGCCGTCCGGCGAGGGAAAGACCACCCTCCTGCGCATCCTGCTGGGACTGGTGCGGCCCCGGTCGGGCAGGGCGGTGCTGCGCACCACGGAGAGTGAGCTTCCCCTCTCCGCCGCCACCCGCTCCGCCTTTGCCTATGTACCTCAGGGCAACAGCATGTTCGCCGGGACCATCGAGGACAACCTGCGGCTCACAAAGCCGGACGCCGCCCCGGATGAGCTGGAACGGGCGCTGCGGACAGCCTGCGCATGGGACTTCGTGCAGGAGCTGCCCGGCGCACTGCAATACGCCGTGGGCGGCCGGGGCAAGGGCCTGTCCGAGGGTCAGGCCCAGCGGCTGGCCGTGGCCCGGGCGCTGCTCCGGGGCGCGCCCATCCTGCTGCTGGATGAAGCCACCTCCGCGCTGGACGAGGCCACCGAGGAGCGGATGCTCCGCAATCTCATGGACAGCGGCCTTGTCCACACCTGCATTTTCGTCACCCACCGGCCGGGCACCATGAAGTTCTGCACCCGGCAGTACGCCGTTCATGACGGCACGGTGCGGGCTGAACCCCGGGAGGCGGAGTGATGGAGGAGCGGACCAAAACCGTGGACACCACCCAGCTCATGGAGAGCTACCGGAAGCTGCTCAGCACCGCGGATTTGCTCCCGCTGGGCGTCACCGGCGGCAGCATGCTGCCCTTTCTGGCCCCCGGACGGGACACGGTGTATCTGTCCCATGTGGACCGGCCCCTGAAAACCGGCGACATGGCTCTTTATCAACGTGACAGCGGAGCCTACGTCCTGCACCGCGTCTGCCGCGTGGAGGACGGAACGTACTGCATGGCGGGCGACGCCCAGACCGTGCTGGAGCACGGTATCCGGCGGGAGCAGGTCTTCGCCGTGGTGCGCAAGGTCCGCCGGAAGGGAAAAATACAGGCTCCCGGCTGTTTCTGGTGGGAGTTTTTCGAAAAAATCTGGGTGCGCGTCATCCCCCTCCGCCCGGCGGCGATGAGGATCTACGGTGCGCTGACCAAACTGTTTCGGAGGCACATATGAAAGTTTCAAAGGATTTGATCATGCGGGAGATCGCCGGGGAGCACATTCTGGTGCCCGTGGG
>CAKUPH010000145.1 GCA_934675115.1 uncultured Oscillospiraceae bacterium | reverse complement strand
CTTTGGCCGCGATGTCGGACATATCAATTCACGTTTTCTCCGGAGCCGCGGCGTACCAAGGGTGGAGCCGGGCGACCTGTTTGACGAGTGGATGCACCGGGCGGGGAACCGGGCGAATCCCGGGCTTGTCCGTCAATTCTGCGATAAAAGCGGCGAGGCGTTCGACTGGTATACGGATATGTATGACCTCGAAGGCCTGAAGGATGTCCATGTTGCCTTCTGGCCCGAGGGAGCCGATAAGTTCAAGGCGGCGATCCCGGAGGGGGCCAACAGCATTAACAGATATCGGTTCTGGTATGGAACGGCGGAATTCCCGGACCCCATGGGATGGCAGGGCGCGCCCACGCTGCCCGCCTGCGCGAAGGCGAATCTGGAAAAAGCGCGGGCCGCCGGGGCCGGACTGTTTTTTGGAATGCGGGCCGTTCAGCCGGTCATGGAGGGAGATCGGGTGATTGGGATCGTGGCGGCGGACCGGGAGGAGCGGCTTTACCGTTTCCGGGCGGATCGGGCTGTGATACTGGCCGCCGGTGATTTCGGCGGAAACAGCGATATGCTGCGCGACCTGTGTCCGGACGTCGCGGATGTTCTTTCCTCCGGCGCGAAGCTGCGGAGCATGGGACGTAAGGGAGACGGGATCCGTATAGGCGTGTGGGCCGGCGGTCGTCTGGAGAGCCGGCCGATCCCGACCATGGGCGGAAACGGACTCGTCCCGATGGGAATGTGCAATTTCGCCTCTGTCTGGTTCGACGAGCGGGGGCGCCGCTTCTGCAACGAGATATTTGGGGGCACCGAGCTTGCCGGATTTTCCGGCAATCAGAACGGCAGCCGTGAAATACTGGCGGTTTTTGACGAGCACGCGCTGGAAAACGAACTGCGCTGGGCAGTCCCGGCCCATGGCGGCTTTGACGAGAACATCGAAGGGCTTGCGGAAAATCTGCGTGCGCTGACGCGCTACGCCTATTCCGGGGGAGAACAGCCGTACACGGCAAAGCTGAAAATGCCGCTCGGCAGGCAGACGGCCTTTTACGGGACGACTCCGGAGGAGCTGGTGCGCAACGCCGGCCTTGAGGAGGAAACGGCCGGGACCCTTTGCCGGAGCATCCGCCGTTATAACGAAATGGCGTCGGCCGGAGCGGACACCGAGTTCGGGCGGGATCCCAAAACGCTGGATCCGCTGACCGGTATGCTGTTCCTTCAGAGGATCAAGACGGATATGCTCGGACTTGTCATGGTGACAGTGGGCGGACTTCTGACGGATGATCGTCAGCGGGTGCTGGGCGAAGACTGGAAGCCGGTCGAAGGTCTGTACGCGACGGGAAATTGCTGCGGGCGGCGTTTCGGGAGCCAGTATTCAACGCCGATCTCCGGCGTGAGCATCGGAATGGCGATCACGCTTGGCCGGGAAGCCGGCCGAATGGCCGCGGGCCAAATGGGAACGGACCCTTCGTGAGGACCGGCATATGCCGGACTGCGCTGAAAAACAGCGACTAAAATATTGTAAAGGAATATGGATCATGTCAAATCAATACAGTCATCTTCTCAGTCCTTTCAAGGTGGGGAAAAGGACGTTCAAAAACCGTATTCTCGGCGGACCGCTCGGATATAATCAGGAAAACCTTACGGCGGCCATGAGCCAAGAAAATGTGGATTATTACGGAGCCCTTGCGCGCGGCGGCGCCGCCCGCATCACGACCGGCGACTGCATGGTCAGCGACGACGCCGGTTACAACGGCGGCGGCGGACGGCCCAAATTCTATGCGCCTCCCATGGAAATGATGAATTCGCTGAAAAATTACGTTCACACCATTCAGCGGTACGACTGTCTGGCGTTCGTCCAGCTCGGGTTCAACGGCGGCGATTATACCAACTTCCTGAACATTCCCAGTATTTCTTACGGCCCCAGCCCCATGAGCTTCGACTGTGGAGCCGAGGTGCGGGAAATGGACAAGGAAATGATCGACCGCGTGATCGGCGACTTTGTCCTGTGCACAAAGAATCTTCGTGCCGGCGGGGTGGATGGCGTCATCATTCACGGCGGTCATGGCGCCAAAATACTGGACCAGTTCCGCTCGCCCCTGACGAACCATCGGACGGATGAGTACGGGGGAAGTCTTGAGAACCGCTGCCGTTTCGGCCTTGAGCTGATGCGCGCCGTCCGGGAAGCCGCGGG
>CAKUPH010000144.1 GCA_934675115.1 uncultured Oscillospiraceae bacterium | reverse complement strand
ACTGCCAAGAGCGAGGTGCTGAACACCGAGGCACAGCCCATTGAGGGCCTGTACGCTATTGGCAACGTGTCCGGCAGCATGTTCTCCGGCACCTATCCCCACAACGAGAACTGCCTGAGCCACAGCCGCTGCGTCACCTTCGGCTACAACGTCGCCAAAACGCTGGCTGCTCTGTAAACCCTGAAATCAATTCCTGATACCACAAAGCGCCCCCGGAACGAAAACCGTTCCGGGGGCGCTTTTATGCTAAAAATCAGCTGTCTCCGTTTCGGGAAACAGCTGATTTTCTATATTATATATAAGTAAGGTGTTCGTTCAAGCGTGGCTTACTTTGCGGCCAGATACTTGCCCAGCTCACGGCCCAGCGTCAGGCACATACCAATGCTCGCACCGGGGATCGGGGTGATATACTCGGGGCCGAAGCGCATACCGCAGGTGTTGCCGGAAGCGTACAGGCCCTCGATGGGCTGATAATCCTCGTTCAGCACCTGCTGGTCATTGGTGGTCACAAAGCCGCCGGTGGTCACCAGTGCAAAGCCCAGACTCGGGGTGGTGAGGTGTGCGTAGAAGGGGCCCTGCTCCACCGCGTTCAGGAAGCGGGGGTCCTTGCCGAAGTCGGTATCCACACCGCTGTGGCAGACGGTATTGTATTCTTCCACCGTCGCCAGGAAAGCCGCCTTCTGGTCGGCATCAAAGCCCAGTGCATCGGCCAGCTCGTCCAGCGTATCGGCGCAGTAGAAACCGTCCTCGGTGGCGTTGGGGCTGACGGCCTTGGCGGCCTCGAACTTGGCCAGCATAGCGTCCACGGTATCCGGGTCAGAATAATTAAATGCCTGATGTCCGGGGAAGCCGCGCAGAATCTGGGTGTTATAGGTGCTGTCGTAGATGGAGGTAATGTTGCCGCGCTTTGCACGTGCCATGAAGAAGCCGTTGATCTCCGGGCCGGCAAAGGCTTCGTTCTGGAAGCGCTGGCCATTCTCATCCACCCACAGGGGGCCGGGCAGATAGTCGGGCGTGGTCATAGAGTCGAAGTTCATGGTGGAGATGTCGCCCTCCAGACGGCCACCTGCCCACACACCCATCTGGATGGTGGAGCCGTCGCGGCCATAGGGAGCAAAGAAGTCCTCATCCTTGGTGAACAGACGCTTGATGTTCGGCAGCAGATCGTCCATCATTTCCTTGTTGCCGCCAAAGCCGCCGCCTGCCAGCACAACGCCGTTCTTAGCGTTGATCTTGAGGTAATTGCCGTCGCTGTCCTGTGCGATCACGCCGGTGACCTTTGCGCCATCCATTACCAGCTGCACACCCTTGGTGCCAAACAGAGCGGTGGCATTGTCAGAGAAGTTCTCCTCCACATAATTGTAGTTATCCCAGCTCAGGTCCTTCAGCTCCAGCTGACCGGCGGTGTTGTTGTTCTTCTCGCCGCTGGCGGGGTTCTCCCAGGAGTTCTCCCACCATTCCAGCGTGCCGGTGTAGTAGTGCATGCCGTTGTTCAGCTGGTGCACGGTGTACTCGTTATCCGGCCAGAAATGGATGCGGGTCTTGGCCAGCGTGTCCGGGTTGATCTTGTCCAGCCACCAGTCCACAGTGCTGCCGCTGTTCTTGGCAAACTTCATCACCAGTGCGGGGTTTGCCTTGCCGTGGGCCTGCATCATCCAGTTGTTCAAAAACTCCACTTCGTCCACCTTGGGCACACCGTGGCTCAGCAGATAATCCGAGTTGATGTGGCCGATATCGTGGCCGACCGTCCACCAGCTCTCGCGGGGCATGGCTTCCAGCACCAGAACGTTCTTGCCCTCTTCGGCCAGCTCACGGTAGCAGCTCAGGCCGGCATAGCCCATACCGATGATGGCAACGTCCACATCGTAGGTCTTGGTGATCTCGCTGTCCGGGATGGCTTCGGGCGCGGTGCGCCAGCTGGATGCCTGCTCAGCAGAAGCTTCCGCAGAGACAGCGGTGCCGCCCATAGCCTGGGTGATGCAGTCGTTCATGCACTGCTTCACAGCATCGCCGGTGACAGTGGCACCGGACACGCCGTCGATGGTGCTGTTCTGGGCTTCCATCAGCTGCTGGATGAGCTCCTCCTTCGCCGCCTGACCGATGGATTCGGTCTCGTTGGACAGGTCCAGCTGGATGTCGGTGATGGCCGTCTCGCTGAAAGTTGCGGTCATGGTGATGTCGCCCATGCCCTTGGCGGTTGCGGTGTAAGTACCCGGGGTGTACTTGGCCGCTGCGGAAGAGGC
>CAKUPH010000143.1 GCA_934675115.1 uncultured Oscillospiraceae bacterium | reverse complement strand
GGGATGTTCCGATCCCGTTCCACCCAGAGTTTTGCCGTGACGCTGGCCATCCTGCCCGCCGTGGTGCAGATCGTCATCATGCTGGTCAACGGCAACCTTGGCGCGGGCGTGGCCGTGGCGGGAGCCTTCGGGCTGGTGCGGTTCCGCTCCGCCCCCGGAACTGCCCGGGAGATCGGTGTGCTGTTTCTGGCCATGGCCATCGGCCTTGCTGCAGGCATGGGTTTTGTGGGCCTTGCGGTGCTGGCCTTCGTCATCATCTCCGCCGTGCTGCTGCTCCTGACGGCGGTGCGCTTCGGCCAGCCCGCCCCGGCGGAGCGGGCCCTGAAGATCACGATTCCGGAAAATCTCGATTATGAGGGCCTGTTCGACGACCTTTTCGCCAAGTACACCCGCACCCATACCCTTGTCCGTGTCAAAACCAGCAACATGGGTACCATGTATGAGTTGGAGTACCGCATCATACTGCCGCAGGACAGCATCCCCAAGGAATTCATCGATGCACTGCGCTGCCGCAACGGCAACCTGAACATCGTCTGCGGACGAGAACAGACCCACGACGCGTTGTGACAGGTGTTGATTTTTCCGGGATGATTTCCTATACTGTACTCAAACGCATGAATGCTGCTGGAGTGATGAAAAATGAAGCTGCTGATCGCGGAGGACGAGCTGGATCTGGCGGAAGCGCTGACTGTCTTTTTTGAAAAGAACCACTTTACCGTGGACGCCGTCCACAACGGCCTTGACGCATACGAATACGCCGTCACAGGAGAGTACGACGCGGTAATTTTGGACGTGATGATGCCGAAAATGGACGGCATTCAGGTGCTGGAGCGGCTCCGGGCAGAGGGCGTGAAAACGCCCATTATGATGCTCACGGCCAAGGGGCAGAAGAGCGACCGCATCACCGGCTTCAACGCCGGGGCGGACGACTACCTGCCCAAGCCCTTTGACCCTGACGAGCTTCTGAGCCGGGTGCGGGCCATCCTCCGCCGAAGCGAAGCCTATCAGCCCACGGTGCTGGCCTACGGCGACCTGACGCTGGACCCGGGCAGCGGGGTGCTGGACTGCGGCGGAAAGAGCCTTCGGCTCAGCGGCCGGGAGTTCCAGATCATGGAGCTGTTCATGCGTGCCCCCCGGCAGGTGTTTTCCGCCGAGCGGATCATGGAAAAGGTCTGGGGTTGGGACAACGAAGCCGAGATCAACGTGGTGTGGGTGAACATCTCCAACCTGCGGAAAAAGCTGCGGTCCATCGGCTCCAGGGTGTCCCTCCGGGCCAACCGGGGACTTGGCTACGCGCTGGAGGAGGACGTATGATCAAACGCCTGCGGAACCGCTTTATTCTCATCGCCATGCTGTCGGTGACGGCGGTGATGCTGCTGCTGACCGTCATCCTGAACGCGGCAAACTACATCTCCACCGACTCCGACATGAAGGAGACTCTGACCCTCATCTACGAAAACGAGGGAACCATCCCCAACGGGCGGGTCTCCCCGCCGGAGGACGCAACTGTGCCAGCTCTGCCGGACGATTCCGGCGACATCCCCGCGCCGCCTGACGGCACGGACAGCGTCCAGGCTCCGCAGGACCCGCCGGACGACAAATTCACCCGGCGGGACGGGCCGTTTACGGCGGAAACGCCCTTTTCCACCCGGTTTTTCGTCCTGCGCTACACCGACAGCGGCGAGCTGACGCAGGCGAATCTTGCCAGCATTGCCTCCGTCACTGACGACGATACGCAGGAATACCTCGCTGCCGCCATCGCCCGGGGGGAGGGGTACAGCTATTACGGCAGCTACCGCCTGTACGTGGCCCACACCGGGGACGACCATAACATGGCTATTTATCTCGACTGCTATCAGGAGCTTCGCGCGGTACGTCTGGTGCTGCTCTGGTCGCTGGCGGCGGACGCGGTGTGCATCCTGCTGGTGTTCCTGCTGGTGGTGCTGCTGTCCCGCCGGGCCATCGACCCGGTGGTACGCAGCGCCCGTCAGCAGAAGCAGTTCATCACTGACGCCAGCCACGAATTAAAGACCCCCATCACCGTCATCGCCACCAGTCTCCGGGTGCTGGAGATGGAGACGGGGAAGCAGAAGTGGATCGACAAGGCACAGGCCCAGACGGAAAAGCTCACAGAGCTTGTGAACTCGCTGGTGACGCTGTCCCGGATGGACGAGGAGGATTCCCCGCTGAACATGGAGGACTTCGCCGTCAGCGACGCCGTGGAGGAGACGGCGGAGTCCTTCCGGG
>CAKUPH010000142.1 GCA_934675115.1 uncultured Oscillospiraceae bacterium | reverse complement strand
CCCTTATGGGGTACACAGGGGATTATCCCCTGTGCGCTTCTTTGGTGACTTTCTGTGCGCACAGAAAGTTACCCCAGCGGAGCGTTAGGCGCGGGCATTTCTGTGGAAATGCCGAGACCGCTGACGCGGCGCGCCTTCCGGGGGAACCAGTACCCCCGGAGGCCCCCTCCGCCCTCCCGGGGGGACGGGGGATATGAAGTAGGCCGCCCGGGGGCAAACCCCCGTCAGCGGAGCGTCCGCAGAGGACGCTCAAAGTCCCTCGCCGGACTCCCGGCGAATGCGGCTCAGATCTGCTTTAAGTCCCGCATGACGCCGCTGATCACCGGGCCGGGCACCCAGCTGGCCATGAAGTCCGTCAGCTGCTCCAGCGTCACCGTTCTGGCCGCGCCCCGCACCGGGTGTCTGGCCAGCATAGGCACCTTTTTCTGGAACACGCCCCGGCTGCGGGGATCGTCCCACAGCTCCCCCAGCGTGATCTGGTTGTTTTTCAGATCCAATCCACTCACCTCCACGACCATCCTATGCGGCGGCCGGCGGAGGTTTCCAATTATTTATCACGAGGAGGGCCTGTATGGCAAAGAAAGCAAAAACACACAAGGGCACGGAATGGCGGCACGTGGAAAACAAAAAGCTGGTGTACACTGTCTACTTTGTCCTGCGGCTGTCCGTGGTCGGCATGCTCATCGCCCAGATCTTCAATCGGAACTTTGAAAACGTCCTGCTGTGCGTGCTGACGCTGGTGCTGTTCATGCTGCCCTCCGCCTTCGAGCGGCGGCTCCACATCGACCTGCCCGACACGCTGGAAATCGTGATCCTGCTGTTCATCTACGCGGCGGAGATTCTGGGCGAGATTCAGTCCTTCTACGTCCAGTTTCCCTACTGGGACACGGTGCTCCACACCCTCAACGGCTTCCTCTGCGCCGCCATCGGCTTCGCGCTGGTGGACATCCTCAACCGCAGCGACAAGGTATCCATGACCCTGTCCCCCTTCTACATGGCCGTCATGGCCTTCTGCTTCTCCATGACCATCGGCGTGCTGTGGGAATTCTTTGAGTTCTCCATGGATCACCTCGTCCTCTTCGATATGCAGAAGGACACCGTCATCAACACCATCTCCTCCGTCAATCTCGACCCCAACCATGGCACCACCGCCGTGGTCATCCGCGGCATCAAGGACACCATTCTGGTGCTGGAGGACGGCTCTCAGGTGGCGCTGGGTCTGGGCGGCTATCTGGATGTGGGCATCATCGACACCATGGAGGATCTGTTCGTCAACTTCATCGGTGCGGTGGTGTTCTCCGTCATCGGCTATTTCTACGTCAAAAGCCGCGGCAAGGGCCGCTTCGCCGCCCGGTTCATTCCGCAGGTCATGGATGCGCCCCCGGCGGAAAGCACTCAACCGGGCGACGCCGCATCCAAGGCTGAAAATCAAAAACTGGAAGAATAATCCTCCTTACATTCGGCCATACTGCCTCTGTGTCCGATCACGATACACGAGGAGGAAATGATTATGTTTGACCAGACCAACCCCAGCATCAAGTGCTCCGTCAACAGCTGCGCCCATCACAAGGACGCCCACTGCACCCTCAACGAGATCCAGGTGGGCTGCTGCCAGAGCAGCGTCAGCAACTGCGAGAACACCGAGTGCGCCTCTTTCAAGCTGGGCGACCACGGCACCAACTGCGGCTGCAAGTAAAACGCGCCGCGAAACAGAGACGGGCGGGAATTTTTTCCGCCCGTCTCTGTTTTTTTCATATTAAAACCGGGTTTTCACCCCGCAAACTTTACATTCTCCACGAATTTTCGCGAAGGCCCGCAAATCACGTTGACAAACGGGTTTTTACCCTTTATCATTGACTTTAATCATCTAAAGCAAATGCAGTGACCGGGCAAGTAACCCCCTTGCGCAAGCCCAGAGAGAAGGCGGCCGGTGCGAGCCTTCGTGAGCAGGGAGCGGCGAACATCACCCGAGAGCAGTCCGGCTGAAACGGGCGCGCGGCGCTCCCCAGTAGGCCGGAACGGTCCCCCCGTTACCGGGCAATGAGTGTGCGCCCAGCGGCGCAAACGTAGGTGGTACCACGGAGCATGGCTTCGTCCTATGACGGACGAGACCATGCTTTTTTGTCTTTTCCGGCGGCCCCGGCGGCGGGGTCCGGCCGGCATGATTCCAAAGGAGGGAGAACTCTCAATGTTGATGAAAGGTTCCCAGATCGTGATGGAGTGCCTGATGGAGCAGGGGGTCGAGGTGATCTTCGGCTACCCCGGCGGCACGATCCTGAACATCTACGACGAATTTGAGCTGCACGGCTACAACAAGAAAATCCGCCACATCCTGACCAGCCACGAGCAGGGCGCTTCCCACGCCGCTGACGGCTACGCCCGCTCCACCGGAAAGGTGGGCGTGTGCTTTGCCACCTCCGGCCCCGG
>CAKUPH010000141.1 GCA_934675115.1 uncultured Oscillospiraceae bacterium | reverse complement strand
TTCCTCACCCGATCAGGGCTTTTATAAATCTGTATACCAGCTTCAGCTTTCGCTCATCCAGCTCGTCCAAAAGCCTGATGATCTTTTCCCGCATCAATAACTCCCTTCTCCGCACGGACCCGGTGAAATTCCTTACACATACTATAGAACGCCCGTTCTACTATTTCAAGGGGTAATTTCCGCCAAAACTCAGTGCAACATTTGTTGCAGAACGGAGAATATCTCAGAAAGGAGACCAGAAAATGAAAAAACGCTACTGTGACAACGGCTGCCCCTACGGACAGAGCGGCGTTCTGTGCCTTCTGTCCCGCCAACTCAGCTGCCCCATTGACCAGATGTACCAGAACATTCTGGTCTACCAGTCCGGCGAGACCCGCTGCGCCTGGTGTTCCCGCGCATCAGACAAGTCCCCCAGCTCCCGCTGGCCCGCGCAGGGACACTGCGGCCAGTGTCCTCAGTTCTGCCCCGCCTGCGAGGCACCGCGCAATAAGGACAAGACGTAACACATAAAAAGGCCGCCTCCTGCTGGCACAGGAGACGGCCCGACATCCATTTTCCGACAAGGCACACCAGGCAAAGGAGGACCTATCAGACTGCGGATGGCCCCGAACTTCCCCGCGGAGGAGAAGAACAAAGGAGGCATCCTCATTGTATCAGTCTGGCAGGCATTTTACAAGGAGGAATTTTCATGCCAAAGGAGAAATCGAAACAAAAATATCTGACCAAAGCGATCACCTGTCCGGACGGTACACGCAAGTACATCCGAGCAAAAACCCGGGCAGAGCTGGACCGCAAGGAAAACAAATTCCGCGCCGAGCTGGGCATGGGCATCAACGTCAGCGACAACACCCTCGTGGCGGAGTGGGCTCAGACCTGGGTGGATGTGTATAAGCGCCCTCAGATTGACTCCCGTTCTGTGCAGGCGGTACTGGTCAAGCTGAACTGCCACATCCTCCCGGTCATCGGGGCCATGCGTCTGCGGGACGTGCGCCCCACGGACTGTGCTGCGGTCATGGCGGGGGTCTCGGGCATGAAGAAGTCTACGGCGTCTGCCGTCCGCACAGTTATGAAGTCCATGTTCGAGTGTGCCGTAGAGAACCGGCTGCTGGCCTTCAACCCCGTGACCCGGGGTGTCGCGGTGTCCGGGGCCCCGTCGAAGGACCGGGTTCCCCTGACCCGGGAGCAACTGGAACAGGTTTGCGCCGCTGCCAAAGTACGGGACCCGGATCTCTACACCTTCGTGCTGCTGTGCGGCTATGCGGGGCTGCGGGCCGGGGAAGCGCTGGGGCTGAGTCTGGACAACGTGGACCTGAGCACCGGACTTATCCACGTCTGTATGCAGAACCGAGCCGAAATAAGCGGGGTAACGACGAAGCTGAAAACAACTGCCTCCGACCGTTACGTTCCAATGCCGCCCATCCTGCTGGCCCACATGACCGCGCTGAAGCGAGAACGGTCAGGGTTTATCTTTGACATAAGCCGCCCGTCGCTGTACCGGGGTATGGCCGACAAGCTCATGCGGCTTTGCACAGTCAAAGCCGATGGTACGCCCCGCGCTAAGCCGCACCCCAGTCTATCTTACGTGGACTTCTACGTGCACCCCCACCTGCTGCGCCACACCTATGCCACCATGTGCTTTGAGTCCGGTCTGGACGTGAAGGAGGTCCAGTACCTGCTTGGGCACAGCACCGCGCAGATGACCATGGAGGTCTACGTCCACTACGTCTCCAATGCCCGTCTCACCGAAACGGCGCAGAAGATCGAGCAGGCATTTCCCGCCCCCAAACTGGCTGTGTTCGGCTGATAACGGCGCGTGTAGCGCAGCCCCTGTTACGAACTGTTGCACTTTCAGGTCGCGCCAAACCCGCAAATCATACGCCCCGAACCGAAAGCGGGAACGGCCGGCCAGTCCCAGAAACTTTATGTAAACTTTTTGTGACCGGAACCGCACCGCCGTGCGCGTTCCGCCGAACGCCGGAACGTCTGAAGCAGCTTTCCCCCTACCTGTGGATTTTTCCGGTTTTTTCTGCTATACTGCTGTCAAATCCAAACGACAGGAGCTACGATCCCCATGCACATCAGAACCGCGACAGAACAGGACCTCGACCGGGTGGCCGCCGTGGAAGCGGAATGCTTCCCGCCCGCCGAGGCCGCAACCCGGGCGGAATTCGCCCAGCGCATCGCCCATTACGGAAACCACTTCTGGCTCATGTTCGACGGAGACGAGCTCATCGCCTTCGTGGACGGTTTTGTGACGGACGAGCCGGACCTCACCGACGAAATGTACGCCGACGCCGCCATGCACGACGAAAACGGCGCGTGGCAGATGATCTTCGGCGTGAACACCGTCCCCGGCCGCCGCCGGCAGGGCCACGCCGGCGCGCTGCTCCGCCGGGCCATCACCGACGCGAAGGCTCATGGCCGGAAGGGGCTGGTGCTGACGTGCAAGGACCCTCTGGTGCCCTACTACGCGAAATTCGGCTTTGAAAACGAGGGCGTTTCGCCCAAATCCACCCACGGCAACGTGAGCTGGAACCA
>CAKUPH010000140.1 GCA_934675115.1 uncultured Oscillospiraceae bacterium | reverse complement strand
GTCAGGGCGAGGAACAGGTCAGGGGCGGAGCCGTCGTAGGGCAGCACCAGCTCCTGCCGCTCAATGGCGGAGCCGTCCAGCGCGGTGAATTCCCGCTGGATGGCCACCGACGCCCGGCCGTCCTCCATGCTGGACAGGGTGAGGGTGTTGGCCGGGCCCATGCCGTAGCTCAGAAGCTGATCCGCCGTGAGAGTCCGGGTCAGGGCGGACAGCCCGCCGGGTACCAGCGCCGTCCGGCAGCGGATGGCCGCCGCCCCTGCCCAGCCCGCCGCCGTGGGGGACACCGCCAGCAGGTCGAACACCCGGCCGGTGAAGTGGGCCGGGTGCCGCCCGCAGCGCACCAGCGTGTCCCCGCCCCGGGCAAGCTCCGCCGCCCGCTCCGCCAGATCCCCGTCCCACTCCCATACGCCGATCTGCCACAATTCGTCCACGCCCCTCTCGCTCTCCCCGTCAGTATGCGCAGATGGGGAAAAATCATGCGTTTCCCGGCGGCGGGAGGGCGGTTTTGCCGTGGAAGCTCTTGACTTTTGAGCGGTTACACAATACAATAATTTAATATGTTCCTGTGATAAAAAATTATTTTTTACAATAAAGGATTTGAGACGTATGGCACAAGACAAAAGCAAGCAGGTCAGCCAGATCACCGACATGGAGGTGGACTTTGCCCAGTGGTTCACCGACGTGTGCATCAAGGCGGAGCTGGTGGACTATTCCGGCGTGAAGGGGCTGTTCATCATGCGTCCCTATGGCTACGCCATCTGGGAGAGCATCATGAACTATCTGGACAAGCGGTTCAAGGAACTGGGCCACGAGAACGTGTCCATGCCCATGCTCATCCCCGAGTCCCTGCTCCAGAAGGAAAAGGACCATGTGGAGGGCTTCGCTCCCGAGTGCGCGTGGGTCACGCTGGGGGGCAGCGAGCCGCTGGATGAGAAGCTGTGCATCCGGCCCACCTCTGAGACGCTGTTCTGCGACCACTGGAGCCATGTGGTCCACTCCTGGCGGGACCTGCCCATGAAGTACAACCAGTGGTGCTCCGTCATGCGCTGGGAAAAGACCACCCGTCCCTTCCTCCGGGGCCGCGAGTTCCTGTGGCAGGAGGGGCACACCATCCACGCCACGGCGGAGGAGGCCATCGAGGAGACGGAGCAGATGCTGGAGGTCTACGCCGACTGTCTGGAGAACCTGCTGGCCATGCCGGTGGTCCGGGGCAACAAGACCGACAAGGAGAAGTTCGCCGGCGCGGAGCGCACCTATACCGTGGAGTGCATGATGCACGACCACAAGGCCCTCCAGTCGGCCACCAGCCACTATTTCGGCGACGGCTTCGCCAAAGCCTTCGGCATCGCCTTTGCCGACAAGGACAACAAGCTGCGCACCCCCCATGAGACGTCCTGGGGCCTGTCCACCCGTTCCATCGGCGGCCTGATCATGACTCACGGCGACAACAACGGTCTGGTGCTCCCGCCCCATGTGGCTCCCATTCAGGTCATCATCGTCCCTGTGGCTCAGCACAAGCCCGGCGTGGTGGAGAAGGCCAGCGAGCTGTACGCGGCCCTGAAGGCCGCCGGCGTCCGGGTGAAGCTGGACGACTCCGACCAGTCCATGGGCTGGAAGTGCGCCCAGTATGAGATGAAGGGCGTGCCCCTGCGCCTTGAGATCGGCCCCCGGGATATTGAAAACGGCGTGTGCGTCGCGGTGCGCCGGGACAACTTCGAGAAGATCACCGTGGCGCTGGACGAGCTGACCCAGCGGGTGCCCCAGCTGCTGGAGGACGTGCAGCAGGGCCTGTTCGACAAGGCCAAGCGGAATCTGGACAGCCACACCAAAGAGTGCGGCACCATGGAAGAGGTCAAGACTTTCATGGAGCAGGAGGGCGGTTTCGCCAGAACCAAGTGGTGCGGCAGTCTGGAGTGCGAGCTGAAGATGAAGGACGAGGCGGGTGTGTCCTCCCGCTGCATGCCGCTGGAGCAGTCCGGCACCACCGGAAAGTGCGTGTGCTGCGGCAGGGAGTGCAGGACCGACATTATCTGGGGCGTGGCGTACTGAGCGTTTTTCAGCAAAACCACCCCATTTGCCCAAAAATCCGGCAAAACACGGCGCGGTGATGAAATTTTCATCACCGCGCTTTTTTTGTCCATGGACGGCGGACGGCACACAAGGTATGATAAGACCATCAAAAGGAAAACATACCTGCACAGGAGGTCATTATTATGTATTACAGCAGTGGTAACTACGAAGCCTTTGCCCGCCCGAAGAAGCCCGAGGGCGTCGATGAGAAATCCGCCTATATCGTCGGCAGCGGCCTTGCCGCGCTGACCGCCGCCTGCTACCTCGTCCGGGACGGCCAGATGAAGGGCGAGCACGTCCATGTGCTCGAAAAGGGCAATCTGCCCGGCGGCGCCTGCGACGGCTACAAGTTCGAAAATCTCGGCTACGTCATGCGGGGCGGCCGGGAGATGGACAACCATTTCGAGGTCATGTGGGACCTGTTCCGCTCCATCCCCTCCATCGAGACCGAGGGCGTCAGCGTGCTGGACGAGTACTACTGGCTCAACAAGGAGGA
>CAKUPH010000139.1 GCA_934675115.1 uncultured Oscillospiraceae bacterium | reverse complement strand
CATACCGCGTTTCCCTCCTGTCGGGCCGTTTTCCCCATGGTATCACACCGGGGCCGGGGCTGTCTTTTAAGAATTGCTTAAACAGGACGCCAGCTAAAAATATTTTGAAATTCCCTCTTGACTTTTACGGATAAAAGCGCTAAACTATCCCCATCATCAGATGAAAGGAGCGTTCTCCATGCAGAACCGGAGCTATTGGTACGGCTATTACCGCTATTACGATAGCGGTCATTTGTCGTGCCCATAAACGGTTTGCAGGGACGCTGGAATGCGGCCGCCGTTGGGCGGCCGCTTATTTTTTTGTTGAAAGGATCGTTTGTTATGGTTATTATTATGAAGCCGGATTTCACGGCGGAGCAGCTGCAGAACACCATTCAGGCCATGGAGGCCGGCGGCGTCAAGGTCATGGTGTCCAAGGGCACGGAGACCA
The DNA here is from genome assembly GCA_934675115.1 of uncultured Oscillospiraceae bacterium. GTDB lineage: Bacteria > Bacillota > Clostridia > Oscillospirales > Oscillospiraceae > Enterenecus. The sequence continues at coordinate 2,139 of CAKUPH010000139.1, read as the reverse complement.
CCATTCTGGGCGCCGAGGGCGACGCGGGCGCGCTGGATCAGGAGGCGCTGGAACAGCTGGCGGGCGTCGAGCGGGTCATGCGGGTCAGCGAGCCGTACAAGAAGGCCAACCGCAAATACCACCCCGACGACTCCGTCATCGACATGGGCTGCGGCGTGAAGATTGGCGGGAAAAAGCTGGTGGTCATCGCCGGGCCCTGCTCCGTGGAGAGCGAGAGCCAGATGGTCGGCGTAGCCAAGGCCGTCAAGGCGTCCGGCGCGTCCGCCATGCGTGGCGGTGCGTACAAGCCCCGCACCTCCCCCTACTCCTTCCAGGGCAAGGGCGTGGAGGGCATCCGCCTGCTGCTGGAGGCCAAGGAGGCCACCGGCATGCCCATCGTCACCGAGCTGATGAGCTCCGACCAGCTGCCCATGTTCGAGGAGGCGGTGGACGTCATCCAGATCGGCGCCCGGAATATGCAGAACTTCGACCTGCTGAAAAAGGTGGGCCGGACAAAGAAGCCCATCCTACTCAAGCGGGGGCTCAGCTCCACCATCGAGGAGTGGCTCATGAGCGCGGAGTACATCATGAGCGAGGGCAACAGCAACGTGATCCTGTGCGAGCGGGGCATCCGCACCTTCGAGACCTACACCCGGAACACCCTCGACCTGTCTGCGGTGCTGGCGGTGAAGAAGCTCAGCCACCTGCCGGTGGTGGTGGACCCCTCCCACGCCTGCGGTCAGGCGTGGATGGTGGAGCGGATGGCCATGGCTGCCGTGGCCGCCGGCGCGGACGGCCTCATCATCGAGGTCCATAACGATCCCCCCCACGCCCTGTGCGACGGCGCGCAGTCCGTCACGCCGGAGCAGTTCGACGGCATCATGAACAAGGTGCGCACCATCGCCGCCTGCGTGGACCGGGAGGTCTAATCAATTCCCGCGCCCCGGGCGCGGACAGAACAGGATGAGCTGGATATGAGCAAGAAAATGATCCTTGTGGTGGGGCTGGGCCTCATCGGCGGCTCCATGGCCATGGCCCTGCGGGGATTTGAAGACTGCGAGGTGGTAGGCGCGGTGCGCTCCCGAACCACGCTGGAAAAGGCGCAGGCCCGTCAGGCCGCCGACCGGGTGACCATGGACGGGCCGGGGCTGCTGCCCGAGGCGGACGTGGTGTTGCTGTGTCAGGATCCACAGGGCATCGTGGATTTTCTCCGGGAAAACGCGGAAAAATTTAAGCCGGGGGCGCTGGTGTGCGACGTGTGCGGCATCAAGACCGCCGTCACCGAGGCGGCCAAGTGCCTGCCCGGCGGGGTGGACTTTATCGGCTGCCACCCCATGGCGGGCAAGGAGGTGTCCGGCATCGACCACGCCGAGGCCACGCTGTTCAAAAACGCCCACTTCATCATGACGTCCAATGAGCGGAACGACCCGGCCCACGTGGCCCTGCTGGAGCGGATGGCGGCGTACTGCGGCTTCCGGGACGTGGTCCACACCACGCCGGAGCACCACGACGCCATCATCGCCTACACCAGCCAGCTTATGCACGTGGTGGCGGTGGCGGTGTGCGACGACCCGGACCTCTTCGACTGCCGGGGGTACGAGGGCGGCTCCTTCCGGGACTGCACCCGGGTGGCGGCGCTGGACGTGCCGCTGTGGACCCAGCTGTTTTCCATGAACGCCCCGGCGCTGACGAAGGTCATCGAGGGGCTGGAGAACCGGCTCCGGGCCTACCGCAAGGCCATTGCCGAGGGCGACCCGGAGACGCTGTCCGCCATGCTGGCGGCCAGCGCCAGCCGCAAGCGCCAGATGAATCTGGAGGCCCGCCGGGGCGACGACGTGCGCTGAACATCAGAGAAAAAACGAAGGCTCCCTGCTGAAAACAGCGGGGAGCCTTTTCTGCGCCTGCGGGCAAAAGGAAAGCCGCCCGAAGGCGGCTGGAACAAAGTCCGGAAGGACTTTGGAGCATTTGGTCCGGGAGCGCTCCGGCTGTTGCCGGAGCGGCCCGGTGTGTGAAAAAAGAGAGAGGGGAATTGAGAAAGGAGTTTACATGTTTTGCTTGCTTCATCTTCCTGACGAGTATAGAATACCAGATTTCTGAGGGAAGTGTTTGCGAAATTGAAAACGGTTTATGAAGTTTTCGTGAATAAGCGTTTTTCCGTAT
>CAKUPH010000138.1 GCA_934675115.1 uncultured Oscillospiraceae bacterium | reverse complement strand
ATGTCCAGCAGGTACGCCATGTTGATGTACTTGTTGGCCCAGTGCCCGGCGATGTCGTCGAAGGCGTCGCTGTCGGCCTGCGCGGACATGTCCTCGGTGATGAGGAAGAAGCGCACGGCCATGGTGGCGAACTCAGCGCGGGTGATGTCGGCCTGGGGGTGGAAGTTGCCGTCCGGCATGCCGTTGACCACGCCCAGATTCGTCAGGGTGGAGATGGCGTTGTTGTACCAGTCGGTGACCTTCACGTCACCGTAGGGGTTGACCTTGGACCAGTACTGGTTGCGGACTTCATCGGTGAGCATACGGAAGAAAATCGTCGCAACTTCCGCACGGGTGATAGTAGCCTCCGGGTGGACCAGCCCGTCGTCCCGGCCGATGATATAGGCGAAGTGATCCTCGGTGTTCAGGAAGGGGGAGTCGGGGTTCTCAACGGGGGTAAAGAAGCGGATGAGATAGACCCACACCTCGTTGGAGGTCCACTCCTCAATGGTACCCTCATTGCCGAATTCCAGCGTATTGACGCTGTCGGCGGTGACGCTCTTGTAGTCGCCCAGAGTGCTGATCTTCGTCCAGCGCTCGTAAGTGAACTCGCCGTCCACGGTGCCGCTGGCGGTGACCTTGCGCCAGGTGGAGCTGTCATAGGAGACAGTGCCGGCTACGCGGTCCTTGACCTTCAGCTGGGCCAGTTCCACCTTGATCTCCTTCATCCAGTCCGCGACCGTGAAGTCATAGAACATGGGCTTCTCACTGGCGGCGGACTCGGGGATCTCCTCATAGCCGTAGGCGATCTTGTTTTCTTTGTCATAGTAGCTGATAAGCTCCATGGGAACGTCAATGCAGCCGTCGGCGTCCAGATGCGCCTGCGCCCACGCCTTGTTCACGGAGATGCTGTAGTAGAAGAGACCGTTTTCCACCTTGAGCAGCTTGGAGGAGTACTTGCCCTCGTTGTACTTGGCAAAGGCCTCGGGGTAGGCAACGGCGTATCGGTCGTCCACATTCCAGGGCTTCAGGAAAGAGCTGGAGAATGTGACGGTCACGGTGTCGCCGGTCCCGGTGAACTCCAGCATGTCGCGGTCATCCTTGGCGTCGATCATGACGTGGACGTTGAACTTGGCGTTCAGGAGCTGAGCCTGACGGGCCTGCAGATAGGTGGCCATCTCTTCTGTCATTTTCAGCGTGGCGCTGTAGTCGATGTAGACCTGATCTCCGTCGGTCTCGTAGTTGTGGGTGCGGGTGTTGGTTTGGGTGCGTGCGTAGTGGTCAGTGCTGTAATGCTGGGTGATCTCGACCGTGGCGATCTCGTCCTTGGCATCTTCCACGCTCGTTGGCACAGCGCCGGCGGTGGCCGTCACGGACAGCAGGATGGCCGCAGCCGCGATCAGCGAAAACAGCCGGTGTCTTATAGCCTTGCCAATCATTTGGTTTCCTCCTTCAGCAAGCTGGGGCAGTCGTCAGAAGCACATGATTCCCCTATTTATACATGAAAAATTATATACCAAAGTCTCCAGCGAAATCAAGCCTTTTTCCCAAAAAGATATCCAATTTTTCCCGAAAACTCAGGGCAGCTGTGTTCAGGATTTCTAAAATCAGGAAAAAACAGTGGATTCCGGCGGCGGGCTGTGTTATGATGCATTCTGAAAGATTCTGCGTGAATGCGCGGAAAGAAAGAGGAGCGTGATTGGGATGATCATACTGGTCGCCGGCGGCGCGGGATATATCGGCAGCCACACCTGCGTGGAGCTGCTTCAGGCGGGGCATGATGTGGTGATCGCGGACAATCTCGTCAATTCCAGCCTCCGGGTGCTGGAGCGGATCGGGCATATCACCGGAAAGACCGTCCCATTTTATCAGGCGGACGTCCGGGATGAGGCGGCGCTGGAGGAGATATTCTGCCGCCACGACATCCGGGCGGTCATCAACTTCGCCGGGCTGAAGGCAGTGGGGGAGTCGGTGCGCAGGCCGCTGGAGTACTACCATAATAATATAGGCGGGACGCTGGCCCTCTGCCGGGTCATGCAGAAATTCGGTGTGAAGAACATGATCTTCAGCTCCTCGGCCACGGTGTACGGCGACCCGGCGGAGGTGCCCATCACGGAGAACTGCCCCATGGGGGCGGCCACCAATCCCTACGGGCGGACGAAGCAGATTATTGAGCATATCCTCACTGACCTGCATACCGCCGACCCGGAGTGGAACGTGGTGCTGCTGCGCTATTTCAACCCCATCGGCGCCCATGAGAGCGGCCTGCTGGGGGAGGATCCCCGGGGGATTCCCAACAATCTGGTGCCGTACATCGGTCAGGTGGCGGTGGGAAAGCTGGCGGCGCTGAACGTGTTCGGCGGCGACTACCCCACCCGGGACGGCACCGGCGTCCGGGATTATATCCACGTCACCGATCTGGCAAAGGGGCATCTGGCGGCGCTCAGGCGGCTGGAGCCGGGCTCCGGCGTCAGCATCTACAATCTCGGCACGGGCACGGGGTACAGCGTGCTGGACGTGCTCCATGCCTACGAGCGGGCCTGCGGGAAGCCGCTGCCCTATGTCATGCGCCCCCGGCGGCCGGGGGACGTGGCGGAGTGCTGGTGCGACGCGTCCAAGGCGGCCCGGGAGCTGGGCTGGC
>CAKUPH010000137.1 GCA_934675115.1 uncultured Oscillospiraceae bacterium | reverse complement strand
CCTCGATCTTGGCCTGCACCTCGCCGGTGGACAGACGCTGATAGCTGGTCTTGATGCCGAACAGCTTCTCGAAATGCTCGCAGGCAGCGGCCAGATACTCCTCCTCGCAGGAGCCGTAGACGACCAGCTCGCCCTCGGCCTGAGCCGCGGCGATCAGATCGTCCATGCCCGCGAAGTACTCGGGGTACTGAGAGGCATCGCCGCCCTGATTGTCCTCGCTGGGCTGCGCGCTGTTCTGGTTGTCGCCGCCCTGATTGCCGTTGTTGCTGCCGGTATCCTTCTGACCGCAGGCGGCAAGAGACAGAGCCAGCACCAGCGCCAGCATAAGCGCCAGGAACTTCTTCATTGTAATTCCTCCATTGTGTGTAATTTCAAGGCCGGTAATATACCGGCTTGATCGTATTCATTATAGTCACCTTCCATCGGAATGTCAATGATTGCAAAAAAACAGACGGATTTTTCTTCAATATTGACCGATGTGCCCGATCTCATTCCCGTCCGACATAAAGTTTTCCAGCCAAAACAGAAAACTCCGGTTGCAAAGCCCCACCCAAACAGTATAAAATAAGCTGATACTGGAATATGAATTTCTGTCAGGAGGGATACGTCATGCTGACGCAGCATTTCCCCGCGCTGGCGGAGCTGTCTCTGTGGACGGTCCTGCTGCGCATCGCCCTGTCCGCCCTCTGCGGCGGCATGGTCGGACTGGAGAGGGGCCGCAAGGGCCGTCCTGCGGGCTTCCGCACCCACATTCTCGTGTGCCTGGGCGCGGCGCTGGCCATGATGACCAACCAGTACATCACCGAGACCTTTTCCACCGGCGACCCCGCCCGGCTGGGCGCGCAGGTCATCAGCGGCATCGGCTTTCTCGGCGCGGGCACCATCATCGTCACCGGCCAGCGTCAGGTCAAGGGCCTGACCACCGCCGCCGGGCTGTGGGCCTCGGCCTGCGTGGGCCTTGCCGTGGGCATCGGCTTTTACGAGGCGGCGGTCATCGCCTGCGTGGTCATCTTCTGCGCCGAGCGGCTGCTGTGGGACTTCGGCCACAAGCAGAACAGCCGGGACCGGACGCTGGAGCTGTTTCTGTCCCTGCGGGACTCCGCCGCCCTTGGCGACGTCATTTCCGCGCTGCAAAGGGAACAGATCAAGGTAGAGGATATGGATTTTGTCAAAAAAGAGATCGCCGGAGACCCGGCCGTCACCGTCATCGTCACGGTGTGCTGCTTCACCCCCCGGGAGGCGGGCGGCGTGGCCGCCATGCTGCGGGAGCTGGACGGCGTGGTCCGGGCGGAGGATCTGTAAGAAAAGGAGAGAATGGATATGAAGCGTTCCGAGATCAACCGCGCCTTGCGGGATATGGAGGCCATGCTGGCCCGGTACCGGTTCTCCCTGCCCCCCTTCTGTCACTTCACGCCGGAGGAATGGGCGGAAAAGGGCCACGAGTACGACGAGATCCGGCACAACATGCTGGGCTGGGACATCACCGACTACGGCCTGAACGACTTTGAAAAGGTGGGCTTTTCCCTCATCACCCTGCGCAACGGCAACCTCGCCCGCCGGGACCTGTACCCCAAGACCTACGCGGAAAAGCTCATTTTCCTGAAGGAAGGGCAGTACTCCCCCAACCACTTCCACTGGAACAAGATGGAGGACATCATCAACCGGGGCGGCGGCACGCTGCTCATCCGGGTGTTCAACTCCCTGCCCGACGAGGAGATCGACCGGGACAGCGACGTCACCGTACACCTGGACGGCGTCACCCATACCGTCCCCGCCGGGACCCAGATCCGGCTGGAGCCGGGCATGAGCATCTCCATCCAGCCCCGGCTGTACCACGATTTCTCCGTGGTGCCCGGCACCGGCGACATCCTCATCGGCGAGGTGAGCCAGTGCAACGACGACAACACCGACAACCGCTTCAACCCGCCGGTGGGCCGCTTCCCCGCCATTGAGGAGGATGAGCCGCCCTACCGGCTGCTGTGCAACGAATATCCCTCTGCGAAGGAGTGAGGAGCATGTACGACATCACCGCGCTGGGCGAGCTGCTCATCGACTTTACCGACTGCGGCGTTTCCCCGTCCGGTATGCGCCTGTTTGAGCGCAATCCCGGCGGCGCCCCCGCCAACGTGCTGGCCGCCGCCGTCCGCTTCGGCCGCCGCGCTGCCTTTCTCGGCAAGGTGGGAAACGATATGCACGGGCAGTTCCTCCGCCAGACCCTTCAGGACGCGGGCATCGACGTCCGGGGCCTTGTGTCCGCCGCCGACGTGTTCACCACGCTGGCCTTCGTCACGCTGGACGCAAGCGGGGAGCGGACCTTCTCCTTCGCCCGCAAGCCGGGGGCGGACACCTGCCTGACGGCGGACGAACTGGACGAGGAAATTCTCCGGAACACCCGGGTGCTCCACGTGGGCTCCCTGTCCCTCACCGACGAGCCCGCCCGGAGCGCCACCTTCGCGGCGGTGGAGCTTGCCAGACAGGCCGGGGCGGTCATCTCCTACGACCCCAACTACCGGGCGCCCCTGTGGTCCGGCCCGGAGCGGGCGGCGGAGCAGATGCGCGCCATGATCCCGCACACCGACGTGATGAAGCTGTCCGACGAGGAGACGGAGCTGCTCACCGGCGTGTCCGACCCGGAGACCGCCGCCCGCCGCCTGCTGGCGCTGGGCGTGCCCTGCGCTGCGGTGACGCTGGGGGCCGAGGGCGCGATCGTGGCCGCCCGCGGCGAAGTGCGGCACATCCCCCCCTTCCCCGCCCAAGCGGCAGACACCACCGGCGCGGGGGACGCCTTCTGGGGCGGCTTCCTGCACCGGATG
>CAKUPH010000136.1 GCA_934675115.1 uncultured Oscillospiraceae bacterium | reverse complement strand
AACGTCATGATGGCCGTCCGGGACGGCTACGACGCCGTGGTCAACGTAGGGCTGTAAATTTATAAAGTAAGCAAAAAATCCGGGAACGCATCGCGTTCCCGGATTTTTTGCGGATAATAAATTATTCTCCCGTCACCGTCACGTCGTGGATCCACTTTTTGCTGCGGAAGCGGATCACGCCGAAGGTGCACTTGATGATATTTTCCGACGACATGGCCAGATACACCCACAGAATGCCCAGCTTGAACACCAGACCGGACAGCGCCGCCAGCGGGATGGCCACGACCCACAGGGGCGTCAGGTCGATGAGGGTGGCCATGCGGACGTCGCCGCCGCCCCGGAGCACGCCCACGATATTGGTGGAGTCGAAGGAGCGCAGGGGGATCATACAGAAGGTGACGGTGAGCATGAGGGTGCAGATCTCTCCTGCCCCGGCGGACAGCTTGAACAGCGGGTAGAGCACCGGCGCGATGAACACATGGAGCAGGATGAGGAACAGGCCGCCCGCGACCAGGCCGAAGAGGAAGGCCAGCGTGTCCAGCAGCGCGCCCAGATCGAAGGCCTGCTCCCTGCGGCCGGAGCCAATCTCCTGCCCGATGACGATGGCGGCGGTGCTGGCGATGGCGAAGATGCCAGAGGTACACAGGTTGGTGATGTTGCCCGCGATGGCATAGGCCGCCAGAATTTCCTTGGAGCCGTCCATGTGGCCCATGATGGTGGGGAACAGGGAGGTGCCGAAGCCCCAGAACGTCTCGTTGCACACCACGGGGGTGGCGTAGCGGACGAATTTCTTCACCGCTGCGCCGCCGGGATGGAGCATGAGGGCGGGATCGATGCGGAACGCCTTGTCCCGCACCGCCCAGACCGCCATGACGGTGAAGGAGATGATTCGGGCGATGAGGGTGGCCAGCGCCGCACCCTCCACCTCCAGCCGGGGCAGGCCCAGCTTGCCGAAGATGAGCACCCAGTTCAGGAAGGTGTTGCACACGATGGAGATGATGAGGATATACATGCCCCGGTTGGGCCGGCCCATGGCCCGGTGGGCGCCGATGTACACCTGCACAAAGCTGTCGAAGAAGTAGGACCAGCCCACGATGCGGGCGTACCGGACGGCCACGGCGATGACCTCCGGGTCGTTGCCGAAGAGGGCCATGAACTGGGCGGGCAGGAAGCACATCACCAGCGCGAACAGCAGCGTGATGCCGCCGGCGGCGTACATGCCGATGCCCATGACCCGGTTGATGGTATCCTTGTCGCCCTTGCCCCAGTGCTGGCTGATGAGGACGGAGGAGCCGCTCTGGATGCCGAACATGAGCAGCTGGATGACGAACACCGGGATGTTGGCCAGTGTGACTCCGGCCAGCGGCCCCTCACCCAACGTACCCACCATAAAGGTGTCCAGCAGGCCCATGGAGTTGGAGATCAGATTCTGGAGCAGCAGGGGCAGCGCCAGCCGCAGCAGGCGGCCGTAAAAGCCCGGCTCCCGTTTGAAAATTTTGAACATAAAAACCTCGTTGTTTTCATTTATGGTGTATTTTTCAGGACATGGCGGTGAACAGGCTGTCCGCCGCGCCCTTCAGGGCGGAGACGAGCCGGTCGGCCTCCTCCCGGGTGCTGTCCGGGGAGAAGGAGATGCGCAGCGCCCCGTCCAGCCACGGCTTGGGCAGGCCGAGGGCGGCGAACACGTGGCTGGGCTTGCCCTTGTGGCAGGCGGAGCCGGAGGAGATGCAGATGCCCTGATCTCCCAGCACCCGGACGATGACCTCGCTCTTGTAGCCCGGCAGGGTGACAGCGCAGATGTGGGCCGCGTCCCCGGCGGAGATGACCTCCAGCTTGGGCAGGGCAGCCTTGAGCCGCTCCAGCGTGTACTCCTTGATGGCGGCGGTGCGTTCTATGCGGGTCTTGTCCGCTGTGGCGGCCTCGCAGGCGGCGGCGAAGCCCGCCAGCTGGACGGTGGCCTCGGTGCCGGAGCGCATGCCGTCCTCCTGTCCGCCGCCGGTGATCATGGGCCGCAGGCGGACGCCCTTTTTGACGTACATGGCGCCCACGCCCTTGAGGGCGCCCAGCTTGTGGCCGCTGACAGCGGCCAGATCTACCCCCAGCGAGGCCACGGAGTACGGCAGCTTCAGAAAGCCCTGCACCGCGTCGCAGTGGAAGAGGATGCGGCTGTCATAGGCCTTCACCGCCCGGACGCAGTCCGCCACCGGCAGCACGGAGCCCACCTCGTTGTTTACCAGCATCATGGACACCAGCGCCGTGTCCGGCCGGAGGGCGGCGGCCACGGCCTCCGCCGTGATGCGGCCGGACTTGTCCGGCTTGAGGTACGTCACCTCATAGCCTTGCCCCTCAAGCTCCCTGCAGGTCTCCAGCACGGCGGCGTGCTCGATGGCGGTGGTGACGATATGCTTTCCCTTCCGGCGGTTGAGCTCCACGCCCTTCCGGATGGCCCAGTTGTCGCTCTCGGTGCCGCAGGAGGTGAAGTACACCTCCCCCGGGGCGCAGCCCAGCGCCCGGGCCACCGTCTCCCGGTACCCCTTGACGCGCTCCGCCGCCTGCCGCCCCCACGGGTAGCGGGAGGAGGGGTTGCCGAACTGGCCCATGGCCTCCACCATAGCTTGGGCCGCCTCGGGCCGCACCGGCGTGGTGGCCGCGTAATCAAAATAACAAAGCTCGCTCATATCCTCACCCTGTATCGTGAAATCATGCAAATTCCGCTGCAAATGAACCTTAATATTCTAAGGCCCGGCGGCGGGAAAGTCAACCCGTTGTAGGTTTGTCAAACATATAGGACAGTGACTTCAGCGGGAGACATCCAGCGGAGGGGCCTCATGGGCAAGTTGT
>CAKUPH010000135.1 GCA_934675115.1 uncultured Oscillospiraceae bacterium | reverse complement strand
CGGGAATTTTGCGTAATTACGCAGTTTTCTTGACCTCATTATATTGTACTCCCGAAAGCAAGTCAATATTCACTTTCTGGAATTTTGCGTATTTACGCAAATTAAAAGGCCACACGGTTCGACCGTGCAGCCTTTTCTGATGTAGTTACCACCCCGAACGGCGGGCTAAGTCCAGCATGGCGAAGCTGAAACGCTGCCACAGTGCCAATGTTATCTGTGACGGGTCGCCCTCACGGATGCGCATGGTCCGCCGGATCTCCTTCGGGATGACCACCCGGCCCAGATCGTCGATCCGCCGGACGATTCCTGTTGCTTTCATATTGATTCAACCCTTCCTGCCTGTTTTTATTTTATGTCGCCGGAATTCGTCTTGTTTCCGCTCCGGCGGGACGGTGCGTTCTCCGGCCCGGTCAGCCGACTGAACTGCCGCGCACTTCCCGCCAACTGCCCCATTATTATCCGCAGTTGTCAATTAGTTATTCTCCCGCCGCCGGAGTGGTTTCTTTTGGCAAAACGCATCCGGTTCAAAAAATTATCGCATTTCCGGCAAAAAAGTTCCGGGACGTCCTGTATGGGACGCCCCGGATTTTTTTGTTTTATATGATTGGTCACCTCAGCACCGTGCCGTCGGCGAGGGTGATGGTGTAGCCGTTGAAGTTGATGGTGCCGTTGTTGGCGAGGCTGGTCACGGTGCAGTTGCCGGTGAGGTTCCACGTGCAGCCGCTCTCCACGGTAATTACCGCGTTGCCGCTGACGGCGGAGCCGTCGGGCTTCTCCGGCGGCGTCTGGCCGCTCTGATCGTCGCTGCTGCCGGAAGGAGCGCCGGAGGGCATCTCCGGCGGCGTGCCGCTGTTGTCGTCGGAATTGCTGCCGTCGGGCATTTCCGGCGGGGTCTGGGCATTTTCGCTGAGCTCGCCCAGTTGGAGGGTGACGGAGTTTCCGTCGATGGCCGTGATCTGGCCGGTGAGGGTCTGTTCGGTGATCTGGTCGGAGTCTGTTGCCGCCGTATTGCCGCAGGCGGTCAGCGATAGCGCCAGCGCCGCCGCGCAGAGAATGGAGCAGGTCTTTCTGCCTTTCATAAAAATGACCTCCTTTGTCATTGAATGCTGTTTGATGTCGGCCCACGGGGCCGGAGCGCTGTCCGTTCCTCCTGTGAACGCTGTCATTATCGCCCGGCAACCTAAAGACGACTTAAAGAAACGCCGAAAAATAGCTCCGGCGGCAAAAAATTTGAAATTTGATATTGACATTAAACCGCACTTTAATGTTATGCTGTTGTCGATCAGAAGGCGTCGGCGGGCCTTCCAGCCCGCGGCCTGAATCCATAGGACCAAGGTGAAACAAATGAACAAGCAAACCAAAAATCTGACACTTTCCGCCATGTTTATCGCCGTCGGGCTGGTGCTGCCCATGATCACCGGCAACATCCCGCAGGTGGGGAGCATGCTGCTCCCTATGCACATCCCGGTGTTCCTGTGCGGCCTGATCTGCGGCTGGCCCTACGGCCTTGCCGTGGGCGCGGTGCTGCCCATGATGCGATCCTTGCTCTTCGGGATGCCGCCGCTGTACCCGGTGGCCATCGCCATGACCTTTGAACTGGCTGCCTACGGCTTCGTGTCCGGGTTCCTCTATAACCGCTCCAAGTGGCAGTGCGTGATCGCCCTGTACCGCTCGATGATTGCCGCCATGCTGGCCGGGCGCATCGTGTGGGGCGCGGCGGAGGTGATCCTGCTGGGCGTGGCCGGAAACGCCTTTACCTGGCAGGCGTTCATGGCCGGGGCGTTCCTGAACGCCATCCCCGGCATCGCGGTGCAGCTCATCCTCATCCCGGCCCTGATGGTGCTGTTGAACCGGACCGGTCTGGTGAAGTTCCGCCGCGCCGATTCCGAGACCGCCGCCGCCAATGGATGACCGCGGGGCGCTGCTCCGGCTGCTGCGGGGCGAGAAGCGCCGCCCGTTCCTCGCCGCCGTCGACGGACGGTGCGCCGCCGGGAAAACCACCCTCGCCGGGGAGCTTCAGGCCGCGCTGGGCTGCAATGTGGTCCACATGGACGATTTTTATCTCCCGTTTTCCGAGCGGACGGAGGAGCGGATGGCCCGGCCCGGCGGGAATATGGACTTTGACCGGCTGCTGTCCGAGGTGCTGCTCCCCTTGAGAAGCGGGGAGAACGCGCTGTACTGCCCCTACGACTGCCATGAGGACCGCTTTCTGACGGCCCGGGAGCTGGACGGGTCGGCGCTCACCGTGGTGGAGGGCTCCTACAGCTGCCACCCGGCGCTGCGGGAGCTTTATGACCTGCGCGTTTTTCTGGATATTTCCCCGGAGACGCAGGAGCGCCGCCTGACGGCGCGGGATCCGTCCGTCGTGGAAGCCTTCCGGACCGTCTGGATCCCCCGGGAGGAGCACTATTTTGACGCCTGTCAGGTCCGCGGCTGCTGTGGGCTTGTACTCCGGGGCGAATGAGCAAAAAAAGCAAAAAGAAAGAGAGACACGATTCATCGTGTCTCTCTTTTTGCGCTGCAAATTTTATTCCGGAGCGCGCAGCCCTTTGCACCTCTTGATCTTTCACGAAAGAAGGGAAGAGGTTTCGCCTGACGGCCGCCTTTTTCGTATCCCCTGTCCACCCCGTAGGGCGGGGGGACTCCGGGGGAACTGGTGGTCTCAGCTTCGCTTCGGTCGGCGCGGGACGTTTGCCACTGGCAAACCACACCCCCGGAAGGCGCGCCGCGTCAGCGGTAATGGCATTTCCGCAGAAATGCCCGCGCCTGATGCTCCGCTGGACGCACAAAAAATCATCGCCGCTTTTCCGGCGAATACGGAAAACCAGCAAAAAAAGGTCACGACTCTCGTCGTGACCTTTTTTGGAGCTGCTATCCAGATTTGA
>CAKUPH010000134.1 GCA_934675115.1 uncultured Oscillospiraceae bacterium | reverse complement strand
GTGCACGCCCCATGGGTCAGGCCCCATGGGGACCCCAATTTGATCTGCGCGGCGGAAATGAATTCCGCCTGACGCCAAGGTTTTGCTGCGCAAAACACTTGTACGGCGCACCCGCGCCGATTGTGGTGTGCACCGTCACGCCAGCACTTTTTTCAGATATTTGCCGGTGTAGCTGGCTTCGCACCGCGCTACTTCCTCGGGAGTCCCGGTGCACACCACGGTGCCGCCGCCGGAGCCGCCCTCGGGGCCGAGATCGATGAGGTAGTCGGCGGTCTTGATGACGTCCAGATTGTGCTCGATGACCACCACGGTGTTGCCCTTGTCCACCAAACGCTGGAGCACATCTACCAGCTGGTGGACGTCGGCGGTGTGCAGGCCGGTGGTGGGCTCGTCCAGAATATAGATGGTGGAGCCGGTGGACTGCTTGGAAAGCTCGGTGGCCAGCTTCACCCGCTGGGCTTCGCCGCCGGACAAGGTGGTGGAGGGCTGGCCCAGCTTGACGTAGCTCAGGCCCACGTCCATGAGGGTCTGGAGCTTGTTGCGGATCTTGGGCAGATTCTCGAAGAAGGGCAGAGCCTCCTCCACTGTCATCTCCAGCACCTCGTGGATGTTTTTGCCCTTGTAGCGCACCTCGAGAGTTTCCCGGTTGTAGCGCTTGCCCTTGCACACCTCGCAGGGGACGTAAACGTCGGGCAGGAAGTGCATCTCAATTTTCAGAAGACCGTCGCCGGAGCAGGCTTCGCACCGCCCGCCCCGGACGTTGAAGGAGAACCGGCCCGGGCCGTAGCCCCGGCTTTTGGCGTCCTGGGTGGAGGCGAACAGCTCCCGGATGTCGTTGAACAGCCCGGTGTAGGTGGCGGGGTTGGAGCGGGGCGTCCGGCCGATGGGGGACTGGTCGATGGCGATGACCTTGTCGAGGAACTCGATGCCCTCCATGCCGTCGTGTCTGCCGGGCCGGGCCTTGGTGCGGTTGAGCTCCATGCCCAGCCGCTTGTAGAGGATCTCGTTGACCAGCGACGATTTGCCCGAGCCGGACACGCCGGTGACGGCGATGAACGTCCCCAGCGGGAAGGCCACGTCGATGTGCCGGAGGTTGTTCTCCGACGCGCCCCGGACGACGAGCTGATGGCCGTTCCCCGCCCGGCGGGCGGCCGGGACAGGCACCTTTTTCCGGCCGGAGAGGTAGTCGCCGGTGATGGAGCCGGGGGTATTCATAATGTCCTCCGCCGTGCCGCAGGCCACCACGTTTCCGCCGTGGACCCCCGCGCCGGGGCCGATGTCCACGATGTAGTCGGCGGCCCGCATGGTGTCCTCGTCGTGCTCCACCACGATGAGGGTGTTGCCCAGATCCCGCAGGTGCTTGAGAGTGCCCAGCAGCAGGTCATTGTCCCGCTGGTGCAGGCCGATGGACGGCTCATCCAGAATATACAGCACCCCCATGAGGGAGGAACCGATCTGCGTGGCCAGCCGGATGCGCTGGCTCTCGCCGCCGGACAGGGTGCCCGCCTGACGGCTGAGGGTCAGGTACTGGAGTCCCACCGACCGCAGGAAGCCCAGCCGGGAGCGGATCTCCTTCAATATCTGGTCGGCGATCATCATCTGGGTGTCGGTGAGGGTGATGGTGTCAAGAAAGGCCAGCGCCTCGTCCACCGGCTTTTCGCAGAAGTCGTGGATGGAGATGCCGCCCACCGTCACCGCCAGCGACTCCTTTTTCAGCCGCTTGCCGTGGCAGTCGGGGCAGGGGCACTCGCTCATGCACTCCTCAATCTCCCGCTTCATGGCGTCGGACTGAGTCTCCCGGTAGCGGCGCTCCAGATTGTTGACGATGCCCTCAAAGGGCTGGTACAGTGTGCCCTTGCCCCGGGGCTGGTCATAGTGGAGGGTGAGCTTTTCCCCCTTCGTGCCGTACAGGATGATGTCCAGCACCTCCGGCGACAGCTTTTCCACCGGGTCAGTGAGCTTGAAGTGGTACTTGGCGGCCAGCGCGTCGAAGTACATCCGGGAAATGCCGTCGGACTTGATGTTGTTCCAGCCCGAGGCGGTGATGGCTCCGTCCAGAATGGACAGGGACTTGTTGGGGATGATGAGCTCCGGGTCCACCTTCATCTGAGCGCCCAGACCGGTGCAGGTGGGGCAGGCGCCGAAGGGGTTGTTGAAGGAGAACATCCGGGGAGTCAGCTCCTCGATGGACACGCCGCAGTCTTCGCAGGCGTAGTTCTGGGAGAAGAGAATGTCCCGGTCCTCCCCCACGATGTTGACGATGACGATGCCGCCGGACAGGGCGGAGGCGGTCTCCACCGAGTCGGTGAGCCGGCGGCCGATGTCCGGCCGGATGATGAGCCGGTCCACCACGATCTCAATGGAGTGCTTTCTGTTCTTGTCCAGCTTGATCTCTTCCGTCAGCTCGTAGAGGGAGCCGTCCACCCGGCAGCGGACGTAGCCGGACTTCCGGGCGTCCTCGAAAATTTTGGCGTGCTCTCCCTTTTTGCCCCGGATGACGGGGGCCAGCACCTGAATGCGGGTGGCCTCCGGCAGGGCCAGCACCTGATCGATGATCTGGTCCACCGTCTGCTGCTGGATCTCCCTGCCGCAGATGGGGCAGTGGGGGGTGCCCACCCGGGCCCACAGCAGGCGGAGGTAGTCGTAGATCTCGGTGACGGTGCCCACGGTGGAGCGGGGGTTTTTGCTGGTGGTCTTCTGGTCGATGGAGATGGCGGGGGAAAGACCCTCAATGTAGTCCACATCGGGCTTTTCCATCTGGCCCAGAAACATCCGGGCGTAGGAGCTCAGGGACTCCACATACCGCCGCTGGCCCTCGGCGTACAGCGTCTCGAAGGCGAGGGACGACTTGCCCGAGCCGGACAGCCCGGTGAACACCACCAGCTTGTCCCGGGGGATGGTCACGTCGATG
>CAKUPH010000133.1 GCA_934675115.1 uncultured Oscillospiraceae bacterium | reverse complement strand
TCCGGCTCATCCGCAGCGGCACGGCGCTCCATGAGGAAGGTGTCCAGCCAGCGGCCATGACAGTCCCGCGCAATGCGTTCGCGGCGGCCTACCAGACGGAAGCCGCACTTGGTGTGCAGGGCACGGCTGGCAGCATTATCCTGCAGCACGGTGGACTGCAGGGTCCAGTAGCCGGCCTCTTCGGCCTGACGGCACAGCTCGGCCAGCAGACGACAGCCCAGCCCATGGCCGCGGAACTGCTCTCCCACATAGATGCTCACCTCCGCTACGCCGCGGTAGCACCAGCGCGGGTCTACCCGGTGCAGCGCGGTCCACCCGGCAATGATATCATCCACCAGCAGCACCAGCCGACAGTCCTTTGTGTGGGAGGCATCCCACGCAGCGTATGGGGGACAGGTGGTCTGAAAGGTGGCATGCTCTGTGGCGATGCCCTCTAAATAGATTCTGGAAACGGCGTTCCAGTCTTCCGGCTCCATAGGCCGGATCGTGATCTTGCTCATATGCAATTTCCCAGCGGACAGGCAGGAGCCTGCCCATACCCTCAACTCTCAAAAATGACCGATTTCAGTATAGCAGAATTTGCAGTGCGGTACAAGCGCCGCACTGCACAGAAATTTCTTTGACATCAGGCAGGTTTGTGATACAATAAAACATATAAACAAGGGCACGGCGCACAGACCGCCGCTGCAGAACGGAGGACGTTGACACATGAAATGGATCAGAACGGCACTGTGTGCGCTGGGAATGCTGGCGTGCCTGTCGCTTTCGGCTTTTGCAGCAGAGCTTGGAGAGCCGAACATCACGGAGCAGACCACGATGAAGGAGCTGCGGGACAACCCCAGCATCAAGGGCTCGGGCTTTTATACCTACTGCAACGAGTGGATCGAGGGCAGCACAAAATACGACAACACGCCCATTAAGGGCTATGTGAGCTGGGCGGCCTCTGAGGATGCCGCCGAGGGCATGAACCTTGTGATCGAGAACTACAACAAGGGCGTACAGGTCACCTGGCAGGTGTATACCCCGGAAGAGATCGAGGCAGACCCGGCGCTGGGCATGGTGCAGCTTTTTTATTTCCCGGCAAAAACGGAGAACGCCAAATATGTGGTCGTGGTGCCCGGCAACGGAGGCAACACCACGGCAGAGCTGAACGAGGGCGCATCCATCGCGAACCAGCTGCACGATCTGGGCTATGCGGTGTTCGTGCTGCGGTACCGTTCGTTCCTGAATGCTTCCGACAACGCGCCGCTGTATGATATTGCCAATGCCGTGAAGTATCTGACCAAAAATGCAGAGCAGTTCGGTGTCCAGCGCGAGAACTACGCCCTGATGGGCTTCTCGTCCGGCGGACACATCGTGGGACTGATCGGCTCGGACAACGAGCGGTTCGGCTACAAGGCCTTTGGCATTCCTCAGCCGGCAGCACTGCTGCTGGGTTATCCCATCAACGATTTCTATGAGGTGAAGCCTCTGTACCACATTGCCATCGACCCGCTTATCATCGGCTGGCGTTACTACTGGACCGACATCTCGGATGTGGTAAACAAGAACTATACCCCCACCTTCTTCTGGTACGGCAAAAACGATTATTACATGGAGTGCATGAACTACGAAAAGCAGGGTCCCCTGCTGGAAAAGACCCTGAAGGAGAGCGGCGCTACCTACCAGTGCGTGGTGTATGAGGATGCCCCGCACGCCATTGGCCCGGGCCGTCACACCGATGCGGACGGATGGATCAAGCTGGCTGCTGAGTTCTGGGAGGAACAGTGTAAATAACCGGCAGAAAAAGGGGATTGCTGTGAAAAAACGATTTCGTGCGGTGCTGCTGAGCCTGGGGCTCCTGCTCCTGCTGGCACAGCCTGCATTTGCGGCAGAGCTAGGCGAGCCCAATATCACACCGCAGACCAAAATGGAGGAGATCCGCTCCAACCCCAGCATTGTGGGAGCGGGCATCTACACATATTCACTGGACCAGGATCGTGCGCTGGATCGGTTGTACTGGGATGCACAGCCGTTGAGCTGCCTTTCTAATCACTGGACGGCGCAGGATGCGGCAGATGGACTGAATTACCTGATCCGAACATACAATGCCGGACAACAGGTGACTTTTCCGCTCTATACGGCAGAAGAGATCGCTCAGGATACCAGCAGGGATGGTGTAGAACTGTATTATATGCCGACAGAAAATGCACAGCCGAACCAGAAATATGTGCTGGTGATCGGAGGAAATGCCATTGTGGTCAGCGCGGAGATCCGCGAAGGCATTTCCACGGCATGGAACCTGCACGAAATGGGCTACCCGGTGTTCGTGCTGCGCTACCGGATCGGCATGAAAGCGACCAACAATGCGCCGCTGGAGGATGTGGCCCGTGCCGTGCAGTATATCACTGAGCATGCAGAGCAGTTTGGTGTACGGGCAGAGGATTACGCGATCCTGAGCTATTCCTCCGGTGGACAGATCTCCGGCCTGTTCGGCACCGATGCGGTGGGCTATAAAAACTACGGCCTGCCGAAGCCGGGCGCAATGCTGCTGGGCTACCCGGTAAATACCTTTCTGGAGTTCAAGCCGATTTATAATGTTCTGTTGGATACCGGTGTGCGTCAGCAGCGCTATTATAAGATGACGCTGTCGGATTACATCACGCCGGACTATCCCCCCACCTACCACTGGTGCGGCAAGAACGACCTGACCCTGATGAGCATGTGCTGGTGGGCACAGGGCCCGGTGCTGGAAAAAGCACTGGTTCGGAATGGTGTTGCCCATATTTATCATGTGTATGATAATGCACCGCATGCGGTAGGTGCGGGTAAGGGCACAGACGCCGAAGGCTGGCTGACGGAGGCAGCTGCGTTCTGGGAAGAACAGACAAAATAAAAAACACGCAGATCCGGGCTTTGCAGCTGCACAGCCCGGATTTTGCAATGGGA
>CAKUPH010000132.1 GCA_934675115.1 uncultured Oscillospiraceae bacterium | reverse complement strand
TTTTTGATCTTACCACACCAGCGTGGCAAAGTAATCGTCCGGCGTCTCCGCCCGGCGCATCAGCTCCACGGAGCCGTCCTCCCGGAGGAGCAGCTCGGCGGAGCGCAGCCGGCCGTTGTAGTTGTAGCCCATGGAGAAGCCGTGGGCGCCGGTGTCGTGGAGCACCAGAATGTCCCCCATGTCGATCTTGGGCAGCATCCGGTCGATGGCGAATTTGTCGTTGTTCTCGCACAGGGAGCCCACCACGTCGTACTTGTGGTCGCAGGGGGCGTCCTCCTTGCCCAGCACGGTGATGTGGTGGTACGCGCCGTACATGGCGGGCCGCATGAGGTTGGCGGCGCAGGCGTCCACGCCGATATACTCCTTGTAGATGTGCTTTTCGTGGACGGCGGTGGTCACCAGATGGCCGTAGGGCGCCAGCAGGAACCGGCCCAGCTCGGTAAAAATGGCCACGTCGCCCATACCCGCGGGGACAAGGATCTCCTCATAGGCCTTCCGCACGCCGTCGCCGATGACGGCGATGTCGTTGGCCCGCTGCTCCGGGCGGTAGGGGATGCCCACACCGCCGGACAGGTTGATAAAGCCGATATGGCAGCCCGTTTCCTCCGCCAGCTCCACCGCAGTCTTGAACAGGATGCGGGCCAGCGCGGGGTAATAGTCGTTGGAGATGGTGTTGGATGCCAGAAATGCGTGGAGACCGAAGTTTTTCGCCCCCAACTCCCGGAGCCGCCGGTAGGCTTCGGCGATCTGGGGCCGGGTCATGCCGTACTTGGCGTCCCCCGGCTTGTCCATGACCTGAAAGCCCTCCTCGCTCTCCCCCAGCGTGAACGTCCCGCCGGGGTTGTAGCGGCAGGAGATGGTCTCGGGCACCCGGCCCAGCGTCTTGTAGAGGAAATCCACGTGGGTCAAATCGTCCAGATTGATGGTGGCCCCCAGCCGATCGGCCAGCAGGAATTCCTCTGCCGGGGTCTCGTTGGAGGAAAACATGATCTCGCTGCCGGAAAAGCCGCAGCGCTCGGACATCATCAGCTCCGTCAGTGAGGAGCAGTCGGTGCCGCAGCCCTCCTCCCGGAGTATCTTCAGGATGCCGGGGGTGGGGGTAGCCTTGACGGCGAAGTATTCCTTATAGCCCGGGTTCCACGCGAAGGCCGCCTTCAGCGCCCGGACGTTTTCCCGGATGCCCTTCTCGTCATAAATATGGAAGGGCGTGTGGTAGGTCTTGATGATCTCCCGGGCCTGCGCCTCGGTGAGAAACGGTTTTTTCATGTCTTGAAGCTCCTTTTGCCGGGCGTATCCGGCGGGGATGTTAATTACAGCAGCACAACTCCCGCTTCCCGGCAGGCTTCCAGCGTCTCCGGGTCCCACACGCTGGCTTGCACCTCGCCGATGTGGGCCTTGCCGAGGAGAAGCATACACACGCGGCTCTGGCCGATGCCGCCGCCGATGGTCAGGGGCAGCTTGCCCTCCAGCAGCATCTTGTGGAAGGGCAGCACCCGCCGGTCATCGCACCCGGCGATGGTCAGCTGCCGGTCGAGGGACTCAGGGCTCACCCGGATGCCCATGGACGAGATCTCAAAGGCCTGCTCCAGAATGGGGTTCCAGATGAGAATATCACCGTTGAGCGCCCAGTCATCATAGTCCGGGGCCCGGCCGTCGTGGGGCTTGCCCGACTTCAGCGCGCCGCCGATGCCCATGAGGAAGGTGGTGGGATGATCCTTCACCCACGCGTTCTCCCGCTCCTTGGGGGTGAGGTCGGGCCAGAGATCCTCCAGCTCCTGGGCGGTGACGAAGGACACCTCCCCGTCCATCAGGGGCAGGGCGGTGAGGGCCGGAAACACCGACCGCAGGGTGGTCTGTGTGTCCCGCAGTGCGCCCACGATGGTGCACACCGTGTCCTTGAGGTAGGTCTCGTTCCGGTCCCGGGGGGCCAGCACCTTTTCCCAGTCCCACTGGTCCACGTACACGGAGTGGAGGTTGTCCAGCTCCTCGTCCCGGCGGATGGCGTTCATGTCGGTATACAGCCCCTCGCCCACGGAAAACTGGTAGCGGTACAGGGCCAGCCGCTTCCATTTTGCCAGCGAGTGGACCACCTGCGCGTCCCGCCCGGCATCGGGAATGTCAAAGGACACCGCCCGCTCCACGCCGTTCAGGTCGTCGTTCAGGCCGGTGGACGCCTCCACGAACAGGGGCGCGGACACCCGGCGGAGGTGGAGGGCGCCGCCCAGATTGTCCTCAAACAGGCGCTTCAGAAGGCCGATGGCCTTCTGGGTATCATAGAGGTTCAGACAGGGGGCGTACCCCTGTGGGATCACGGTATGCAGCATAGCTTTACTCCTTTGCTCTGCTAAATTTTCACCATTATACGACACCTGCGTAAAATTTGCAATTCAAATTGTGTTCCCCTTCACAAAATGCTATAATATCCACAAACGGGCTGATATAGTAGGAACGTGACCCCAGCCCTTTTCCCGCAAAAAACCGGGGCGGCTCCGGCCCTCCCCGAAGAATGACACCGATACAAAGGAGACTGTATTTATGGTCGAACATTTTGAAGAAAAGCTCAACGAGTACGCCCACCTGCTGGTGGAGGTGGGCATGGATCTCCAGCCCGGCCAGCTCCCCCGCATCGCAAGCCCCGTGGAATGCGCGCCGCTGGCCCGGCTGTGTGTGCAGGCGGCGCTGGACGCCGGGGCCCGGGACGTGCTGGTGGAGTGGACCGACGACTTCGTCACCCGCCAGCGCTATCTCAAGGCCGGGGACGAGGCCTTCACCGTGTTCCCTGACTACATGAAGGGAAAGTTTGACTGGATGCTGGAGCAGGAATGTACCGCCCTGTCCATCATCGGCTCCGACCCCGAGGTGCTCCTCGGCGTGGATCCCGCCCGCATTCAGGCGTGGCAGCGGGCCTCCGCCGAGCCCACCAAGCCGTGGTACGAC
>CAKUPH010000131.1 GCA_934675115.1 uncultured Oscillospiraceae bacterium | reverse complement strand
GCCCACATGGAGCGGTTCATCCAGCTCCCACTGAAGCCCGGCGAGGCCATCCATCCCTCTCCCGCATGGGTGGAGGAGGACGAGGAAGAAGTTTTCTCATAAGTTCTGTGAAACCTCTCATTTGATTAAGATCCTCGGGCGGAATAAATCCGCCCTTGCGTAAATTCTCCGCTCCGCTTCGAATTTACGCGCCGTCCGGCGCGGCGCACTGCCGTGCGCTGGCGGCGGCTCCCACCTATTTCAATCAGGAAGTGTATTGTATGAACATTCTCGCCTTTGAATCCTCCTGCGACGAGACAGCCCCCCACAAAATGCAGCGCATTTTGCGGGTCCCCGTATTTTATTAAGATCCTCGGGCGGAATAAATCCGCCTTTACGGAAATTCTCCGCTCCGCTTCGAATTTACGCGCCGCCCGGCGCGGCGCACTGCCGTGCGCTGGCGGCGGCTCCTACCTATTTCAGTCAGGAAGTGTATTGTATGAACATTCTTGCCTTTGAATCCTCCTGCGACGAGACAGCCGCCGCGGTGGTGCGGGACGGGCGCACCGTCCTGTCCTCCGTCATCGCGTCCTCCGCAGATATGCACGCCATTTACGGCGGCGTGGTGCCCGAGATCGCCTCCCGCAAGCACGTGGAGGCCATTTCCGGGCTGGCGGACGAGGCCCTGCGCCAGTCCGGGCTCACCCGGAAGGACATCGACGCCGTGGCCGTCACCTACGCCCCCGGCCTGATCGGCGCGCTGCTGGTGGGCGTATCCTTCGCCAAATCCGTGGCCTACGGGCTGGGGGTGCCTCTCATCCCCGTCCACCACGTCCGGGGACATATCGCCGCAAACTACATCGCTCACGCCGATCTGGAGCCGCCCTTCCTGTGCCTGTGCGTCTCCGGCGGTACCACCGCGCTGGTGAACGTCAAGGATTACACCCACTTCGAGGTCATGGGCAGCACCCGGGACGACGCCGCGGGCGAGTGCTTCGATAAGACCGCCCGGGTGCTGGGGTTGGGCTACCCCGGCGGCGGGCCGATGGACAAAATGGCTCAGGGCGGCAACGATAAAGCCTACACCTTCCCCAAGGCCCACGTGGCCGACCACCCGCTGGATATGTCCTTCTCCGGCCTGAAGACCGCAGTTCTCAACACCATCCATAACGCCCAGCAGAAGGGTGAGGAGCTGGATCTCCACGATCTGGCGGCCTCCTTCGCCGCCGCGGTGTCCGACTCGCTGGTGCCCCGCACCATGGACGCCAACGCCATGCTGGGCTACAACAAGATCGCCGTGGCCGGCGGCGTGGCGGCCAACAGCCGCATCCGGGCCGAACTCACCGCAGCCTGTGAAAAGGCCGGAGTCAAGCTGTGGCTGCCGCCCCTGTCCCTGTGCGGCGACAACGCCGCCATGATCGGCTGTCAAGGGTACTACGAGTACCTCGCTGGAAACACTGCCGGACTTGACCTCAACGCCCACGCCGTCATGGACATCTCCAAGGGCTGAATCTGGATATAAAATGCCGTCCCCGACCGGGGACGGCATTTTTTACGCTGTTTTCTGTTTTCAGAACGGCAGGTTCAGCCCGCCGGTGAGCTTGGACATCTGGCTGGCCGCATCCTCCGTGGCCTTGCGCATGGCCTCGTTCACCGCCGCCACGATGAGATCCTGAAGCATATCCACATCATCGGGGTCAACGGCCTCCGGGTCGATGGTGACGCTGGTCAGCTCCTTCTTCCCGGACACCACGGCGGTCACGACGCCGCCGCCCGCGGTGGCCTCGTAGCTCTTGCTCTCCAGCTCCTCCTGAGCCTTCATCATGTCCTGCTGCATCTTCTGGGCCTGACGGATCATGTTGTTCATGCTGCCGCCGCCCATGCCGCCCATACCGCGGCTGCCAAATCCCTTTGCCATATCAGAGTACCTCCTAAAGTACTTATTCTACGATCAAATTGTCGTGGCCTTCGGCCAGAAAGGCTTCCAGCGCGTCAAATTCCCCATCGTCCGCCGCCGGGCCGGGCTGTAAGCTCTCGGCGGGGGCCTGCCCCACCTTCACCTCGACGCGGACGGGCCGTCCGGCCAACTGGGCGGCCTTCCGGGCCACCTTTTCCAGAATGGCCTGCTTGTCGATCATCCCCTTGATGAACTCGTTGCAGGCCCAGAGGGTCAGTTTATCGTCCGTGAGACAGCCGCCCACCATGTCCGGATTGGACAGGAACACATAATCGCCCATGCCGATGTCCGGCTGGAGGGCGTCCCGCAGCACCGGCCAGCCGGGCCACGCGGCGGACGCGGCAGGCACCGCCGGTTCCGCCGCCGGAACGGGGGCCTGCACCGGGGCAGGTTCGCTCACCGGGGTGCCCTCCCGGGCGGGAACAGGCTGGACCGGCGTAAATTCCGGCTTTTTCGCGGGCACGGGTTCGCTCTGGGGAATCTCCCATGGCGGGAGATTCGGTTCCGGAGCCGCGGGCGTTTCCGCCTTGGGCCGGAGCTTCGGCTGGGGTGCGCTCTGGGGCCTGGCCGTGGGGGCCTGCACCGGGGCCGCTGCCACGACGCCCCCCTGCTCCAGCCGGGACACCCGGGCGTTCAGCCCCGCCGGGGACTGATCCAGCGTGGGGTCGCACAGGGTGACCAGCAGCAGCTCCACATCGGTGCGGCGATTGCTGGAGCGCACCACGTCTGCCGCCGTTTTCTGCAATAAATTCAGCATCTGCACCAGCCGGGGCACGTCGAACCGGCCGGAAAGATTTTTCAGCGTCGTCTCGTCAAAGCCGCCGGTCATGAGGGCGCTTCCCGCCCGGGGGGCCGTCCGGCGCACTAAAAGATCCCGGGTGAGGGCGGCAAGCTCGCTGACCAGCGCGGCCATCTCCTTGCCCCCGGCGTACAGCTGGTCCAGCCGGGCCAGCGCCGCCGCGCCGTCGCCGTCGGCAATGTCGCCCATGAGGGCGGCAGTTTCCAGATTGCCC
>CAKUPH010000130.1 GCA_934675115.1 uncultured Oscillospiraceae bacterium | reverse complement strand
TGCCCCACGGGATATTGGTTCTGCCGGCAGCTATCGCCGGAATTGCCCTCGACGGTGTAGACAATGCCGTTTTCGCACTTCTCCACGATACCGACATGATCGGCTTGCCCGTCCTGCGGGCCGGACGAGCCTTTGTTGTCCCAATCGAAGAAAATGATCTGACCGGGGGACGGCTCAAAGCTGCCGTCCTGCCATTGTCCACGGTCTTTGAACCATTGCACCCCATTGACGCAGCCTGCGAACTTCGGGATCACGCCGCTGTCGATATAGCCACATTCGTTGGCACACCACGACACAAAGCAGGCGCACCACTCCACACGGGAGTCAAAGCCGTACCACGACCAATAGGGTTGACCGCCCGCATTGCCGACCTGCGACAAGGCCACCGTGACGATGGCGTCGTCCCCGGAGTAAATGCCGTAGAGGACAGCAGACCACAACCTGCGGTTTTCTTCGGCAAGCAGTTCGGAAAGCTGCTGCCGCTGGTTGTCGGTGAAGTTGAAATGGTCTGCCATTTCCTCGGCGGTCTTGTGG
Organism: uncultured Oscillospiraceae bacterium; assembly: GCA_934675115.1. Lineage (GTDB taxonomy): Bacteria > Bacillota > Clostridia > Oscillospirales > Oscillospiraceae > Enterenecus. Next base: position 2,483 of record CAKUPH010000130.1, on the reverse strand, counting down.
CTGACCGTGATATAGAGATAAGTGCGTGTGACCGTCGTGGCGGTTTCCACGATGTTCCCGTGGCCGTCGTCGGTTTCGGTGATGACTTCCTCGGTCTTGCTCTCGGTGCGGGAAGATATTTCGTTCATCTGCCAGAAAATATCCTTGAGGATGGCTTTCTTGCTATCGTCCACCGTGGCAACCTCCTGCGGATCGTCGGGGTCGGTGGTGGCCTTTACGGCATACACCGCCAGCACCTCCGGCCAGACGGCACGGGAGCCGGACATTTCCAGCTTATCGTAGGTGAGATTTGCCCTTGTGGTGTCGATTTGGGATTGATAGTCGGCGTTGATCTCCTGCACGGCCTGCCGCATGGTCTGCCCTGTGCCGCTGTCCTCCCCGGAGAAGAAGATGCCGAAGCAGGAGCCGACAATCAGCCCGATCACGCAAAGCACAAGGATGACAACTACCGCGACCCAGCCGCCTGCGGCAATGGCGGCGATCAGCGCCTTTGTTCCGGCAATGATCGCTTTGACCGCTGCAACGGTGGCTTTTGCGGCAACCTTAACGGCCTGTACCGTGGCCTTGGCTGCCGCCTTTGCCGCCTGTACGGTTTTCTGCGCCGCTTTTGCGGAAGCCTTTGCCGTCACCTTGGCGGTCTTAGCCGTGGTCTGCGCTGTTTTTACTGCTGCACGCCCGGTCTGCTGCGCGGTTTTGACCCCCTTCTGTGCGACCTTTACGGAGCCCTTTCCGGCGGACTTTGCCGTTTTAAGCGTACCCTTTCCGGCTTTCTGAACCGCTTGCTGTGTGGCTTTTTTCGGCTGGGTTCCCTTGAACGCATCCTTGCATTTCTGAATGTTTTCCCGTGCTTTACCGGCATTGCGTTTCGCATCGGAGAACCCGCGCTGTCCGCGTTTTTGCAGCTGAACCCCGGTTCCTGCCACACATCGGCGCACGGTATCTTTGATTTGCTGTGCGCCGTACTCCTGCGGAGAAGTCTCCGCAGGAGCAGTGTTTTCTTCGGCGGCATCCGCCGCAGTATCCTTGGTGCGGACGGCGGCAGATCTGATGCGTTCGGAGGCAACGGCAGCACGGTCAATGGTCTTGACCGTATTGCGAACGCTCTCTTTTGTTTTAATATCCGCCATAGTCCCTCCTTATCGCGCCTGTTCCAACGGCATCGACACAGGCTCCTTTGGCTGTTGTTCAGATTTCAAAACGCGCAATTCGCCCTTTACGGAACTGCGCGTTTCAGAAGCGCCACGGTCGGGAGTCAACTTTTCTGCCAACCGCTCCGTTTTTTCAGCTAACGCAGAAAGACTGCTGCCGATACGCAGCATGACCGACCGTGCCCGTGCAAGAACGCCTTTGTCGTGTTCAAGCTCCGCGGCTTCTTTCGCGGGCTTGCCCAGCATAGCACGGCCCGCCCCTCGAATATGTGCCCCTGCTTTGTGCAACTCGACGCCGATCTCGTCCAGCCGCTCGGCGCTCTTGCGGGCGTTCTCTGCACTGCGGTCAAATCCGCCTTTGAGCGTTTCCAGCAAAGCCGGGATACGCATAGCCGTCAATGCACGGCATAAAGCCTCCTTGCCCTTATCCTTAAAGGCGGATACGGCATTGGTTGCCGCACGCACAAAGTTGTCCTTGACGGTCATGACCGCTGTTTTCATCTGCTGTAAGTGCTTTTCGGCACCGGAGATCAGTTTTTCACACCGGGCTTTGAGGGTGCTGTCCCGGATGGTGCTGATCTCCCGGTGCATTTGCGTAAGCTCCTCATTCATGGCGGACAGCCGGGTTTCCATCTCGTCAATATAAGAAACGAGGCTTTTCACCTCGTCCTGTTCCTTATGAAGTCCGTTCTGCTCCAATACGGAAAGCAGCTCCGCAACTTCCGGGCACTGCGCCAATTTCAGTTTGTTCATTTCGTATTACCTCCCACAATAATGCTCTCATCCGGTTTGGTGGTCATCAGGCGGTACAGCTCCGTGTCTTTCGGAAACTGATTTTTGAATGGCACCAGTGCGCCGCCGTAGCGCAAAAGGCCGCAGCCTGCCGGGGCGTTGGTGATATAGCCGGTCTGCTCCGGAGAGATGTTCAAAAGTGCCGCCAGCTTCTCCCGGTCGCTGGGAGCCTGATTGAGCAGGATCAGCATTTCGGAATTCGACAGCATGGTACTGGCCTGCACGGAATCCAGCAGATACTCCACATTCTGCGTAATGGCGGTGGGGTAGGCACCGCGTTTACGGAAACGACGCCATGCGGAATCAAAGAAGTCCGCGCTGTACGGGTTCTGAAAGACCACATGAAATTCGTCGATGAACAGATGTGTCCGCTTGCCCTTGCGCCAGTTTTCCGTCACGCGGTTGAGCATGGCATCGGTGATAATCAGAAGCCCCATGGTTTTGAGCTGACGCCCCAGATCCATAATGTCATAGATAACGATGCGGTTTTGGGTGTCCACATTGGTTTCATGGGCAAAGGCATCCAGACTGCCGGTGGTGAAC
>CAKUPH010000129.1 GCA_934675115.1 uncultured Oscillospiraceae bacterium | reverse complement strand
GAGCCAGTTCATGGATCAGACCAACCCGCTGGCCGAGCTGACCCACAAGCGCCGCCTGTCCGCTCTGGGGCCCGGCGGCCTGTCCCGTGACCGCGCGTCCTTCGACGTCCGAGACGTTCACTACAGCCACTACGGCCGCCTGTGCCCCATCGAAACCCCCGAAGGTCCCAACATCGGCCTGATCTCCTATCTGGCCTCTTACGCCCGCATCAACCGCTACGGCTTCATCGAGGCCCCCTACCGCAAGGTGGAGCACATCAAGGATGAGAACGGCAAGTTCGTGGCCGCCCGGGTCACCGATCAGGTGGATTACATGACCGCCGATGTGGAGGACGAGTACAACGTCTGTCAGGCCACCGAGCCGGTGGACGAGAACGGATGCTTCGTCAACGCCCGCGTGACCTGCCGCCACCGCAACGAGATCATCGCCGTTGACCGGGACAAGGTGGACTACGTGGACGTGTCCCCCAAGATGATGGTGTCCGTGGCTACCGCCATGATCCCCTTCCTGCAGAACGACGACGCCAACCGTGCGCTGATGGGCGCCAACATGCAGCGTCAGGCCGTGCCCCTGCTGACCACTCAGGCCCCCATCGTGGCCACCGGTCAGGAGTACAAGAACTGCCAGGACTCCGAGGTGGTCGTGCTGGCCGAGGGCGACGGCGAAGTTACCGCCGTGGACGCCCGCCACGTCACCGTCCGCTACGACAGCGGCGAGGTGAAGGACTACAAGCTCACCAAGTTCCTGCGCTCCAACCACGGCACCTGCATCAACCAGCGGCCCATCGTGGCCGTGGGCGACCGGGTCCATGCCCGGGACACGCTGGCTGACGGCCCCTCCACCTCCGACGGCGAGGTGGCGCTGGGCAAGAACATCCTCATGGGCTTCATGACGTGGGAAGGCTACAACTACGAGGACGCTATCCTGCTCAACGAGCGGATGGTGAAGGAGGACGTGTTCACCTCCATCCATATCGAGGAATACGAGACCGAGGCCCGGGACACCAAGCTTGGCCCCGAGGAGATTACCCGTGACATTACCAACGTGGGCGAGGACGTGCTCAAGGATCTGGACGAGCGCGGCATCATCCGCGTGGGCGCCGAGGTCCGCTCCGGCGACTATCTGGTCGGTAAGGTCACCCCCAAGGGCGAGACCGAGATGACCGCCGAGGAGCGCCTGCTGCGCGCCATCTTCGGCGAGAAGGCCCACGAGACCCGTGACACCTCTCTGAAGGTGCCCCACGGCGAGTCCGGCATCGTGGTGGACGTGAAGGTGTTCACCCGTGAGGAGGGCGCGGAGCTGTCCCCCGGCGTCAATCAGGTGGTCCGCGTCTACATCGCCCAGAAGCGCAAGATCAGCGTGGGCGACAAGATGGCCGGCCGCCACGGCAACAAGGGCGTTGTGTCCCGCATCCTGCCGCAGGAGGATATGCCCTTCCTGCCCGACGGCACCCCGCTGGACATCGTGCTGAACCCTCTGGGCGTGCCTTCCCGTATGAACATCGGTCAGGTGCTGGAGGTCCATCTGGGCTACGCCGCCAAGGCACTGGGCTGGAAGGTGGCCACCCCCATCTTCAACGGCGCCGACGAGCAGGACATCGCCAACACCCTCGAGTTCGCCGGCCTGCGCCGGGACGGCAAGAGCTGGCTGTACGACGGCCGCACCGGCGAGCGGTTCGACAACCCCGTCACCGTCGGCTACGTCTACTTCCTCAAGCTCCACCATCTGGTGGACGATAAGATCCACGCCCGTTCCACCGGCCCCTACTCCCTCGTCACCCAGCAGCCTCTGGGCGGCAAGGCCCAGTTCGGCGGCCAGCGCTTCGGCGAGATGGAAGTCTGGGCCCTCGAGGCCTATGGCGCGGCGTATACGCTGCAGGAGATCCTCACGGTCAAGTCCGACGACGTCACCGGCCGTGTCAAGACCTATGAGTCCATCGTCAAGGGCTACAATGTGCCCAAGCCTGGCGTGCCCGAATCCTTTAAGGTTCTGGTCAAGGAGCTGCAGTCCCTGTGTCTGGACATTCAGGTGCTGGACGAGAACGGCGCGCAGATCGAGCTGAAGGACGACGAAGAGGACGATTACCAGCCCGGCCGCTTCCGCGATGACGACGACGATTTCGGCGGCGGCTACCGCGACGTGGGCAGCGAGAGCGACTTCGCCGGCGCGGGCTTCACCATGAAGGAGAGCAGCGACGACGACGATCTGCTGGCGTCCGATTACGATGATTCCAACGACGCCGACGAGGACGACCTCTTCGGCGGAGATGAAGACTGAGAAAGGGAGGACGAGTAAATGAGCTACGCAGAATTCAACGCCATCCGCATTGGCATCGCCTCCCCGGAACAGATTCGCGAGTGGTCCTACGGCGAGGTCAAGAAGCCGGAGACCATCAACTACCGCACCCTCAAGCCGGAGCGCGACGGTCTGTTCTGTGAAAAGATCTTTGGCCCGACCAAGGACTGGGAGTGCCACTGCGGCAAATATAAGAAGATCCGCTACAAGGGCAAGATCTGCGACCGGTGCGGCGTGGAGGTCACCCGGGCCAAGGTCCGCCGCGAGCGCATGGGCCACATCGAGCTGGCCGCCCCGGTGAGCCACATCTGGTATTTCAAGGGTATCCCCTCCCGGATGGGCCTGCTGCTGGACATCAGCCCCCGGATTCTGGAGAAGGTGCTGTACTTCGCCGCCTATATCGTCACTGATCCCGGCCCCGACTACACCCACCTCGCCAAGAACCAGATCCTCACCGACGCGGAGTACAAGAAGCTCCGTGAGTACTACGAGGACGACTTCGACGCCGGCATGGGCGCCGAGGCGGTGAAGAAGCTGCTTCAGGATCTGGACCTCGAAGAGCTGTCCGTCAGCCTCCGGGCCCAGCTCAAGGACGCCTCCGGCCAGAAAAAGGCCAAGATCGTCAAGCGCCTTGAGGTGGTGGACGCCTTCCGGCTGTCCGGCAATAAGCCCGAGTGGATGATCATCGACGTGCTGCCCGTCCTCCCGCCCGAGCTGCGACCCATGGTCCAGCTGGACGGCGGCCGCTTCGCCACCTCCGACCTGAACGACCTGTACCGCCGGGTCATCAACCGCAACAACCGTCT
>CAKUPH010000128.1 GCA_934675115.1 uncultured Oscillospiraceae bacterium | reverse complement strand
ACACGGCAGTTAAGCTCACTCGCGCCGAAAATACTTGGCTGGTGACGGCCCGGAAAGATAGGTAGTGCCGACACAAAGAACAGACAGTTGAAAGACTGTCTGTTCTTTTTTGCTCTCCAAAGGAGTGAAAGCCTTTAAGCCGAACCGTGAATATTTGGAGAATGAAGTTACCGAGATTTTGCTGCGGTTTCACGATGACTACTACACCATTCACAGCGACATGATCGCGAAAAGGCTCATGGAGCGCAGCGGCACGGTCTATCGGCGGGTATAATAGAATAAGCGGCTGCCGACTGGCAGCCGCTTTATGCATTTATTCATCCGTCTCCATGGACTGCACTTTGAACACCACCGGCCGCAGGCCGTCAGTGCAGCAGGTGAACTGCGGGGCCAGCGCGGCCTTTTCCCCGTCGGGGACGGCGCCGGCCTTGTTGGCCACCATGAGCACGTCCTTCCAGATGTCCGCCCACGCCCAGTCGCAGAAGCCCGCGGGCTTGCAGTCGGTGTCGCCGCCGGTGACCACTACGAACTCGTCCCCCTCATTGAAGAAGGGGCAGTCCGGGATGAAGTCCCCGGTCTCCGTGCCCGGACGGATCTGGCCGTATTCCTTCGCCACGTCGTCCAGCTTCAGCTTGCGCACCACCGTGATCTTTGTTTTCTGTCCCAGAAAGCTGCCGTTTGCCATAATGATCTTCCTCTCCTGATACGTTTATGTTATTTCCTGCGGCTGCCGGACAGGGCGAAGCCCATGAGCATGCCACAGATGCCGCCCACGATGTGGGCCAGCTCGGAAATGTTGTTGTCCTGAAAAATGGCGTTCCACAGCTCACCGCCCAGATAGAAAATAGCCACCAGGATGGTGGTGATGGGGATGACGCCGTTGCGGGCGCCGCCGAAGGAGGCCATGAGAATCATCATAAATACGATGCCCGATGCGCCCAGCAGGGCGGAGCCGGGGAAAAAGATGAAGTAGATCAGGCCGGTGATGAAGGCCGTCACCAGAATGGCCCAGAGGGTGTTCCAGCTGCCGAAGCGGTCCTCCACCGACGGGCCGAGCAGCAGGATGAACAGCATATTGCTCATGAAGTGGCTGAGGTTGGCGTGGCCCAGCACGTGGCCGAAGAAGCGGAAAAATGCCATAGGGTCGGACAGGGCGCAGCGGTAGACGGAAAACAGGTGAGTTGTGGTCCAGCCGTTGGTAAAATGCCCCAGCACCAGCGCGAGAAAGGACAGCAGGGCGAAGGTCAGGGTGACAGGGGCGTTATAGGACAGCTTCAGGACAGGTCGGTTCATTGGGTGATCCCTCTTTTTGCAGTTTTTGGCCCGGCGGGGCGGGCATGGCGGCTCCCTCTGCTGACAGCGGAGCACGAAGATGCCGGTGTGGGGAATCTATGCGCCGTTTTCAGTGCCCCAAGGGAGCAGGGGAAAGGACGCATTTTTATTGCGGGAATACCCCCCCGTCAGCCGACGGCGATGGGGGAGAGCAGCGTTGTGCGGAGACACACCTCCCGGACCTTCCGCTGGACTTCCTTGAGATCCGCAAAGGTGTCCGGCTTTTTGGCAGGATCCCGCAGCAAGGCGGCGGGGTGGTAGATGGAGGTCATGCAGACCCCGGCCTTTTCCACCCACTGGCCGTGCTCCTTTGTGATCTTATAGTCATCGTGGATGATGCGGTTGGCGGCCACCCGGCCCATGCAGACGATGATCTTCGGCCGGATGAGGGCGGTCTGCTGCCGCAGGTAGCCGATGCAGGCATCCTGCTCCGTGTTCAGCGGGTCCCGGTTGTGGGGCGGGCGGCACTTGACGATGTTGGCGATGTAGATGTTGCTCTTCCGGCTCAGGCCCACGAGGGACAGCATCTCGTCCAGCAGCTGACCAGCCCGGCCCACGAAGGGCTCTCCAGTGAGGTCCTCCTGTTCGCCGGGGCCCTCGCCCACCAGCATGATCTCCGCGTTCTCCGGGCCAACGCCGAACACCACGTTGGTGCGGGTGTCCGCCAGCGCACAGCGCTGACAGGCAAGGCATTCCGCTTTCAGTTCTTCCCAGTTCGTCACATCGGGTCCCTCCCGAAAAGTTGCTTTTTAGCTATGATACCATATTACGGCGGAATGTGCCACAGAAAAATTGGGCACACTTTGCACCAAAAGACCATTGACAGAAAAAAGAAAAACGAGTAAAATGACTTCAATCTGATAAAGCAACGGCAGCGACGAAGACCGCCCCTTACGGCGTCCGACAGAGAACGCGGGTCACCGACTGAGAGCCCGCCCCGGAAAGACAAGGCAGCGCAACGCTTCTGAGCCGACGGTTCGAACCGCCAAGGGTGGTTGGTGTAGGGCCGTCCGTCTTCCTCACGTTACAGAGGCTCGAAAGAGGTTCCTTGTTGGAGGAGCAACGCGGGTGGTACCGCGGAATCGTTTGTGTTGATTTCGTCCCGGATCGTATTCTCATACGGTCCGGGGCGTTTTTATTTTATTCTGAGGAGTTGAAACAATATGAAGTTCGTCACCGGCGAAAGCAAAACGACAACCACATATCACGACATTGCGGGGGGCGGACTGAATAACCGGCCTGTCACCGTTCACGGCGCGGTCCACGCCCTCCGGGACATGGGCGGCATCACCTTTCTCACCCTCCGCATGGCGGACGGGGCGGTGCAGTGCGTGTGCGATCCCGCCGTGCTGCCGGAGGGGTTGTGCGACGAGTGCGCCGTGGAGCTGACCGGCACCGTCCGGGAGGAGGGCCGGGCCCCCGGCGGCCACGAGATCGCCGTGGAGACGCTCACCGTGCTGTCCCGCCCGGCGGCGGCCATGCCCGTGTCCATCGCCAAGCGGACGCTGGACGTCCATCTGGACACGGAGCTTGCCATCCGGCCCGCCGTCCTGCGGCATCTGAAGCGGCGGGCGGTGTTCAAAATTCAGGAGGGGCTGGTGCGGGCCTTCCGGGACTACCTCCACAGCCAGCAGTTCACCGAGATCCATACCCCCAAGATTGTCCACGCCGGGGCGGAGGGCGGCTCCAACATCTTCAAGCTGGACTACTTCGGCAAAAAGGCATATCTGGCCCAGTCCCCCCAGTTCTACAAGCAGACCATGGTGGGCGTATACGAGCGGGTGTACGAGGTGGGGCCGGTGTTCCGGGCGGAGAAGCATTCCACCACCCGGCACCTCAACGAGTACACCGGACTTGACCTTGAAATGGGCTATATCGACTCCTTTTACGATGTCATCGAGGTGGAGACGGGCTTTCTGAAATACGCTAT
>CAKUPH010000127.1 GCA_934675115.1 uncultured Oscillospiraceae bacterium | reverse complement strand
GCCAGTCGATGCACAGCAGGGCGATGATGCTCACGACGGGCAGCACGATGTGGCCCGCCCCCTCGGGGATCATATGGGCCAGCGGCGGCTCGAGATTTTCGATCTTGTCCACCATCATGCTCTTGATCTCGCCGATGGAGTGGTTCTCCACATTGCCCAGCGGCGCGTGGAGGAACCGGTCCGCCAGCCGGAGCCGCAGCCCCTCCAGAATGGTGTACGCCATGGCGTGGGACGTGCCGGTGGACAGGGTGAACAGCAAAATTTTCACCGCGTAAACCGCCAGCGCGGTCAGGCACCACCGGACGACCCCCGCCGCCGTGGCTGTCCCGGCCACGAACAGGCAGATGAGCCGGTACATGCAGTAAAAGGGCACAAGGCCCAGCATGACGCTCAGCACCGATAAGACCACAGACAGGACAAGCCGTTTCTTTTCGCCCTCGGCATAGGCAAAAAGCGCGCTTGTCCAGCTTTTTTTCTTTGCTCCCATGCAGCATCCTCTTTTCTTCCTGAAATTCGGAGCGGTTAGCACTGCCTAACCGCCGTGCAAAAATTATAGAGCATCACTGCCCCATAATTTTCAGCCAGCCGGCCGTATAAAAATCGCCCAGATCCTCGATGTACCGCCGCGCGTCCTCCATGGGCATATCGTGGATGATGATCTCGCAGTAGGCGTTCATCATCCCCGTCACCAGCATGTGCTCCAGCCGCCGGTCGATCTCGGGCACCGTTTTTCCGAGACCGCGCAGCACACCGCAGTACCGCTCCGTGGCCGCCACCTCAAGGGACACCAACTCGTCGATGAGCCCGGCGTAGGGCGTACCCTCGGAGCGCTCCAGGATCAGGTGGAACTGGGTGCGCTGCTCATCCATGTAGGTCAGCAGCTCCCGCATGCAGTTCTTGCCCACCTCGCCCATCTGCATCACCTGTTCCTCCGGCCGCAGGGCCTCGAACCAGAACACGGCGGCCCGGTAGGTGTCCAGCACATGGCGGTACGGCTCGTCCACCAGCCCGGCGAACAGAGCCTCCTTGCTGTCGTAATAGCCGTATAGCGCGCCGGTGGTGACTCCCGCGGTCTTGACGATATTCCGTAGGGATGCGCCCTGATAGCCTTTTCCCAGAAACTCTGCTGTGGCGGCGGCGTGAATGCGCTCCAGCGTGGAGCCGTTGGTTCCTGTCATGCGTCTCTCCTGTTCCCATCCATCCAGATGTAGATAACGTCGTTATATGACAGTGTTATATTATAGCCGTATTCCCGCCGCTGTCAAGTCCGCGCGCCGGATTTTTCTCCATCCTGTTTTCCGTATTTCTGCCCGCCGACGGACATTTTCCTATTGAAATGCGCGGCGCTTCATGTTAAAATATGACCAGATAAATATTTCAGTCATATTTCCAGGCATCACCCCATAAGCTGCCCCCTCCGAATGCCGCCCTGTGGCGGCGTTTCAAATGGCCTGCGGTTAGTTTTTGCTAACCTCCATATTTGGGGGCCTTGCCGTCAGAAAAGAGGTCATCATATGTCCAAACAGGCAACCGAGTTTCAGAAAAAGGAAATGAGCAAAATGTACCGGGGCAAGGAGATCTTCAAGCCCCTGAACACCGGCTGGATCGACGAAAACGTGGCCTGCGTGCGGGAGTGGGTGGCGAATATCTTCTTCTACCGCAAGGGCGGCACCACCATTATGATTGACGCGGGCTACAACTACGACCTGCCCTCCACTATCCGCCGGAGCAGCGGGAAACGGTCTGGGAGCGGGTCCAGCGCCAGTACGTGGATTTTCTCGCCGACTGGCGCACCGATCTGGGCGGCAAAAAGAACTTCCACAACGGTGCCGGCGGCACCTACGACTGCATCGCCATTCTGAGCTACTACGCCGCGTGCAGGGACGTCACCTCATTCCGTGAGATCGAAGAGATGGAAGAGAATCTGGTCCTGCCGTCCTTCCGCAGGCTGAAATTCGTGGACTGCAGCAAGCCCTTCTGGCGAAAGCTGATGTATCGGGCATTCACCTCGGCCAAGTCCGCCTGCGACAAGTGGCACGATTACGAGATAAACGTCTTCCCCTACGAGGAGGACAAGCCGATCTGTTACGAATTCGCGGCCTGCCCCGCGGCAGAATTTTCCACCAAAAACGGCCTGACCGACATCATGCCCGCCCTGTGCAACGTGGACTTTAAGTCCGGCGGGCGGCACTATTCAGACTGAAAGGACGTGATGCTTCCCATGGAAGCATTTTACGGGATCCTCATCCCATTTCTCGGCACGTCGCTGGGCGCGGCCTGCGTGTTTTTCATGAAAAGATCTCTGAGCGACATGGTTCAGCGCTCGCTGACCGGCTTTGCAGCCGGTGTCATGGTGGCCGCCTCGGTGTGGAGCCTGCTCATCCCCGCCATCGATCAGTCCGCCGCCATGGGCCGCTGGGCCTTCCTGCCCGCCGCGGTGGGCTTCTGGATCGGCATCCTGTTCCTGCTCACCCTTGACCATGTCATCCCTCACCTCCACGCCAACAGCGGTCAGGCCGAAGGTCCCCGGAGCCAGCTACGGCGCACCACCATGATGGTGCTGGCCGTGACCCTCCACAACATTCCGGAGGGCATGGCCGTGGGCGTGGTGTACGCGGGCTGCATCTCCGGCAGCGCCCAGATCACGGCGGCGGGAGCGCTGGCCCTGTCACTCGGCATCGCCATCCAGAACTTCCCCGAAGGGGCCATCATCTCTATGCCCCTGCGGGCGGAGGGGATGAAAAAGAGCCGGGCCTTCCTCGGTGGCGTGCTGTCCGGCATCGTCGAGCCCATCGGCGCGGCGCTCACCATTCTGGCCGCCCGGCTCATTGTCCCGGCGCTGCCATACCTGTTGAGCTTCGCGGCGGGGGCCATGCTCTACGTGGTGGTGGAGGAACTCATCCCCGAAATGTCGCAGGGAGAACACTCCAATATCGGCACGGTGTTCTTCGCTGTGGGCTTCTGCGTTATGATGATCCTGGACGTTGCGCTGGGATAAAAAGCGGGCAGGGGCGCGTCCGGAATCGGACGCGTCCCGCTGATTTTTCACCTGCGCATATCCCGCAAAAAACAGCTTGCAACTCCGGACAAGTCATGGTATCATAATTAAGTAATTTTTCTCAAAAGTTCATATGGAGTGGTATCGAAGTGGTCATAACGAGAACGACTCGAAATCATGTGATTAGTCCCCAAAGGTGAATATTTATACACGGAAGCGTATCGAAGTGGTTGTAACGAGCTGCACTCGAAATGCAGTTGTCCGCAAGGGCACGTGGGTTCGAATCCCA
>CAKUPH010000126.1 GCA_934675115.1 uncultured Oscillospiraceae bacterium | reverse complement strand
GGCATCGCCTGCAGGGGGATTTTTCTTGTACCGCGTTACTTCCGGGAGTCCTCCCAGATCATACGGAGGCCGTCGAGGATCAGCTCGCCGTCCACGATGTCGATGAGGTCGGTGTGCTTCGTGATGAGCCGGGCAAGGCCGCCGGTGGCGACTACCTTGACGTCCGGGCAGCCCAATTCCTGCTTCGCCTGCCGGATCAGGTACTCCATGGCGCCCACGTATCCGCCCACGACTCCCGCCTGAATGTGGCCCACGGCGGTGAAGTTCAGCACCTTTTCCGGCTTGTTCAGCTCTACATTGGGCAGCATGGCAGCGTTGGACGCCAACGCGTCCATAGTCACCCGCAGCCCGGCGGAGATGCAGCCGCCCATGTAAACGCCGTCGGCACTCACCGCGTCCACGGTGGTAGCGGTGCCGAAGTCCAGCACAACGAGGGGCCGCCCGCACTTCTTCATAGCCGCCACGCAGGCCACCGCCCGGTCAGCGCCCAGCCGCTCGTCCGTCACCAGCGGGCCGTAACTCAGCCCGGAGGGAACGTCCACGTCCACCACGATGGGTGTCAGGCCCAGATACTTCACCATGGCGGCGCTGAGGGTATACATGACCTGCGGCACCACCGAGGCCACCATCACCGCCTCGATGGCCGTCCGGTCGATGCCGAAGCGCTCGAAATACTGACAGGCCAGCAGGCCGATCTCGTCCGAGGTGGCGTTGTTCTTTGTCATCATCCGGAAGGAGCCCAGCAGCTTGTCCCCGTCGTACACGCCGAACTCCATATTGGTATTGCCCACGTCGATTGCCAGCAGCATTTTGCTCACAGCTCCTTGATCTCCACGGACTTCTGTCCGCGCTCTATGATGACCACCCCGTAGGTGGCCCGGTTTCCGATCCCGCCGGCCGTGCCCGGGTTGACGAGCCACGGCCCGCCGGAGTCCTCCTCCACCACCGGCACATGGGTGTGCCCAAAGCACACCACGTCCGCGCCCCGGGCGAGGCCCTCATTCCGCAGCGGCCCCAGCCCCTGCTTGACCCGGTAGAGATGGCCGTGGGTGAGGAAAAACCGCACGCCCTTCACCGTGACCTCCGTCTCGCCGGGGGCGGAAGCGCCCCATCCGTCGCAGTTTCCGGCCACCATGGTCACCGGAAGCTCCGGATACGCCGCGGCCAGATTCTCCGCGTCCTCACACAGGTCGCCCAGATGGAACACCGCGTTCGGCTCCTCCCGGTCCACGGCGTCCAGCAGATTCGCCAGATGCCCGTGGGAATCGGACAGCAATAACAGTTTCATACAGTCACCAACCTCATCCCTCCGCATATACTGGAGTAAACCAGACAGGAGGGATCCATATGCCCAATTTTCAGGAAATGCTCCAGAGCGAGCAGACCTCCAAACTCTTACAGGATCAGGACAGACTGGAGCGCCTGCGGGACAGCCCCGAGACCCGGCGGCTGTTCGAGCTGCTCAGCCGCAGCGCGGGCGGCGATCTGGAGCAGGCCGCCAACCGAGCGGCGCAGGGGGACGCGTCCGGGCTGGTCAGCGCCATCCAGCGGCTCATGCGGGACCCGGAGGGGCAGAAGCTCATCCAGAAAACAAAGCAGTCGCTGCAATAGCGGCACAGGGAGGGATCGCCCATGAGCGAACTGGAGGATAAACTGAGCGCCATACTGGGCAACCCTCAGGCCATGAGCCAGATCATGTCGCTGGCTCAGTCGCTGGGCGGCGGCAGCGCCGCCCCCGCTCCCCCGCCGCGGGAGCAAACCGCCCCACCGCCGCAGGAGATCGCCCCGGAAGGGCAGAGCGCGCCGTCCGGGCAGAGCGCACCCGACCTCTCCGCCCTGCTGGGCGGACTGTCCGGCGGGAACGGGCTGGACCCGAAGCTGATGGCCATGGCAGGCCGGATCATGGAGGAATACCAGTCCGGCGACGACGGAAAAGCCGCCCTTCTTCAGGCCCTGCGGCCCTTCGTGAAAGAGCGGCGCTACGCAAAGCTGGACAAAGCCGTCCAGATCGCCCGGTTGTCCCGGGTGATCCGGGTGGCGCTGGACGCGCTGAAAGGGGGCGGAGCCGCAGGTGTATAACCGTTATCTCGACCAGCAGCCGGAACAGAGCCGCCCGGCTCCGCCGCCGGAAGCCCAGCGGCCCGGCCCGGCTCCCGCTCCCCCGCCCCGGAAAAGCTACGCGCCCTCTGCCCCGCTGGGGGACGTCACCGCCGGGCTGAGCCAGCTGCTGCGCGGCGTTCTGGACAATTTCCATCTGGGGGAGCTGGACACCGGTGACATCCTGCTGGTGCTCATCATCCTGTTTCTCTTTCTGGAAGGGGACAATCTGGAGCTGGTCATCACGCTGGGGCTCATGCTCCTGCTGGGCCTTGGGGATGACGATCAGCCCTGCGGCGTGTGAAGGACGCCGCCGTCCGGCAGGACGAAGGCCGACTCCCCGGTGAGGGGGCTGACCACGCCGCCGGAGGACATGGAGTACACCAGCGCGCCGTTTTTCTCCGTCTCCGCCGCCCACAGAAGGCCGCTGGTCACCGACACCCAGTAGCGCTCTACATACTGCTCCAGCTGGCCCCGGGCCTCCACATAAATGCAGGCTTCGCCGTTCTTTTCCTCGTACCCGGCGTCCAGAATGCCGCTGTCGTCCAGCGCCAGCACCGTCTCATAGGTGGGGATATACTGGAGCAGGTCGGCCTGCCCCTCCTCCGCCGGAACGCGGAGGTAATCGTCCTTGTCGTCGTACCAGTACCACAGGTGGCCGTCGCCCAGAATGGAGTGCTCCACAATACCGCTGGCCAGCGTGACGTCGCACCGGGTCCAGCCGCCGTCGGCCATGACCTGCGCCGTCACCGCGCCGGAGCCGTTCTCCCAATAGTAGCGGATGCTGAGGGCGCGGCTGTAGCTGCGGTAGCGCTCCATGCCCGCGATGATGTTCCGCACCGTCTCCCGGGTGACCTCCACCGGGATGCCGCCCCCGTTTCCGGAGGCGTCCGGCCCGGCGGACACGCCGGGAGAGCTGCCGGTGTCGGCCACCACGATCTCCGGGGTGGAACGGAAGAAGTTCAGGCCGAAGCTGTACCCCACCGCCAGCAGGATGATGCAGGAAATGGCCACCGCCAGCAGCGTGCGCTTTTTTTCGTCCAACTCCCGTTCCCCCCTTTCCGGGTCTGTGTGTCCTTAACCCCCGAAGGGCTCCGGCGGCTGCTGCCGCAGGCCGAAATGATACAAAATGGCATCCGCGATGCGCCGGCAGGCGCGGCCGTCCCCGTAGGGGTTGACGGCGTGGGCCATGGCGTCGTAGGCCGCCCGGTCCCGGAGCAGCTCTTCCGCCATGGCGAGGATGGTATTCTCCTCCGTACCGGCGATCTTCACCGTCCCGGCGGCCACCGCCTCAGGCCGCTCCGTCTCCCGC
>CAKUPH010000125.1 GCA_934675115.1 uncultured Oscillospiraceae bacterium | reverse complement strand
TTCCGTTCATACAAAGTTTCGATTTGGACAGGCGCCGCCGCTTGAAAATCCTTCCGCGGTGTGCTACAATAAACTGCTATATCGTGCGGATCGCCTGCCCTGAGCAGCGTCAGGGCGCCGGACGGGACCGCAGAGGAAAGAGGTGGGCTGATGTACCTGAAAGCGCTGGAGATCCAAGGCTTCAAGTCGTTCCCGGAGAAAACGGTGCTGACCTTCGGCGAGGACATCACCGCCATCGTCGGCCCCAACGGCTCCGGCAAGTCCAACATTTCCGACGCCATCCGCTGGGTCATGGGCGAGCAGTCCACCCGGACCCTCCGGGGCAATAAGATGGAGGACGTCATTTTCGACGGCACCGCCAAGCGCAAGGGGTTGGGCTTCGCCGAGGTGACGCTGGTGCTGGACAACACCGGAAAGCTCTTCCCCATGGAGGAGACGGAGGTGGCCGTCACCCGGCGGTACTACCGCTCCGGGGAGAGCGAATACTACATCAACCGCCGTTCCTGCCGCCTGAAGGACATCAACGAGCTGTTCATGGATACCGGCCTTGGCCGGGAGGGCTACTCCATCATCAGTCAGGGCAAGGTAGACGAGATATTGTCCGTCAAGAGCGCCGACCGGCGGGAAATTTTTGAGGAAGCCGCCGGCATCTCCCGCTTCCGCCACCGGAAGGAGGAGGCGGAGCGCAAGCTGGAGCGCACCGACGAAAATCTGGTGCGCATCAACGACAAGATCGACGAGCTGGAGCTTCAGGTGGAGCCGCTGCGGGCGGCAGCGGAAAAGACGAAAAAATACCTCGCCCTCCGGGACGAGCTGCGGGGGCTGGAGATCTCCGTGTGGCTGGAGCAGCTGGAAAAGCTCCGGGCCAACGGTGTGAAGGCCGCCGCTGACTATGACCTTGCCGCCCGGCAGCTCAGCGACGCACAGTCCGCCCGGGACGCGCTGTACGCCGCCGAGGAGGACTACGCCGGGCAGATGCGCCAGAAGGATCTGGACGCGGAGACCATCCGGACGGAGCTTTCCCAGCTGGAAGGCCGGGCCAATGAGTACGAAAGCGCCGTCGGCCTGCTGAAAAATGACATGAAGAACAACAGCGAGAACGCCGTGCGCATCCGGGCGGAGCTGGAGCAGCAGGAGGGCCGCGCGGGCTCGCTGGCGGGGCAGATCGCCGAGCGTCAGGCCCGGCTGGATGAGATACAGAAGGAAATGGACGGCTGCGCCGCGCTGCTGGATGAGCTACGGGGGCAGGCGGACGAGGCCCTGCGCTCCGCGGGGAGCCTGAACGATGAGCTATCCTCCCTTCAGGAGAAGGAGCGGCTGGAAAACGTCTCCGCCGCCGAAGCCCGGGAGCTGCTGTCCGCGCTGGCCGCCGCCGCGCAGGAGCTGTACGACCGGGAGGAAAAGGCCGGGCGGGAGCTGCTGGAGCAGGAGGACAAGGCAAAAGAGGCCGCCGATTCCGCCGCCGCCGTGAAAAAGGAGCTGGAGCAGGCGGAGGAGGACCGGGACGCGGTCAAAAACATCATCAGCGGCTATCAGCTCCGCTGCCAGACCAGAAAGCGCAAGGCCGACGAGGCGGAGGAGAAGCACCGGAAGCTCCAGATGGACGAGAACGCCCTGAACTCCCGCATCCACATGCTCTCCGAGATGGAGAAGGTCTACGAGGGCTACTCCAAGGCGGTGAAGCTGGTGATGGGCGAAGCGGAGCGGGGCAACCTCCGGGGCGTCCGGGGGCCGGTGGCCGGGCTGATCCACGTGCCTGACCGGTGCGCCGTGGCCATCGAGATCGCCTTGGGCGGTGCCATGCAGAACATCGTGGTGGAGCGGGACGTGGACGGCCGGGACGCCATCGGCTGGCTCAAGCGCCGGGACAGCGGCCGGGCCACCTTCCTGCCCATGAACGCCATCCGCCCCGCCGATTTCCGGGATAAGGCGGTGGAGCGGGAGCCGGGCTTTGTGGGCATGGGCGACGGGCTCATTACCTTCGACCCGGAATATGCCGATATTTTCTCCAACCTGCTGGGCCGGGTGGTCATTGCCGAGGACATGGACAAGGCCCTTGCCATGGCCCGGAAGTTTGGCCGCCGGTTCCGCATCGTGACGCTGGACGGGCAGGTGCTCAACGCCGGCGGCTCCATGACCGGCGGCTCCGTGTCCCGCAGCGCGGGCATCCTGTCCCGGGCCAACGAGCTGGAACGGCTCAGCGCCCAGCGGGAGACGCTGGACGGCGATCTGAAAGCCGCCGCCGCCCAGTTGGCCGAGGCCCGGCGGGAGCTTACCGCCGCCAATTACGAGATGGACACCGCTTCCGCCCAGCTGCGGCAGGCGGAGGACGCGGTGCTCAAGCTCACCGAGCGGCGGGACAGCGCCGACGCCCATCTGGCGGACGTGAACAACCGCCGAACGACTCTTACCGCAGAGCGGGCCCAGCTGCGCCGCCGGATGGAGGAGAACGACTCCGCCGTCACCGCGGCCAAGGCCCGCATCGAGGAGCTGGAAGGCTCCGCCGCCGCCATCCGGGCGGAGGCCGAGGCCAAAAGCCGGGGCCAGTCCACCCTGCAGGAGACGCTGGACGGCGTCAACAGCCGTATCGCGGAGATCAACACCCGGCTGGCCGGGCTGGACGGCGAGCGGGCGGCTTCCCGCCGGAGCATCGACGAATTGGAGCGGCTGCGCCGGGACCTCAGCGGCGACACCGAGAGCCGCCTTGCCATGATCGCGGGCTTTGAGCAGAGCAACGCCGAGCTGACGGAGCGCATCCGTCAGACGGAGGAGCAGCTCCAGTCCCTGCGCAGCGAGAGTCAGGCCAAAAGCGACGCCGTCCGCCGCATCAACGAGGAAAAGCTGGAGCTGGAGGGCAAGCGCAATCAGGCGGGCAAGGCCGCCCGGGACAAGAACGAGGAGCTCATGCGGCTCCAGAGCGAGGTGTCCGCGCTGGACAGCAAGCGCATGGCCGCCGCCATGGAGGAAAAGCAGCTGCTGGACAGGCTGTGGGAGACCTACGAGCTGTCCCACGAGGCCGCAAAGGCCCAGCGGGTGGAGTTGGAATCCCTTCAGAAGGCCCAGCGGCGGATCGCAGAACTGAAACGCGGCATCTCCGCGTTGGGCAGTATCAATCCTGACGCGGTGGAGGAGTTCCAGCGGGTCAACGAGCGCTATACCTACTTCACCGGCCAGCGGGACGATGTGACCAAGGCAAAGCGGGAGCTGGAGGACATTATCTCCGGCATCACGAAGGAGATGACCGCCATCTTCACCGAGCAGTTCGCCCTCATCAACGAGACGTTCCAGCAGACATTTCTGGAGCTGTTCCGGGGCGGCAAGGCCCGGCTGGAGCTGGAGGATCCGGACGACGTGCTCAACTGCGGCATCGAGATCAAGGTCCAGCCCCCCGGCAAGGCCCTCAAGACCATCACTCTGCTGTCCGGCGGCGAGAAGGCCTTTGTGGCCATCGCGCTGTATTTCTCCATTCTGAAGGTGCGGCCCACGCCCTTTTGCGTCATGGACGAGATCGAGGCGGCGCTGGACGACGCCAACGTCATCCGGTTCGCCCAGTACATGCGGCGGATGAGCGAAAAGACCCAGTTCATCGTCATCACCCACCGCCGCGGCACCATGGAGGAGGCCGACGTGCTCTACGGCGTCACCATGCAGGAGCAGGGCGTCAGCCGGATGCTGACCATCAACCTCAATGAGGTGGAAAGGGAATTGAACATTAAATAAGGTTCAATTCCGCAGGGCGGCAGCCCTGCCACCGCTTTTTCTTTCACGAAAGAAGCAAAGAGTTAAGGG
>CAKUPH010000124.1 GCA_934675115.1 uncultured Oscillospiraceae bacterium | reverse complement strand
TCATTGGGGCACTGGAAGATGACCCGGCCCACCCGGCTGCCCTCGCTCTTGTCCAGCAGGTAATACTGGCCCCGGGCAGGGTGGATGGTAAAGGTGTGGGGAGCGGCCAGCTCGTGGACGGCCTGAGACGCCACGCCCGCGGCGTTGACGACGTACCGGGCCTCGAACACGCCCTGAGTCGTCGTCACCCGCCAGCCGCCGTCCATGGGCTCCGCGCCGGTGACGGCGGTGTCCAGATGAAGCTCCGCGCCGTTGCGCACCGCCGTTTCCGCCAGCGCGAGGCAGTACTCCCAAGGGGAGCAGATGGCAGCGGAGGGTGCGTACAGCGCCGCCGTCACCGTGTCCGCCAGATTGGGTTCCATCTCCCGGGCCTCGTCCCCTGTGAGCACCTTCAGTCCGGGCACGCCGTTGGCGCAGCCCCGGCGGTACAGCTCATCCACCATGGCGTTTTCGCTCTCGGAAAAGGCCAGCACCATAGAGCCGCAGGCCTTATACGGCACATCCAGCTTTTCGCACAGCTCCCGGGCCAGCTCCACCCCCCGGACATTGAGCTTCGCCATCAGTGAGCCGGGCTTGGGGTCGTACCCGGCGTGCAGAATGGCGGAGTTGGCCTTGGTGGTGCCGGTGGCCACGTCGTTCTCCCGCTCCAGCACCGCCACCCGCAGCTTATAGCGGCTCAGCTCGAAGGCGGCCGCCGCGCCGGTGATCCCGCAGCCGATGATCAGCACGTCATACATCGTCATACCTCCCAGTTTTTTCAAAAACAAAAAAGAGTGAAACAAAGCCTGCCCCGCGGCGCGGGACACGATTTGTTTCACTCTCATTCTCAGAAACAGTGATTCAGTTGGAAAAACGGCCCTTCGCCGTCACATCTCCCACACGGCGGGATTGGTGGCGGACACCGCCACCGCCCCGGCGCCCAGCGCACCGGTGACGTCCTCCTTGTCGGTGATGAGCCCTCCGGCCACCACCGGCTTGCCGGACAGGGCCCGCACCTGCCGGATGACCTTGGGCATCAGGCCGGGCAGCACCTCGATGAGGTCGGACACGTCCGGTCCCAGATGCTTTTCAATATTGCGGATGGCCATGGAGTCCAGCAGGAAGAACCGCTGGATGGCCACAAGGCCCAGCTCCTTGGCCCGCTTCGTCAGGTTCGCCTTGGTGGACAGCACCCCGTCGGCGGCGGTGTTCCGGGCGATGAAGTCCACGCTGACCTCCCGGGGGGACAGGCCTTCCACCAGATCCAGATGGACGAACACCACCTTGCCCGCGTCGTGGGCCTTCCGGACGATGTCAGCGATGGTGAGCACGTCGCCGTACAGCAGGAAGATCACGGCCACATCGCTCCGGATGGCCGCCTCCAGTCCGCCGTTGTCCTTCACCGAGGCAATGACCGGCCCGTCGGCCAGCAGTTCCAAAAGCTGAGCTTTATCCATGTCCCAAAAGCACCTTTCCGCGGCCCAAAGGGCCTCCGGCCCCAGAAAAAAAGCGCAAAGCGGCTGTGCCCGCTCTGCGCATCTCATTTACTCCGCACAAATACATTGTTATTATATCAGCCCCCGCCCAAAAAAGCAAGAGACAGCATCTGCCATCCAGCTGGTGATATTAGTCAAATCTATCACGCCAAAATTATAAACATTGCACAAATTCCGCCGCTTCACCTTGACAAACCGCCGCCGCTTTGCTACCCTGAAATTAGCCATACGCATATAATGCGGACGCTCGTGAGTAAATGAGAAGAGCATGACGGTCATCGTTCCGTCATGCTCTTTATTTGTTTTCGGGGAGGTGAGTGCAAGCCCGTCCTGCCGTTTCCACCACAAAGTACTTATCCAGAGAGGGAGAATCTACTTATGGCTAACAAAATCAAATCAACATCCAAGGCGAGCCGCTTCCTGTGCATCTCCATCGTGCTGATGCTCATCTGCTCCATCGCCACCTACGCGATCCAGACCGACTTCGGCAAGGTCAAGGTCACCGAGATCAACTGGGAGACCGAAAACGGCTACGCCATGAACGGCTGGCTCTTCGTTCCCGACACCGCCACCGCCGAGAACCCCGCCCCCGCCGTCGTGGTCAGCCACGGCATGTATAACAACAAGGGCATGCAGGATCTGAACTTCGTGGAGCTGGCCCGCCGGGGCTACGTGGTCCTGGCGCAGGATATGCCCAACCACGGCGACTCCGAGAACACCGACAACATCATGGGTATCCTGATGGGCATGTATGAGTCCGTCAAGGTCCTCGACCGCATGCCCAATGTGGATTCCACCCGCATCGGCGTCACCGGCCACTCGCTGGGCGGCATGTCCTGCAACATGTCCGTCAGTCTGGACAACATGGCCGAGACCCCGCTGGTGGCCGCCGTCCTGCTCAACTCCGCCGACGCCACCTACACCGGCGAAGAGGGCTTCACCAACATCTACGGCGCCCGCGACGTGGGCATCATCGCCGGCATGTACGACGAGTGGTTCTTCGGCGACACCGATGCCGACGGCAACGCCACCCTGCCCAAGGACTTCGTCGCCAACAAGAACGCCCAGTCCTTCCTCCACTTCGGCATTGATCCCGAGGGGCAGGACGTCCGCGAGGCCGGCACCATGTACACCGAGACCATCGACGGTGAGGAAGCCATCCGCGTGATCTACAACCACTCCTTCATCCACCCCTGGTCCCACTTCAGCCGCCGCTCTACCGTCTCCACCATTTCCTTCTTCGAGGCTGCCCTCGGCGCTCCCAACCCCATTGCCGCCACCAATCAGATCTGGCAGTGGAAGGTGGTCGCCAACGTCATCGGTCTGGTCGGCTTCTTCATGTTTATGGTGAGTCTGGCCCTCGTGCTGGTGAAGAAGCCCTTCTTCGCCGAGATCGGCACCGACGAACTGGTGGCCCCCCGCAAGACCGATAAGGCCGGCAAGACCTGGTTCTTCGCCAGCATCATCATCTGCGCCGTCATCTGCACCGTCATCTACCTGCCCATCATGAACACCGTGCCCTCCAACTCCACCGCCGACATCGGCTGGCCCCAGAGTCAGGCGCTGGGCATCGGCACCTGGTCTGCCGCCTGCGGCGTGGTCGGCATCATCAGCATGCTCATCAGTTACTTTGCCTACGGCAAGAAGCACGGCATGGATCCGGCCGACGTGGGCCTGAAGATCTCTCCGCGCAAGCTGGGTAAGACCATCCTGCTGGCCCTGATCGTGGTGGCCGCCTGCTTCGGCTGTGTGGCCGTGGCCGACTACTTCTTCATGGCCGACTTCCGGGTGTGGACGCTGGCCATCCGCGCCTTCAACCCCGAGAAGCTGTGGGTGTCCCTGTGGTACGTGCTGTTCTTCCTCGTGTACTACGTGGCCAACTCCGTGGCCGCCAGCTGCTTCAACTACAACGATGTGGGCGGCAAGCACAGCTGGGTCAACACCCTGCTGCTGGCCATCGCCGCGGTGTTCCCCGCCCCCGTGCTGCTGCTCATCCAGTACATCCCCTTCCTGTCCGGCGGCAACATGACCTGGCCCTCCAACAACATGCAGTGCGTCTGGCTGTTCCCCATGCTGGTCATCCTGCCGCTGGCCGTGGTTCTGTCCCGCATCCTTTACCGCCGCACCAAGAACCCCTATCTGGCCGGCATCATTCTGGGTATCTTTGTCACCCTCATCACCTGCTCCAACTCCCTGACCCTGGCCATGTGATCCTCGGCCCTGACAGGTATGCAAAGCCCCCGGAAGGCATCTTGAACAGGACCAGTAAAAACGGACAATAGACAAAACACCCCCTGATGTAGGAAAATAGAACTACATCAGGGGGTGC
>CAKUPH010000123.1 GCA_934675115.1 uncultured Oscillospiraceae bacterium | reverse complement strand
TCAAGCTGACCGAGGCCCAGTTCGAGGGCCAGACCAAGGCCAAGCTGGGCAACAGCGAGATCCGCACGCTGGTGAACAACATCGTCAGCGACAAGCTGGAGCAGTTCCTCGAGGAGAACCCCGCCGTGGGCCGGGCCATTCTGGACAAGGCCATGATGGCCAACCGCGCCCGGGAGGCCGCCCGCCGTGCCCGGGAGAACATCCGCCGGAAAAACGCGCTGGACGGCGCCACCCTCCCCGGCAAGCTGGCCGACTGCAATGAGCGGGATGCGTCCCTCACCGAAATTTACATCGTCGAGGGCGACTCCGCCGGCGGCTCCGCCAAGCAGGGCCGGGACTCCCGGTTCCAGGCCATTCTCCCCCTGTGGGGCAAGATGCTCAACGTAGAGAAGGCCCGGGCGGACAAAATTTACGGCAACGACAAGCTCCAGCCCGTCATCACCGCGCTGGGCGCGGGTCTGGGTGACGAGTTCGACGAGAATAAGCTGCGCTATCACAAGGTCATCATCATGGCCGATGCCGATGTGGACGGCTCCCACATCCGGACACTGCTGCTGACGTTCTTCTTCCGCTTCATGCGGCCGCTGGTGGAGCGGGGCTATGTGTACGCCGCCGTGCCGCCGCTGTTCAAGCTCACCCGGGGCAAGACCACCCGGCTGGCCTTCTCCGAGGAGGAGCGGGACGCCATCTCCGCCGAGCTGCGGGGTGATAACCCCAACGCCAAGGTGGACATCAGCCGGTTCAAGGGTCTGGGCGAGATGGACGCCCACGAGCTCTGGGACACCACTATGAACCCCGAGACCCGCACCCTCAAGCGCATCACCATGGAGGACGCGGTGCGGGCGGACGAGATCTTCACCCTGCTCATGGGCGAGAAGGTGGAGCCCCGCCGGGAGTATATCGAAATGAACGCGGCCAAGGCCATCAACCTTGACTATTAAGAAGCTGAGAGACGCACCAAGCGCAGAGGAGGAACCTCAAGTATGCCCAATAAAGACGATTACCTGACCCGGGATATATCCTTTCCCAATCAGAAGATCATAAATATCAATCTGGAGCACGAGATGGAGAGCGCGTACATCGAGTACGCCATGTCCGTCATCGTGGGCCGCGCCCTGCCCGACGTGCGGGACGGCCTGAAGCCCGTTCACCGGCGCATCCTCTACTCCATGTACGAGACGGGCCTGACCTCGGACAAGCCCTTCAAGAAGTCCGCCACCTGCGTGGGCGACGTGCTGGGTAAATACCACCCCCACGGCGACGCCTCCGTGTACGACGCTATGGTCCGTCTGGCACAGGACTTCTCCATGCGCTACCCGCTGGTGGACGGCCACGGAAACTTCGGCTCCGTAGACGGCGACCCCCCCGCCGCCTACCGTTATACCGAGGCCCGCATGTCCAAAATGTGCAATGAGCTCATGCGGGACATCGACAAGGACACCGTGGACTGGGACCCCAACTTTGACGAGAGCCTGAAGGAGCCGCAGGTGGTGCCCTCCCGGTTCCCCAACCTGCTGGTCAACGGCTCCTCCGGCATCGCCGTGGGCATGACCACCAACATCCCGCCCCACAACCTGCGGGAGGTCATCGACGCCGTCATCTGCATCCTCGACAACGAAAACGCCACGCTGGACGACCTGATGGAGCACATCAAGGGCCCGGATTTCCCCACCCGGGGCATCATCATGGGCCGCTCCGGCATCCGCGCCGCCTACGGCACAGGCAAGGGACACATCCGCGTCCGCGCCCGGACGGAGATGGAGGAGTTCGGCAATGGCCGCACCCGCATCATCGTCACCGAGCTGCCCTATCAGGTGAACAAATCCCGTCTGGTGGAGAACATCGCCGATCAGGTGAAGGACAAGCGGCTGGAGGGCATCTCCGGCCTGCGGGACGAGTCCGACGGCAAGAAGGGCATGCGCATCGTCATCGAGCTGAAAAAGGACGCCAACCCCCAGGTGACCCTCAACCGCCTGTTCGCCCAGACCCAGATGCAGACCACCTTCGCCGTGGTCATGCTGGCGCTGGTCAAGCAGAACGGCCACCTGCACCCCCGGACGCTGACCCTGCGGCAGATGCTGGACGAGTATATCGCCTTTCAGGAAGAGGTCATCACCCGGCGCACCCGGTACGACCTGCGGAAGGCGCAGGAGCGCGCCCACCTGCTGGAGGGCCTGCTCATCGCGCAGGACAACATCGACGAGGTCATCCGCATCATCCGGGAGAGCTACGATGACGCCAAGGAAAACCTGATGAACCGCTTCGGCCTGTCCGACGTGCAGGCCCAGGCCATTCTGGACATGCAGCTCAAACGCTTGCAGGGACTGGAAAAGGAGAAGCTGGAGGCCGAGTATCAGGAGCTGGAAAAGAAGATCGCCTATTATAACCAGCTGCTCAGTGACGAGGGGATGCTCCGCGGCGTCCTCAAGGACGAGCTGATCGAGATCCGGGACAAGTACGGCGACGACCGCAAGACCGAGATCGGCTTTGCCGAGGACGATCTGGACGTGGAGGACCTCATCGAGGAGGAGCAGTGCGTCTTTACCATGACCGCCAACGGCTACATCAAGCGCACCAGTGCCAGCGAGTACGCGGCCCAGGGCAAGGGCGGCATGGGCAAGAAGTCCATGTCCACCCGGGAGGAGGACTACGTGAACACCGTGTTCACCGCCTCCACCCACGACCATATTTTCTTCTTCACCGACAAGGGCCGGGTGTTCCGCAAGAAGGGCTATCAGATCCCGGAGGCGGGCCGCACCGCCCGGGGCAGCAACATCGTCAATATCCTTCAGGTGGACGGCGACGAGAAGGTGTCCGCCATGATCCACACCCGTGACCTCAGCAACGAGGACCGGTTCCTCACCATGGTCACCCGGAACGGCACGGTGAAGCGTCTGGCCGTCACGGCGCTGAAGAACCTCCGGAACAACGGCATCCGCGCCCTGACGCTGGAGGAGGGCGACCAGCTCATCGAGGTCCGGGAGACCGACGGAAACCAGAAGATATTCATCGCCACCCATGACGGCATGGCCGTCTGCTTCGACGAAAACGACGTCCGGCCCACAGGCCGCACCGCCGTGGGCGTCCGGGGCATCCGCCTGCGTGAGGGCGACTACGTGGTGGGCGCCGCCCGGGCCAGAGACGGGGCCTGTGTGCTGTCCATCACCGAGAAGGGCTACGGCAAGCGCACCCCTGTGGAGGAGTACCGCATCACCAACCGCGGCGGCCTCGGCGTGAAGAACTACGAGATCACGGAAAAGACCGGCCCTGTGGTGGGCATTAAGGTGGTGGACGGCAGCGAGGATCTGCTGCTGGTCACCCAGTCCGGCACCCTCATCCGCACGGACGTGGACTCCATCCGCATCGCGGGCCGCGCCACGCAGGGCGTCATCGTCATGCGCCTGAAGGAGGAGGGCGACAGCGTCATCGCTATGGCGCTGGCCGATAAGGAGCCGGCGGAAACTTCCGCAGAAATCGCGGAGACTGTGGAAAAGCAGGAGTAAGATATAATGTTCAACACAAAAGCGTCAAGCAGGGAATTGAGGTGCACAGCTAGAGCCATAGCTGTAGAAGTTGCGATTATTTTGTGTATGACAATATATCAAAGCTCAACATTTCCTGAGGATCGCGCAGTTAACATTACTTTTTGGGTGATGTCTGGTTTTTGTGTTGTAGTAGTCATACTGTTGTACTACCGTGCTCATTGTGCCCAAAAAAGAGAAGAGGCAGAAGAGACAGAAAAGATGTGGCTGTATTTCACCTATGAGTCTCAGATCAAGCATGTTGAAACCACAGTTCACACGCGGCAGGAAGCGGCTGACCTGTTGGCTCAGATCGAGGTCTACCATGCCAAACATTCCATTTCGGAAGAGGATTACACCCGTGTGAGAAAGCAGCTTCTGGATTTTCTGGCTGATGAGGATTCTTGCGAAGAATGAAAACTGTTACGTTATACACCGACGGAGCGTGCTCCGGGA
>CAKUPH010000122.1 GCA_934675115.1 uncultured Oscillospiraceae bacterium | reverse complement strand
AGGCGAGGGACGACTTGCCCGAGCCGGACAGCCCGGTGAACACCACCAGCTTGTCCCGGGGGATGGTCACGTCGATGCTTTTCAGGTTGTTTTCCCGGGCGCCCTTGATGAAAATATGATCCTGCATGCGATTTCACTCCGAACTAATATGGTTGCAAGTAGTTTTAGCCTCGAAGGCCGAGTTCTTTTGCTATTCGTTTGATTTGCAGGACGAACTTATCGTCTCCCCTTTTTTGTTCAATGTCTTTTTGTGGTGTTGTAGACCACCTATATATTTGCTCGATACTGCCGTATCCGCGATGAAATATTTTTGCGTATTTCATGCAGTTGCTGGTAGATGGTGCGTCAGATAGGATGATTTTAAGTTGTTCATCGGTCCATTCCTTGCCTTTGTTGCCGGTGTCTCGTTTTCCCTCATTCTCTTTTTGAAAATCAATGAGCAGTTTTTCTACATATATAATTTGTTCGTCAAAGCTCATTCCGTCAATTGGAGTATTCAGTGTGCGGAATAGTGCGTCCTTAAATTCTCTTTTTGTCATTTTTTCATCTCCTAATTATTGCTTTGGTTTATGGTGGTACTATTGAGACGATGAAAGAAATTTGCCCGCCGTCACAGCAGGCCCAGCTCCTTCCGGACGTACTTGGGCAGCTTGTCCGTTACCAGTCCGTAGGACCGGCGGCACAGGTCCCGCAGCACGTCGTCGGGCAGCGCGCCGTCCAGCAGCGCCGCCACCCAGACCTTTTTGTCGCAGTAGAAGCCGGGGAGCAGGTCTGGGTACTCTGCCCGCAGCAGCTCGGACAGCCGGGGGTCGCATTTCAGGTTTACCAGCTCGTGCCCGCCGTATACCTTATGCTCCGGCCCCGGGGCGCACACGGCGGCGTAGAGCTTGCCCCGGGCCATGTACCGCTGCCAGCCCCACTCGGCCTTGAAGTCCTTTTCCGCCCCGGGCATGCTTATCAGGTATTTGTCCAGCCATTCGTATTTCACGGTCATTCCTCCGCGGTGACGTCGGCAGTTTTGGCCCGCACCAGCCCGATGAGGGCGGCGGGGCTGACCTCCACCTGCGCGCCGATCTTCCCGGCGGAGACGCAGATGGTGTCCTGCGCAAGGCAGCTCTCGTGGAACACGGTGGGGAACTGCTTCTTCATGCCCACCGGGGAGCAGCCGCCGTGGACGTACCCCGTGAGAGGGAGCAACTCGCGGCTGGGCAGCATAGCGATGGACTTTTCCCCCACGGCTTTTGCGGCCTTTTTCAGGTCGAGGGTGGCGGCCACCGGGATGTCGAACACGTAATACCCGCCGGACGCGCCCTTTGTGACCAGCGTTTTGAACACCGCCGCGGGCTCCTGCCCCAGCGAGCGGGCCACCGATACGCCGTCCGGCGCTTCGTCGGGGAGATGGTCGTAAAAATGCGGGGTGTAGGGGACCTTTTTCTGGTCCAGCACCCGCATGACGTTGGTTTTCTCGTCTTTGTGCTTTGCCATGGTATCAGTACCTCGGTTTCCGTCAGAGTTATATCACATACATGCGCAGCAGGGCCAGCAGAAGCATGTGCGCGGGGTAGAAGGCGTAGCAGGCGTACTGAACGGCCTTCCCATGGGGACCCTGCCGCCCGTTATAGAGCCGGATGGGGATGAGGGCCAGCACGGCCAGCCCCTGCTCCGGAAAGGTGAAGGTGTGTCCCAGCAGCGTCACCGGGATCTCCATGCCGTCGAGCAGGAAGCCGTGGAGCACCGCGAGGCCCGCAAGCTCTCCCAGCCAGCCGAAGGGCACGTCCCGAAACAGGTAAAACACCAGCACCGTCACCACGCCGGGGCCGTAGTAGTCCACCATGGTGACCGTCCCCAGCAGATAGCCTGCGGCGACGCACAGGGCGGCGGTCAGCAGGAATACCGCCGTGCCCTTCGGCTTTGCCCGCTCCATGGCCATCATCAGCAGAATGGCCAGACAGAAGGTGAACATCACGTTCTGGTGGAAGGGAAATACTACCGACGAATAGGTCAGCAGGTTGAAGGGGATCTCGGAGACGAGGGCGAACAGGAACATCCGCAGCAGATATTTTTTCCGGTCGTGGGTGCGGGCGAAGCCCTCGGCCACCTGAAAGGCAAAGATGGGGAAGGCCAGCCGCCCCACCTCGGTGAGCCACTGGTTGCCCGGAACCACCGTGGCCCACAGGTGGTCGCACAGCATCAGCGCCATGGCCAGCAGCTTGAGGGTGAAGCTGTTCAGGCATTTCACCCGGTGTGTTTTTTCCATAGGGGTTTTCTCCTCTCATTTTTCTCCCCGCAGCTTGATGATCTGGTCCCGGAGAGCTGCCGCCATCTCGAACTCCAGCATCTTGGCGGCCTGCTTCATTTCCTTTTCCAGCTTGGCGATGAGCTCCATGCGCTGCTGCTTTGTGAGCTGGGGCTCGTTCCTGTCCCGGCTGCGGTCGCCGGAGGACTTGGAGATCTCGATGAGGTCCCGGACGGACTTCTTCACCGTTTTGGGCACGATGCCGTGGGTCTTGTTGAAGGCGTCCTGCTTGGCCCGGCGGCGCTCCGTCTCGTCGATGGCCCGGCTCATGGACGGGGTGATGGTGTCGGCGTACATGATGACCCGGCCGTCGGCGTTCCGGGCGGCCCGGCCGATGGTCTGGATGAGGGAGGTCTCGCTGCGCAGGAAGCCCTCCTTGTCCGCATCCAGAATGGCCACCAGCGACACCTCGGGCAGGTCGAGGCCCTCCCGCAGCAGGTTGATGCCCACCAGCACGTCGAACTCGCCCAGCCGGAGGTCCCGGATGATCTCCATGCGCTCGATGGTGTCGATGTCGTGGTGCATGTACCGCACCCGGATGCCCGCGTTCCGCAGGTAATCCGTCAGGCTCTCCGCCATTTTTTTCGTCAGAGTGGTGACCAGCACCCGCTCCTCCCGGGCGGTGCGGTCGTTGATCTCGCCGATGAGGTCGTCGATCTGTCCGTCCACCGGGCGGACCTCGATGATGGGGTCCAGCAGGCCGGTGGGCCGGATGACCTGCTCCACGATCTGGCCGGAGCGCACCCGCTCGTACTCGCCGGGGGTGGCGGAGACGTACACCACCTGATTGAGCCGCTGCTCGAATTCCTCGAACTTCAGGGGCCGGTTGTCAAAGGCGCAGGGCAGGCGGAAGCCGTAGTCCACCAGCGCGGTCTTGCGGGCCCGGTCGCCGTTATACATGGCCCGGACCTGAGGGAGGGTGACATGGCTCTCGTCAATGAACATGACGAAATCCTTGGGGAAGTAGTCCAGCAGGGTCTTGGGCGGCGACCCGGCTGGGCGGCCCGCCAGCACCCGGCTGTAATTCTCAATGCCGGAGCAGTAGCCCAGCTCCTGCATCATCTCGATGTCGTACATGACCCGCTGCTTGATGCGCTGGGCCTCCACCAGCTGGTCGTTGTCGGTGAAGAACTTCACCCGCTCCTCCAGCTCCTTGTAGATCTCCTGAATGGCGGCCCCCATCTTGTCCTTGGGGGTGACATAGTGGGTGGCGGGCCAGATGGGGACGTGGGTGCGCTCCCGGATGGGCGCGCCGGTGACCACGTTGATCTCGGAGATGCGGTCGATCTCGTCGCCGAAGAACTCCACCCGGACGGCCACGTCCTTCCAGTAGGCGGGGTAGATCTCCACCGTGTCCCCCCGGACCCGGAACATATTGCGCTCGAAGGCGATGTCGTTGCGCTCGTACCGGATGTCCACCAGACGCTTCAAAAGGGCGTCCCGCTCGATGGTCATGCCGGGCCGCAGGGAGATCATCATTTTCTCGAAATCCTCCGGCTCGCCCAGACCGTAGATGCAGGAGACGGAGGACACCACGATGACGTCCCGCCGCTCGAACAGGGCGGCGGTGGCGGACAGGCGCAGCCGGTCGATCTCGCCGTTGGTGGACGAATCCTTCTCGATGAAGGTGTCCGTGTGGGGGATATAGGCCTCCGGCTGGTAGTAGTCGTAGTAGGAGACGAAATACTCCACCGCGTTGTCCGGGAAAAACTCCTTGAACTCGGAGCACAGCTGAGCGGCCAGCGTCTTGTTGTGGGCCAGCACCAGCGTGGGCCGCTGGACGGCCTCGATGACCTTGGCCATGGTAAAGGTCTTGCCCGAGCCGGTGACGCCCAGCAGGGTCTGCTCGTTGACCCCGGCGTTGAGCCCCGCCGCCAGCGCGGCGATGGCCTCCGGCTGGTCGCCGCTGGGCTGATATTCGGATACGACTTTGAATTTTGGCATGGCGGCCTCCCTGTCCTGCGTTCAGATACCTATATAGTAGAACGTATGTTTTTTGATGTCAACAGAAAGCTGTGGATTTTGTCCGGTTTTTGTCCATGGACTCAAAACCGGGGAACGTATTATTATACCACGAAGCGGCCCGTTCTACAAGGTAATCTGATATGGAAACATTTCTTCCGGACGCGGGAACGCCCCAGGCGGGAATTTGAACAGCTCCAGTTTGTGCGGACAGCACAAAAAGCCCCCCAT
The DNA here is from genome assembly GCA_934675115.1 of uncultured Oscillospiraceae bacterium. Lineage (GTDB taxonomy): Bacteria > Bacillota > Clostridia > Oscillospirales > Oscillospiraceae > Enterenecus. Next base: position 34 of record CAKUPH010000122.1, on the reverse strand, counting down.
GTAGGCGATATGAAGTTTAAGCGGAGTGGCGCAG
>CAKUPH010000121.1 GCA_934675115.1 uncultured Oscillospiraceae bacterium | reverse complement strand
CTTTATTGAATGATCTTTTCCACATTTCCCGTTAGGACGGCGGAAGTTCACTTCTCCACCGGCTCCACCCGGCCGAAATACCAGCCGGTGGCCCCGTGCTTTTTTGCCATATAGCCCCGGCTGCATTGGCGCACCAGCGCCAGCCGGTCCCCCGGCTCCACCGGCAGGCGGTAGTCCGTTGTGTCCTCGCAGTGGATGCGCCCGTCGGACCGCCGGGGATAGAGGTATTCGTTCATGATCCACAGCTCCCGGCCGGAGGAGATGTGGCGGCACCAGGAACAGTCCCCCTCGGTGCACAGCACCTCCACCGCGCTGTCACTCCAGCGGATGTTCAGCGGCTGGGCCGACGGCTCCTGCCGGTCCAGCGCCCGGACCACGGGCAGGCCGTCGTAGGCCTTGTACCCCGCCGGGTCGCCGTTGATGTCCGGGATGATGAGAGCGTTGAGCTGCCCGTCCAGCTTGAGGACGCAGCCGCCGTCGATGGAGATGATGTGCCGCTTCGTCTCCACCAGCGGCCGGGCGATGGGGATGTCCGGATGGTAGAGCGTCACCGGCCAGTGGCCCACCACCACCCACTTTTTGAAGCTGTATCCCTGCCCGAGGAAGTCGTCGTCCTTCATGCAGCCGTAAGCGTCCAGTTCCTCCAGCCGGTCCTCCCGGGGGATGCCGCCGTGGACGAAGATGAAGCTGCCCGCCACGAGGATATGGGGCAGGTTCAGGATGAAATCGCACTCCTCCGGAAAATGCTCCAGCACCGCCCGGCGGAGCTCCGGCAGGTCCTCCGGCTTTCCCAGCCCCATCCCCAGCTCCGCCCCCATCTGGGCGATGAGCCAGCGCTCCTTCCAGAAGCGGAACACCGGCAGAAGATCCTCGTCCGCCCCCGGGCGGCCCTCCAGAAACACCCGGTCGATGTGGTCGCAGTTGCCGCACAGGGCGTACACCGTGTGGGTCTTGGTCAGTTCGATGATGTACCGCAGGGTGTCGAGGCTCTGCTCCCCTTTTTCCAAGAGGTCGCCCACCAGCACCAGAACGTCGTCCCCGCCGAAGCCCACCTTGGCCAGCAGGCCCTTGAGGAAGGGCAGGTTGCCGTGGATATCGCTGACGGCCAGCACACGGCGGCCGGGGGCGATGTCCGGGCGGATGACGACGGCATGGCTGCGGGGGCGTTGTTCAAACATGGGGCGGGCACTCCTCTCAGAATCGGTAAATTTTATAACAGTATAGCACAGCCGTGAAAAAAGGAAAAGAAAAATCCGCACAGCTGTTTACTTTACTGCTTCATGGTGTTAGAATACTTTCGGAAAGTCCGTGTATCAGGCACATCCCGATATAAAACCCCCAAATACGAAACGGAGGGCACCAAAATGGCAAAGGCATCGAATAAAGAGCGCAGCATGGCGCTGTATGAGAGTATTCTGGAACTGAAATCGGTGGAGGAATGCTGCCGGTTCTTCGACGATCTGTGCACCGTGGGCGAACTGCGGGCCATGGAGCAGCGGTACGACGTGGCCATCCTGCTGGACGAGGGGCTGGTCTACACTGAGATTCTGGATAAGACCGGGGCAAGCTCCGCCACCATCAGCCGGGTGAACCGGCTGTTCAGCTTCGGCTCCGGCGGCTTCCGCACCATGATCGAGCGCCGCAAGGCCCGGAAGGAACAGGAGCAGAAGAAATGAGCGCCCAGTCTGAGCTGGACGCCCTGTTCGCCGTCTACGAGGGCTATCTGGAAGAATACGCCGACCGGGTGGTGAGCAACGGCCCCTTCCACGGGCTGCACAAGTTCCTGCTGGGCACCTCCACCCCCGGAGACCGGAAGGCGGACAGCGCCTTCTACAGGGCCGCAGAGCAGGCGGCATCCGCGCTGGCCGCCGCCGGGCCAGAGCCGGGCGAGGCCGCCCGGGCGGTGCGGTACATGATCCTCGAGGCCGACGGGGCGGACGCCCCCTCCCGGCTAATGATCGAGGCCGCACAGGCGCTGGCCATCCCCCTGCTGGCCTATGTGACGGCGGAGGACCGCTTCGCCCTCGCGGCGGACTATCAGGCCCGCTATCCCAAAAAGCGGATGCTCACCCCGCGGCAGCGGGAGCTGGCCAACGAACTGAACAAATGAAAGAAACCGGGAGATTTTCAAAATCTTCCGGTTTTTCTTCCATTTTCTTGTATAAACAATATAAAATCTTTAGAAGATATTATTTTTTCTTTGTCTTTTTTGCTTGATTCCCTACCGAAATACTTTATAATAAAAGCATCAGCTATTCTGAAAAAAAGCTGAAAGCCACCAATACGAAGGGAGTATAAGCAATGAAAAAGCATCTCAAGCGGCTCGTTTCCCTGGCAATGGCCGCCTGCATGATGGCCTCTCTGGCCACCGTGGCAAGCGCCAAGACGATCACCCTCCAACCCAGCGGATATCAGCTCGAAGTGAGCGACTACGCCACGGAGCAGAGCGCGATCAGCTCTGCAAGCGGCGGCAACTACAATCTCTTCCGTTATGACGACTTTACCGATCTGGCCGGCGGCCACTACGACAAGCTGAAGGACGCCGTCAACTGGTGGCTGTCCTGCGGCGTGACCAACGGCGGCGACAGCTGGACCTACTTCGGCGCGGAGTCCACCTTCTACCGCTATGATCTGGCCTACTTCCTGTACCGTTTCTACGGCATCACCAACGACGACGGCCTGTGGCCCTATGCCGACTTCCCCCACAACCCCCTGTCCGGCACCCACTATTATAAGTTCACCGACGCGGTCCTCGCCTGCCGCTGGGCCGGCATCATGAACGGCATCGGCAACGACTGCTTCGACCCCTACGGCTCCCTCACCACCGAGGAGCTGCTGACCGTGCTGTACCGCGTGGTCAACTGGTCCCCCGAGATCCTGCCCCAGGCTACCCGGGCCAAGATCGCCGAGTTCGGCCAGCCCGACTACCGCAAGACCACTACTCAGATCAACGCCAAATTCCCCGCCTCCGTCACCTCCAAGATCGGCAAGGTGGACGTGGAGGGCACTCTGAAGAAGCTCAACTACTTCCCCAACGGCTCCGTCAGCGCGTGGGCCAAGGAAGCCGTCGCCTTCTTCATTGACACCGGTCTGTACACTCCGCCCGCCAACTTCAACCCTCAGGACGAGCTGAACAAGATTGAGGTCATCAACATCCTCTATCAGGTGTGTAAGGGCACCGGCGCGCCCCAGACCGATAAGTTCGGCATCTTCGGCAGCACCACCGTCATGAACGACTACACCAAGGACGCCACCGTCAAGGGCGGCAACTTCACCATCGGCAACCCCGACGAGCCCGTTAAGGGCACCAGCCTCATCGCCGTCCACAACGGCGCCAAGGTCACCATGGAAGGCGTCACCATCACCTCCAACGGCGTCGAGGCCGGCAGCGGCTATCAGCTGGCTTACCGCTGGGGCGACTCCCCCACGGTCGTTGCCTACGGCAAGGGCTCCGTCCTCACTCTGAAGGATGCCACGCTGGACTTCAAGCAGACCGTGGAGCGCAACCACGGCGGCCTGATGCCCACCGCCGGCGGCACCATCATCGTGGACAATGCCACCTTCAAGAGCCACCTGTCCTCCATCTCTACCTATAACGGCACCCTGATCTACAAGAACACCAAGGGCATGAACACCAAGGGCAGCCAGACCGGCCGTACCCACTCCTCCGACTTCTTCAGCGGCGTCACCGTGTACGAGAACTGCGAGCTGAACAAGGGCATGACCGACGATAAGGGCAAGCCGCTGTCCGGCATCGCCTTCAACGACGAGGCCGCCAGCCTGTACATCCTCAACTGCCCGTACTACGGCGCCGGCTTTGGCAACCTCACCGGCGTGGCCACCGCTTATGTGGAGAACTCCACTCTGTACGCCACTCCCACCAACTGCACCAATAACACCTCCATGCTGACCGACGTGACCTCCTACCGCATGGTCAACAGCACCATCACCTATCCCGCCGGCATCGCCACCGTGGTCAAGGAAGGCCGTCTGGCCGCCGACTACATCAACTGCGGCGAGATCAAGCTGGAAGGCGATCTGGGCGATTACAGCCTGAGCGATTACTCCAAGTACGACGGCTATGACATCGTTGTCATCAACAACGAGTTCGGCGGTCATTCCACCATGCGCATCCGTCTGGACGGCACCACCTTCAGCCGCCCGCTGAACGTGTACGTCGCCAAGGGCTGCGACCTGATCGTGGAAGTCGCCCCCGGCACCAAGCTGCCCACCATCAATCAGGACACCAGCAAGACCATGGACATCCTGAGCTATGTCGACCAGAAGAACCCCGACATCGGCTACAAGGCCGTCCCCAACTGCGGCACCGTCACCATCCAGCAGCTGGACTGGAACAAGTAATCATTCTCCCTCTTCGTCTGATGTGATGTAAATCAAAGGCCCCCTCCGCCAGCGGCGGAGGGGGCCTTTGCGCTCCGAAAGAAGTATTTTCTGCTGTGCACATGTCGCGGCAAAAAAACAGATTTTATTTCTTTCGCCGCAGCGGAAAAACTCTGCAATGCTTTTTATCTCAATGAAAAACAGGAGCGGGCCGCGTTGCGGCCCGC
>CAKUPH010000120.1 GCA_934675115.1 uncultured Oscillospiraceae bacterium | reverse complement strand
TCCCAGGTGGAGAGATCGTCATAGGTCACGCCGGTGGCGGCGGAAAAGCGGGCAAAGCCCGTGCCGTTGAGCATGAGCAGCTGCGTGGATTTGGACAGGGGGAACACCAGCAGTTTGCCGTCATCTGCTTTACCGTCGGCCAGGAAGCCGGACACAAACTCGCTCTGTTCCTGCTCCGTGAAATAGTCGTTCCAGTCCAGCAGTTTGTCCTCGCCCAGAGCAATGGCGTCCCCGATGTGGCAGGTGAAGAGGTCCGGCATCTCCTGCCCGGAGGATTCCTCCCCCTGCGCCTCCAACAGAAAGCCGCCGATCTTCGCGGCGCTGCTCAGCTCCGTCACCTTGACGCGGACGCCCTTCTCCTTCCCCTCGGTGCGGTTGAATTCCTCCACCAGCGTGTCCATCGGGGAACCGGCCTGCTCGCCGTATACGTGCCACATCGTCAGCTCCACCGGCTCCTTGGCCGAGAGCTGGGACTGATTTCCGCAGCCCGTCAGGGCAAATACCATGATGAAAGCCATAAAAATGGCGCAGCCTTGCTTTTTCATCGCTGTGTCCTCCATATAAAAACATTTGTCCACGAAAACGCTGTTTTCCGGCGATTTTTGAAAATTTTTTTTCGTCCGTCTACCCTAAATCGAGGTTTTAGGGTATGACAAGATTCAAAATCTATGGTACAAAACAGGCAGACGGGGAGGCGAAATCGCCGTTCGGCCCCCGTCAAAGGAAGAGAGAATCGTGAAAGGGGTACCCCTTTCGGTCGGAGCGAAGCTCCAACCGAAAGACCGCTCGCCGCCGCGCACGGAGGAAGCGGTCACCTCTTTGACGCTTCCATTGTACCACACCCCACCGCACTTTTACAAGGCAAAATGAAAAAGAAGGGAGGAAGGCAGATGGCGCAGGTACGGAAAACGGCGACCTACCGGGTCGTCACCGACTCAGGAGGCGGCAGGATCTTTCGCTTCTACTGCGACATCTCCGGCGAGCTGTGCTGCGTGACCAAGCCCATCCGGGCGGACACGGAGGAAGCGGCGCTGGAGCAGGCGTGGGAACAGGAGGGCAAGTGGCAGTTCAACCGCTGTGCCCGGTGCGGCAGGTTCGTCTCCTCCGCTATGTTCAATGTCAACGCGGGACTGTGCTTGGACTGCGCGCCGTGGGAAACGGAATTCCCCGCCTTTTGCCATCAGTGCGGCGTAAGGCTGCGGGGTGCAACGCCGCGCTGCTGTCCCATCTGTGGAGCGAAGCTGATAGCGGACGGTATGGACAGAAAGGAGGCTGCGCCATGACCGACTACGATTTGAGAACCCGGCAGGCCCTGCACCGGGTGACGCTGCTGGAGTATGGCTTCGGGCCGGAGACGCTGCGGCGGCGCAAGATCTGCCCCAGCTGCGGCAGGGCCAACAGCGCCGACCGGACGGACTGCGCCGACTGCGGCGCGCGTCTGCCGGAGATGACCCTCTACGACTTCTACCGTTCCCGCCACCGCTGCTGCCCCGGCTGCGGCGTGGCCGTCACCGACGTGGCGCGGTACTGCCCCGAGTGCGGGGCGCGGCTGCCCAAGGGAGCGGCGAGACGGGAGGCGGCGGTATGAGCCTCTTCCGGAGGCGGGAGCCGCCCCTGCCGAAGGCGGCGGTGTGCTTCAGCTCGCCATTCAGGACACGCCGCGCGGCGGATTGGCTGAGAAATCTGGGCGGCTGTAAGACGCAGGCCATCCTCTCAGACGATTATGCCGACGTGGTGTGGCAGTGCGCGGCGGAGCAGGCGGATCTCCTGCTGCTGGAAACGGACTTTTCCAGCGAGATAGAGGAACCCAAGGACGTTTCCTCCCGCTGCGACATCGCCATCGAGGTGCGGCGGAGGCTTCCAAATTGCCGGGTCTATCTCGTCTGCGAGGACGGACACCCGGAAAAGCTGGCCGCGCTGGAAAAGGCGGTGGAGCTGAAGCTCATCGACGGCTACTGCCTGGGGGACCTGACAGACCGGCAGGCGAGGGCGTGGCTCCGCGAGACGGCAGAGGCCAGGAATCCGGCGGGAAACCCCGCCGCGGCAGCGAACAACAGAAAGGAGGAACTCCAAGAATGCGGCAACGAAAGCAAAAACGGCTGACGGCGTGGCTCCTGACCCTCATCATGGCGGTGAGCCTGTTCCCCGGCCTTGGGCTGAACGCTCAGGCGGTGGAGAATGAAAGTCTCGACCCGCCCGCCGTGACAGAAACGACGGTCACCCCGGAGCAGACGGAAACGGGAACCCCGGAGTCTCCCGCGGAGACCGAACCTCCGAAGGATCTCATCCTGACGGAGGGGCAGGCCGTCTCCCAGCCCGCCGTGCCGGCGGCGACGGGAGATGCCGGCATCAAGGTGATCATGGACAACGGGCAGTCACTCACTTTGTACCCCGGTTGGGTCATCCGCAAGGGTACCAGCGATTACTACGCAGAAAAAGTGACCCACCTTCCCGGTATCTATGTGGCATACCTGACGAAAACTACCCAATACCAGTGGACGCTGACACTGAACGGCTTTAACGGGCAGTCCATCACCTATGTGCCGGGAAAAAACCACGCCAATTCTGTCGTCATTTCGCTGAATGGCAATAACGTGCTTGCGCCCAAGGACGGATACGCTGTGGATGCCAACCAGCACAACTACCGGGCCATTTCCTGCGGTAAGGAGACCGATAACGGCGGCATACCGCTAGGACTGTCGTTCATCATAGAAGGCGGCGGTTCGCTGGCCATTCACGCGAACGACCGCAATACCGCGTACCAGATGGAGACCGCCCAGTGTATCTTTACCAAAGACCTGACCATTAGGGGAGATGCAAAGGTATCGATCGATCTGAAGCTGCCCGACTACAAAAGCGATAAATCCCATACGATCTTTACGAGCGATCTCTATGTGATCGATAACGCCAGCCTGGACATCAAGAGCTACAATGTCGGTGAAGTCGTGAGGGCGTCTGCTCACGATAAGGGCGGAAAATCTTTCATTAGCATCAACACCACCGGTACCGTGAATGTCGAGTTCGGGTGCGATGGTCTGGAACGTGTTAACCCGCGCGTTTTCTGCGGCTATCCCGATTCCACAATCTGCGTTTACTCGATCGATAAGGTGGGGTACATGAGTATCGCCCGCAATGGCTCCCGCAGCGACAACTACAAGGAACCCGATAATTTTGATTTCGTTGCGTGGCCCAAAATCACCGTGAGCGAGGACGTTACCGTAAAGAAATTCACGTCTGACAACATCAAGCGGATCCAGTATTTCTCCGTCCCCGACAGCAGCGCCGTCAAGGTGCAGCTTTTTGACGGAAGGATCCAGGACGGCAAGTTCAAGGCCTATGACGAGCTGTGGGTGCCGCTGCGCAACGTGACCGCCGACCTCACCATTACCGCCCCGGAATGCGCGGCTCCCTTTGATCGGTGGTCCACGATAACGCCTGACCTCACCGCCGAGGATCCCGGCTTTAACCTTCCCGTTAACGGTCTGCCCGTTTCCAACGAAACGATCACGCTGTATTTTGACAGTGACAGTCCGGACACATACCGGATCCTGGCCAAGTACGATCCCTTTGGCGGCTTTCCCAAATGGACAAAAGGGTACAGCCCCGCTGCCAACTGCACCACCGGCACGGTCTCCTGGACAGCGCCGGATTCCATGAAGGGCGTAAAGGGCATGCTTGTTCCCGCGACCTTCCAGCTTTCCGGCAGCTCGCCGGTGGCGGCAAAGGATACGTCCGGGAATGATATCAAGGATGTTGCTTCCGGTAGAAGCGTCTTCGCAAAGCAGTCGGGCAGCGGCATCACCTATGCCCTCTCGGATACGGGCGCGAAGCGCATTGCCTTGAATTTCGACGGCAGATGGCATTTCAGCGAGCCCTTTGTTCCCGATCTCGACGACCTGGAGCTCCCGCCCGCGCCGGAGCTGGTCTCGCTGAACTGCAGCGGTGAAAAAACCCCGCTGTCACCCAGCACCGACGCGGCTTATCCGTTTATCAGGGGGCTGATCGTGGAGGCGACCAACTTCGACTACGACAAGTACGAGATGTACTATACCTTTAATAGAAGCGGCAGCGGCGGCAGCGACCCCGGCGATCCGACCGGAACCTCGCCGCGTGCGGACAACGGCGTCATCGTGCTGAAGGAAAGTGACACCTGGCTCGGCGTAACCCATTTGAGGGTGCGGTTCAAATCCAAGGCGACCGGCGCATGGAGCCCGACAACGTGGGTTCCTTTGCAGAGGATTTTGGAAAGCGAACCCGAGCTTTATAAGGTGACCTTTGCCCCCGAAGAGAACTACACCCGAAAGGGGAGCACCGTCACCATCACAGGCCCCATCACGGCCACCGTCACCAAGATAGACCCCGACCAGTGGCCCATCAATGCGGAGCTGGTGTACAGCACACAACCCAAAACCGCTGCGGATCGCTTCTTTAAGCTCTATACCGGGGCTATTTCCATTGACAGTGCCGGGGCTTTCCGGGTCGGCGTGCGGGTGCCCGATCCCGTAAACAGCAGCGACGAGTATTCCGTCATCCGTAAGAGCTCTTACACCGTAGAGCTGGCCCCGACATATACCAAGTACGACCTTACGGTAGTAGACGGAAGGGCCTATCGGCCCGACGGCCGTGAGTATTCAACCACCAGCACAGGCAGCGCAAGGA
>CAKUPH010000119.1 GCA_934675115.1 uncultured Oscillospiraceae bacterium | reverse complement strand
GCGGGGCCGTCCAGTCTGGCGGGAGCGGCGTCGTCCACGGCGTCGGCCCAGTCGGCGGGCACGTCGATCTTCACGAAAGCGGTGGCGCCCAGATCAATGGCCTTGTGGTTCATGTCCACAATGTCCTGACCCTTCTTCAGGTAGGAGTTGGCGGCGGCCTCCTTCATGTAGCGGATGGCCTCCTCCTGCGGCATGACGTTAGCCAGCGCGAAGAAAGCGGACTGGAGGATGGTGTTGGTGCGCTTGCCCATGCCGATCTCGATGGCCAGGTCAATGGCATCGATGGTGTAGAGCTGGATGTTGTTGCGGGCGATATAGCGCTTGGACTCGGCGTTCAGGTGGTGGCACAGCTCCCCGAAGTTCCACTGGCAGTTGATGAGGAACACGCCGCCGGGCTTCACGTCGTTGACCATCTTGAAGCCCTGAGTCACGTAGCTGGGATTGTGGCAGGCCACGAAGTCAGCCTTGTTGATATAGTAGGGACTGCGGATGGCCTTGTCGCCGAAGCGCAGGTGGCTGATGGTCACGCCGCCGGTCTTCTTGGAGTCGTACTGGAAGTACGCCTGCACGTTCTTGTCGGTGTGGTCGCCGATGATCTTGATGGAGTTCTTGTTGGCGCCCACGGTACCGTCGCCGCCCAGACCCCAGAACTTGCACTCGATGGTGCCCTCGGCCGCGGTGTTGGGGCAGTTCTTGTCCTCGGGCAGGGACAGGTGGGACACGTCGTCCACGATACCAATGGTGAACTGGCGCTTCATCTCGTCCTTCTTCAGCTCGTCGTACACGGCAAAGACGCTGCTGGGGGGCGTGTCCTTGGAGCCCAGACCGTAGCGGCCGCCGATGACGGCCACGTCGTTCCGACCGGCGTTGGCCAGCGCGGTGACGACGTCCAGATAGAGAGGCTCGCCCAGAGCGCCGGGCTCCTTGGTGCGGTCCAGCACGGCGATCTTCTTGCAGGTGGCGGGGATGGCGGCAAGCAGCTTGTCCGCGCGGAAGGGGCGGTACAGGCGGACCTTCACAAGGCCCACCTTCTCGCCGTGGGCGTTGAGGTAGTCGATGACTTCCTCAGCCACGTCACAGACGGAGCCCATGGCGATGATGACGCGGTCGGCATCGGGCGCGCCGTAGTAGTTGAACAGCTGATAGTTGGTGCCCAGCTTGGCGTTGATCCTGCCCATATACTCCTCCACCACGTCGGGGACGGCGTCGTAGTAGGCATTGCAGGCCTCGCGGTGCTGGAAGAAGATGTCGCCGTTTTCGTGGGAGCCGCGCATGACGGGGTGCTCCGGGTTCAGGGCACGGGCGCGGAAGGCGGCCACGGCGTCCATGTCGCACATCTCGGCCAGATCGTCGTAATCCCAGACGGCGACCTTCTGGATCTCGTGAGAGGTGCGGAAGCCGTCGAAGAAGTTCAGGAAGGGGACGCGGCCGCGGATAGCGGCCAGATGGGCCACGGCGGCCAGATCCATGACCTCCTGGGGGTTGGACTCGGCCAGCATGGCAAAGCCGGTCTGGCGGCAGGCCATGACGTCGGAGTGGTCGCCGAAGATGTTCAGCGCGTGGGTGGCCACAGTCCGGGCGGACACGTGGAACACGGCGGGCAGCAGTTCGCCGGACAGCTTATACATGTTGGGGATCATCAGCAGCAAACCCTGAGACGCGGTATACGTCGTGGTCAGGGCGCCGGCGGCCAGAGAGCCGTGGACGGTACCGGCGGCGCCGGCCTCGGACTGCATCTCCACCACCTTGACGGTCTGGCCGAAGATGTTCTTCCGTCCCGCGGCGGCCCACTGGTCCACACTGTCGGCCATGGGGCTGGACGGCGTGATGGGGTAAATGCCGGCCACCTCGGTGAAGGCGTAGGACACGTGAGCGGCAGCAGTGTTGCCGTCCATGGTCTTGAACTTACGTGCCATTTTGTTTTCCTCCTTCTCCCGGTAAAAAATCCCGGGACATGTTTTCCTCGCACTTGCCAGTTTAACATATCCCGGGTGGTTTTGCAATGTATTTTATTGTACGAAATCATATTTCAGATTTTGTACAAGTTATGGAATTGTACGAAAAACCATACTTTCACCCGGTTTTCCGCCCCGGAAAAGCACAATTTTCAATCACCGTTTCTTTCATGCTTCTGCACAAAGATGGTTTGCGCTTCAACTTTTATTATAGTATAATATCCATAGATTTGTAAAGGAAAATCGGGAGTGATTTGTTGTGGTGCGCACTATTATTTCGTTGGGTCTTCAGGGCGTTCTGGGCTATCCGGTGGAGGTAGAGTGTGCGCTATCCTCCGGCCTGCCCGCCTTCGATGTGGTGGGCCTGCCCGATGCGGCGGTGAAGGAGGCCCGGGAGCGGGTGCGGGCAGCGGTGAAGGCCAGCGGCTTCGATTTTCCCGTGTCCCGGATCACCGTGAACCTCGCCCCCGCCGACCGGCGGAAAAACGGCACGGTGTACGACCTGCCCATTTTAGCGGGCATTCTGGCCGCGGCGGGGCAGCTGCCCCTGCGCCGGGCGGAGGGCGCGGCCTTTCTGGGGGAGCTGTCCCTCACCGGCCAACTCCGGCCGGTGGCGGGCGTCCTGCCCATGGCGCTGGCCGCCAAGCGCGCGAGCATCACCGAACTGTACGTCCCCGCCGACAATGCGCCGGAGGCCACTCTGGCGGGCGGGCTCACCGTCTACCCCGTCCGGGACGTGGCGGAGCTTGCCGCCCACCTCCGGGGGGACGCGGATATTTCCCCCGCCGCGCCGTGGGCCGCCGTATCCACGGTGTACCGCGGCCCGGACTTTGCCGAGGTCAAAGGGCAGGAGCAGGTGAAGCGGGCGCTGGAGGTGGCCGCCGCGGGCGGCCACCACATCCTCATGGCCGGTTCGCCGGGGGCGGGCAAGTCCATGCTGGCCAAGCGCCTGCCCTCCATCCTGCCGGACATGACCCGGCAGGAGGCCCTGTCCTGCACGGAGATCTACTCTGTCATGGGCCTGACCACCAAGGAGGAGCCCATGGTGCTCCGGCGGCCCTTCCGCTCCCCCCACCACACCATTTCCGCCGTGGGCATGGCGGGGGGCGGGACGATGCTGCGCCCCGGCGAGATCTCACTCGCCCACAACGGCGTGCTGTTTCTGGACGAGCTGCCCGAGTTCCGCTCCGACGTGCTGGAGGTGCTGCGCCAGCCGCTGGAGGACGGGCAGGCCCAGATCACCCGCTCGGCGGGCACAGTGGTGTACCCCAGCCGGTTCATGCTGGTGTGTGCCATGAACCCCTGCAAGTGCGGCTGGTACGGGCATCCCTCCGGCCGCTGCACCTGCTCCCCCCAGAAGATCCAGCAGTACACCGCCCGGCTGTCCGGCCCCCTGCTGGACCGCATCGACATCTGCATCGACGTGCCCAGTCTGGACTATGACGAGCTGTCCGGCCGCTCCGCTCCGGCGGAGTCCTCCGCCGACATCAAAAAGCGGGTGGACGCCGCCCGGGCCATCCAGACTGCCCGCTTCGGCCCCGGCGGCCCCGCCTGCAACGCCCAGATGGGTCAGGCGGAGCTGCGGGAATACTGCAAGCTGGATGAGGGCTGCGAGGCCCTCATGCGGGGCGCTTATGAGCGGCTGGGGCTCACCGCCCGGAGCTACGACCGCATCCTCCGGGTGGCCCGGACGGTGGCCGATCTGGACGGCTCCGGGGATATTCAGGTCCAGCATCTGGCCGAGGCCCTCCAGTACCGCAAGGCCGCCTGTCTCGACCGGTAATTTTTCTCTCCAATTTCAATATCCCTGATTTTTCCCGAGGTGAACCCCATTGAATCAACACAGCTCTACGCTTTCCGATCTAGTCCCCGTCCGGGAGTACATCCCCACCGTGTACGCGGACCTGAAATACGCCGAGCCGGACAATTTCACCGGTCAGACCATCTACGACTTTGACCAGCCCTACCTCCGCCGGGGCACCGCCCTGCGGCTGGCCCGGGCTCAGGAGCTGCTGCTCCGGGACGGCTATGCCCTGAAGCTCTGGGATGCGTGGCGGCCCCTGTCCGCCCAGTTCAGAATGTGGGAGGCGTGCCCCAACGACGACTATGTGGCCGATCCCACCCACGGCGGCAGTTCCAAGCACAACCGGGGCAGCGCCGTGGACGTGACGCTGGTGACGGCGGACGGCCTGGACCTCCCCATGCCCACGGAATTTGACGATTTCGCCGCCGACCCCAACCGGGATTACGATAAATACGCCCCGGAGGCCGCCGCCAACGCCCGGCGGCTGGAGGCCGCCATGACCGCCGCGGGCTTCGTCCCCTACGAAAACGAGTGGTGGCACTACAACGACTGCGACCCCTACCCGGTGGCGGAGCTGGAGCTGTAAAACACCGTGCTTTCGGCTGAGAGGTGCAAAGCAAAAAGTGCAGCCCGTCGGAAAAGGCTTTGCCTTTTCCGACGGGCTGTGTTTCATGCTCCTTTGTATTTTCTCCGGGTGGCGATGCCGCCCCGGATGTGCCGCTCCGCCTTGTTTTCGTCCAGCACCGCCTTCACCTGCTCGTACAGCGGGCGGTTGAAGGTGGGCAGGCGCTCGGACAGGTCCTTGTGCACCGTGGATTTGGAGATCCCGAACTTCTGCGCGGCGCTGCGGACCGTCCCCCGGTTTTCGACGATGTACTGGGCCATCTGACAGGCCCGCTCTTCAATGTTCCCTTTCACATGGCAGCAACTCCCCGCTCGTGGCGTCTTGTGGGATATATATGCGGCCATGGGGAAGTTTATGAAAGGGGACCCGCCCCGGGCGCTTACGCGCCCGGGGCGGGTCGTTCATCACCTAAAAATATTCCACGAATTCCCCGCATCTGGGGCAGTATCCGGCGTCGGACGCAAAGGGCCGGAGCCGGAGGGCGTACTTCCCGCAGTGGGGACACCGGACGCTCTTCAGGTAAAAGCCGCAGCCCGCGGCGATAACGCAGAAACCGGCGAGCCACACGCCCATC
>CAKUPH010000118.1 GCA_934675115.1 uncultured Oscillospiraceae bacterium | reverse complement strand
GGGCGAGTTACTTTTTGCTCCTGCAAAAAGTAACCAAAAACAGGTTCAGGGGCGAAAATACGGATTCGACATCGGGCACTGAAGGGCGTGCCCTCGCTCATAGTATTTTCTCCCTGAAAACCCTAGAATTTACGAAAGAGCATTCAAAGAGTGCGTCCGTTTATCTCCGGCGTGAGGTAAGCCGACACGCGAAGCCTCTAATTATCGCTGCCGCTCCAATGGTGGTCGTTAAAGTTTGTTCGGCCATCGGAGAGCGCCTGCATTGCAAGTTTGCTTGATGGTGCGTCGGCGCTATCGGGCGCATTTCTTGCAGGCCAGCACCAGATCAGCGCCAGCGGGAAGAGAAGGACAGCGTCTTACCGAAGGAGTCGGTAGGCATTCTGCGGCATCGCAATGACAAGACTATACCAGACCCCACTAAGGGGTACACAGGGGATTATCCCCTGTGCGCTTCTTTGGTGACTTTCTGTGCGTACAGAAAGTTACCCCAGCGGAGCGTCCGCAGGACGCACCGAATCTATCGCCGATTTTTCGGCGAATGTGAAAAAGGTGGCCCGCAGGCGAAAACTGACCGCCGCCGGAACTTCCGGCGAACACGGGAGAATAAGGCGCAAAGGGCAGGCCCTTTGATTTTTCAGGGGAGCATCCGGCTTTCCTGAAAAATTTTGCAACCTTTCCCCATGTCTGCTACTCTATATAGACAGAAGGGCCCTTCAGAAAGGTGGCGGCCGGATGACGGACGAACAGCTCATACAACTGTATTTTGACCGGGACAGCCGCGCTGTGGAGGAGACCCAGCGGGCCTACGGCCCGTACTGCGCCGCCATTGCCCGGCGGCTGCTGACGGACAGCCGGGACGCGGAGGAATGTCTCAACGATGTTTGGCTGTCGGTGTGGCACGCCATCCCGCCCGCCCGGCCGGAGCACTTCAGGGGCTGGCTGGGGGCCATCGTCCGCAACCGGGCGCTGGCGCTGGGCCGGAAAAACGGCAGAGCGCCGGAACTCGTGGACGAGACGGCGCTGGAGCTTGCCGCCTGTCTGCCCGCCCGGGACGGCCCGGCGGGGGAGACGGAGGCGAAGGAGCTGGCCGGGGCGGTGTCCGCCTTTCTGCAGAAGCAGAAATCGGACGCGCGGGCGGCCTTTCTCCGCCGGTACTGGTATCTGGACAGCGTGGATGAGGTGGCCGCCCGGTTCGGCTGGTCGGAGTCCAAGACAAAAAGCGTCCTGTTCCGCACCCGGAACAGGCTGAGAGACTATTTAATGAAGGAGGGTTATCTGTGACGGAATATATCCACGCCGTTCTGGGCGGCATCGACCCGGAGCTGGTGGAGCTGGCGGACCGCCCGCCGAAAAAGCGTATGTCCCGGCGAGTCCGGGGGGCGCTCATCGCCGCCTGCCTGTGCGTGACGCTGGTGGCGGCGGCCTGCGCCGCGGCATTCAGCGGCGTGTTCGTAGGGGAGCCGGGTCCCTTTGAGGTGGGCGGCGAGACCTTTGACGGTGTCAGGCTGGTGATCGACGGGGCGGAGGTGTTTTCTTGGGACGATTTCGACCCGGAATTCCGGGAGCGGGCGCGGGAGCAGATGGAGGAAAACCAGCGCCGCGGCGAGACGGCACCCATCACTTATTACGGCTGGGCCCGGGCGTCGGAGCAGATGGGCTTTCCGCTGGCGGACAGCAGCTACCTCGCCGGCTGTGTGGACATCAACTGCAGCGTCTGGGTATTTGACAGCCAAGTGCGGGTCATGTCGATGCGGCGGGTGGACGGCGTCAATGTCGATCTGTATGCAGTTATCTCGCTGGAAAATTCCATGGACGCGAAGCTGGAGAACGTGATCGCCCCGCAGGGGGACGACGGCATGACCAAGACCGAAGCCTGCACCATGCCCGACGGCAGCAGCGCGGTGATCTACTCGTACCGGAATAACGGGAAGGTCTACTACACCGCCTGCTTCGTTCTGGACGGCGTGGTTTACATGGTGAATGTGGAAGAGACCGCCGAGTATGACGAGAGCCGCGCCGCGCTGCTGCGAAGCATCCTCTCCGGCTTTGAGTCTTGACAAATCCCCGGATTTTTCATATACTTGCTCCAGAATGGAAAAGGCTTGGAAGGGAAGCAGTACCCGCTTTCCCCACCTGAAGAGAGTGGCCGGTCGGTGCGAGGCCATGGTGGGCGGCGGCGAAGTCGTCCCGGAGCCGCGTCTCCGAACGCAGTAAGAGACGCCGGGTCCTCCCGTTACAGAGACAACGAGTGTCCCGCCCCGGCGGGAAATTCAGGTGGTACCGCGGTTTATGATGAGCCGCCCTGAGCAAATGCTCGGGGCGGCTTTTTTCGCCCCGAAAAGGAGTGTAACAGATGAAGAAAGAACTGCCCAAGATCTACGAGCCACAGGAGGTGGAGGGCCGCGTCTACGAGATGTGGGAGAAGAACGGCTGCTTTGCCGGCCGCCGCGACCCGGACAAAAAGCCCTTCACCATCGTCATGCCGCCCCCCAACGTCACCGGCCAGCTCCACATGGGCCACGCCATGGACTGCACCCTTCAGGATATCCTCATCCGCTTCAAGCGTATGCAGGGCTATGCCGCCCTGTGGGTGCCCGGCACCGACCACGCCGGCATCGCCACCCAGATCAAGGTGGAGGAGGACCTGCGGGTGAACGAGGGCCTGACCCGCCACGACCTCGGCCGGGAGAAGTTTCTCGAGCGGGTGTGGCAGTGGAAGGAGAAGTTCGGCGGCCGCATCGTGGAGCAGCAGAAGAAAATGGGCGCTTCCTGCGACTGGGACCGCGCCCGGTTCACCATGGACGAGGGCTGCTCCAAGGCCGTCCGGGAGGTGTTCGTCTCCCTCTATGAGAAGGGCCTCATTTACAAAGGCTCCCGCATCGTCAACTGGTGCCCCCACTGCGTCACCGCCCTGAGCGACGCCGAGGTGGAGTACAAGGACAAGCCCGGCCACCTCTGGCACATCAAGTACCCCATCGTGGGCGAGCCGGGCCGCTATGTCATCGTGGCCACCACCCGGCCGGAGACCATGCTGGGCGACACCGGCGTGGCCGTCAACCCCAATGACGACCGCTATAAGGACATCGTGGGCAAGACGTGCATGCTGCCCCTCATGGACCGGGAGATCCCCATCGTGGCTGACGACTATGTGGACATGGAGTTCGGCACCGGCTGCGTGAAGATGACCCCCGCCCACGACCCCAACGACTTCGAGGTGGGCCTGCGCCACAATCTGGACACCATCCGGGTGCTGGACGACAACGGCGCGGTGAACGAGAACGGCGGCAAGTATCAGGGCATGGACCGCTATGAGGCCCGGAAGGCAGTCATCGCCGATCTGGAGGCGCTGGGCCTGCTGGAGAAGATCGAGGACCACCAGCACAACGTGGGCACCTGCTACCGCTGCGGCACCGACGTGGAGCCCATCGTCTCCGCCCAGTGGTTCGTGAAGATGGCCCCGCTGGCGCAGGAGGCCCTGCGGGTGGTGAACGACGGCGAGACGAAGTTCGTCCCCGACCGCTTCGCCAAGACCTATACCAACTGGATGGAAAACGTCCACGACTGGTGCATTTCCCGCCAGCTGTGGTGGGGCCACCAGATCCCCGTGTGGTACTGCGACGACTGCGGTCACATGACCGTCAGCCGGGAGGACGCCTGCCAGTGCGAGGCCTGCCACTCCACGAACATCCACCGGGACCCCGACGTGCTGGACACGTGGTTCTCCTCCGCTCTGTGGCCCTTCTCCACGCTGGGCTGGCCGGACAAGGACAGCGAGGACCTCAAGTATTTCTACCCCACTGACGTGCTGGTCACCGGCTACGACATCATTTTCTTCTGGGTGGCCCGGATGATCTTCTCCGGCTGCGAGCACATGGGCAAGACGCCCTTCCACACCGTCCTCATCCACGGCCTTGTCCGGGACGACAAGGGCCGCAAGATGTCCAAGAGCCTCGGCAACGGCATCGACCCGCTGGAGATGGCGGACAAGTACGGCGCCGACGCCCTGCGCTTTAACCTCATCACCGGCAACAGCCCCGGAAACGACATGCGCTTCTATGTGGAGAAGTGCGAGGCCATGCGCAACTTCGCCAATAAAATCTGGAACGCCAGCCGCTTTGTCATGATGAACCTGACCATCGACAAAAACGAGCTGCCCGAGAAGCTGGAGCGGGAGGACAAGTGGATCCTGTCCAAGCTCAACCGTCTGGTGAAGGAAGTTACCGACAACATGGATGCCTACGAGCTGGGCGTGGCCTCCGCCAAGGTGTACGACTTCATCTGGAGCGACTACTGCGACTGGTATATCGAACTGACCAAGGCCCGCCTTCAGGGCGACGACGAGGCCGCCAAGATCCAGGCCCAGCAGGTGCTGGTGTACGTCCTCACCGAGACCCTCAAGCTGCTGCACCCCTTCATGCCCTTCATCACCGAGGAGATCTGGCAGGCTCTGCCGCACGAGGGCGACTTCCTCATGCTCCAGAAGTGGCCGGAGTACCGGGAGGAGCTGAATTTCCAGGCTGCCGAGGAGGCCATGGAGTCCGTCATGGACGTCATCCGCGCCATCCGTGCGAGAAGGGCGGAGATGAACGTGCCCCCCTCCAAGAAGGCCGCCATCACCATCGCCACTCCCAAGGCGGAGGTCTTTGCCGCCGGCCGGGGCTTCCTGACCCGGCTGGCCTACGCCTCCTCCATCGAGATCGACCAGTCCGAGCCCACGGACACCTCCGGCATGGTGGTGGACGTGACCCACGACGCCAAGGTGTATATGCCGCTGGCGGAGCTGGTGGATATCGGGAAGGAGAAGGCCCGGCTCCAGAAGGATCTGGGCAAGAAGCAGGGCGAGCTCAAGGGGCTGGAGGGCAAGCTGTCCAACCCCGGCTTCCTGAATAAGGCCCCGGAGAACGTGGTCGCCGCCGAAAAGGAGCGCGCCGAGAAGCTCAAGACCCTCATCGCCAAGCTGGAAGAGCAGCTGGCGGCCATGGGCTGAGGCTGATTGAATCAAAAAACACCCCCCTTGCCCGGATGAACAGGACCAGTAAAAACGGACAATAGACAAAACACCCCCTGATGTAGGAAAATAGAACTACATCAGGGGGTGCT
>CAKUPH010000117.1 GCA_934675115.1 uncultured Oscillospiraceae bacterium | reverse complement strand
CACGGACTCCCAGCGCCAGGCCACCAAGGACGCCGGCAAGATCGCCGGCCTGGAGGTCAAGCGTATCATCAACGAGCCCACCGCCGCGGCCCTGGCCTACGGCGTGGATAAGGAGCAGTCCCAGAAGATCATGGTCTACGACCTGGGCGGCGGCACCTTCGATGTCTCCATTCTGGAGATCGATGACGGCGTCATCGAGGTCCTGGCCACCGCCGGCAACAACCGCCTGGGCGGCGATGACTTCGATGAGTGCATCATGAAGTACCTTGTCAGCGAGTTCAAGCGCACCGACGGCGTGGACCTGTCCGGCGATAAGGTTGCCATGCAGCGCCTGAAGGAGGCTGCCGAGAAGGCCAAGATCGAGCTCTCCGGCGTGACCACCTCCAACATCAACCTGCCCTATATCACCGCTGACGCCACCGGCCCCAAGCACCTGGACGTCACGCTGACCCGGGCCAAGTTCAACGAGCTGACGGCCCACCTGGTGGATGCCACCATGGGTCCCGTGCGCCAGGCCATGTCCGACGCCGGCCTGCGTCCCGCCGACCTGAGCAAGGTGTTGCTGGTGGGCGGCTCCAGCCGTATCCCCGCCGTGCAGGAGGCCGTGAAGAACTTCACCGGCTCCGAGCCCTTCAAGGGCATCAACCCCGATGAGTGCGTGGCCATGGGCGCCGCCCTCCAGGCCGGTGTGCTGACCGGCGACGTGAAGGGCCTGCTGCTGCTGGATGTGACCCCCCTGTCCCTGGGTATTGAGACCATGGGCGGCGTGTTCACCAAGCTCATTGACCGCAACACCACCATCCCCGTGAAGAAGAGCCAGATCTTCTCCACCGCCGCCGATAACCAGACCTCCGTGGAGGTCAACGTCCTCCAGGGCGAGCGTGAGATGGCAGCCGCCAACAAGAGCCTGGGCCGCTTCCACCTGGACGGCATCGCCCCGGCCCGCCGCGGCGTGCCTCAGATCGAGGTCACCTTCGACATCGACGCCAACGGCATCGTGAACGTCTCCGCCAAGGATATGGCCAGCGGCAAGGAGCAGCACATCACCATCACCTCCTCCACCAACATGTCCAAGGAGGACGTGGATAAGGCCGTCCGCGAGGCCGAGCAGTTTGCCGCCGAGGACGCCAAGCGCAAGGAAGAGGTCGATACCCGCAATCAGGCCGACCAGATGGTCTACCAGACCGAGAAGACGCTGGAAGAGATGGGCGACAAGATCCCCGCGTCCGACAAGGGCACCGTGGAGAGCAAGCTCAACGCTCTGAAGGAGACCCTGAAGGGCAATGACACGCAGGCCATCAAGAACGCCACCGAGGAACTGACCAAGGCCTTCTACGCCGTCAGCGAGAAGCTGTACAGCCAGACCGGCGCTCAGCCCGGCGCGGGCGCTGACGCCAATTGCGGCGGCGACTGCGGCAGCTGCGGCACCAACGGCGGCGACGACAACGTCGTGGACGCCGACTATGAAGTCGTGGACGACGACAACAAGTAAGCGCGGAGGATAGGCGCATAGGGTTCGCTTGAAACGGAGTGAAGGCAAAATACCAATTTGCGCAGCAAATCTGATTTTGCCTGAATCGCAGCGAAAGCGGCCCGGCCATGCGCCCAATCCGCAGCGTGAGAGGGAACACGTAGATTTCCTCAACGGCAAGCGGGGTGGCTCTCCACCCCGCTTGTTGTGGGTAACATGATTCCTCGTTTCAAAGAGGTGACATATATGGCAGAACAAAAACGAGATTATTACGAAGTCCTTGGCGTTCCCCGCACAGCCACGGACGACGAACTGAAAAAAGCCTACCGCAAGCTGGCCAAGCAGTACCACCCGGACATGAACCCGGGCAACGCCGAGGCGGAAGCCAAGTTCAAGGAAGTCAACGAGGCCTACGAGGTGCTGTCCGACAAGGATAAGCGGGCCAAGTACGACCAGTTCGGCCACGCGGGCGTGGATCCCAACTTCGGCGCAGGCGGCGGCTTTAACGGCGGCTTCGATATGGGCGACATCGACTTGGGCGACCTGTTCGGCTCCTTCTTTGGGGGCGGCGGTGGGTTCGGCAGCTTCGGCGGCCAGCAGCGTCAGGCCAACCCCAACGCGCCCAAGCGGGGCGCGTCCCTGCGGGCCAACCTGACCATCACCTTTCAGGAGGCCATGACCGGCGTTGAGAAGGAGATCACCCTCAACCGCACCGAGAGCTGCGACACCTGCCACGGCACAGGCTGCGCCGCTGGGACCACGGCGGAGATCTGCCCGGACTGCCACGGCGCCGGTCAGGTCCGCATCCAGCGGGGCGGCGGCGGGTTCGCCTTCTCCACCACGGCCCCCTGCTCCCGGTGCAGCGGCACCGGCAAGATCATTCACCAGCCCTGTCCCGACTGCCACGGCGCCGGTCAGGTCCGCAAGCAGCGCAAGATCAAGGTAAAGATCCCCGCCGGCATCGATGACGGTCAAACCATCTCCATGCGCGGTCAGGGCAACGGCGGCCTCAACGGCGGCCCCGCGGGCGACCTGCTCATCAACGTGTCCGTCATCAGCGACCCCCGGTTTGAGCGGGATGGCTACGACCTCTACACCGAGCAGCCCGTCTCCTTCACCCAGGCCGCGCTGGGCGCGGAGCTCCAGATCGAGACCATCGACGGCAAGGTGAAGTACAACCTGCCCGCCGGAACTCAGACCGGCACCACCTTCCGCCTGCGGGGCAAGGGCGTGCCCTCCGTCAATGGCCGGGGCCGGGGCGACCAGTACGTCACCGTCCGGGTCACCGTCCCCACCAACCTGACCGGGGAACAGCGTGACGCCCTCACCGCCTTTGCCGAGGCCATGGGCGAGGGAACTACCTCCCACGGCACTCCCGTCCGGGACTTCTTCGAGAAGAAGAAAAAGAAAAAATAACGAGCTGTTTCAGGGCCTGCCGCGCGGCGGCAGGCTCTGTTTTTTTGTGCTTTTTCGCGTCAAATTTAACCCGTTAAATTTTTTCGTCATTTTTCTCAAATTCAGGTTGCCAAACGCCGCAGTTTATTATATAATTGTCAATACCGGCTCACATACTCGGAACCGGACTACCCTCAAATCGTAAGGAGTGGAACAAGTTATGAGCTATTCTCCGCAAAACATCCGAAATATCTGCCTGTTGGGACACGGTGGTAACGGAAAGACCACCCTCGTCGAGAGCCTTCTGTACTTGACCGGCGGCACCGACCGCCTTGGCAAGCCCTCCGAGGGAAACACCATTTGTGATTATGATCCGGAGGAGATCAAGCGGCAGATCTCTATTTCCGCCGCCGTCGCCCCCGTGGAATATAATGGCTGCAAGATCAACGTGCTGGACACTCCGGGCAACTTCGACTTTGCCGGAGAAGTGGCCGAGTGCCTGACCGTCGCCGACGCGGGCGTTCTGGTCTGCGCCGCCAAGGGCGGCCTGTCCGTGGGCACCGAGCGCGCCTGGCGCTACCTCGACCAGAAGAAGATGCCCCGCATCGTCTACATCTCCAAGATGGACGAGGACAACGTGGACTATAATTCCGCCTTCAATACCCTTCGGGAGTATTTCGGCAAGAACATCGCCCCGCTGGTGGTCCCCATCTGGGACGAGAACAAGAAGGTCACCGGCATCGTGGACGTGCTCCACAAGCGCGCCTTCGAGATGAAGAACGGCAAGCGCTCCGAGATCCCCCTGCCCGAGGACAAGGTGTCCGTGGTAGACGAGATCTACGGCCAACTCATGGAGTCTGTGGCCGAGACCAGCGAGGAATTCATGGAGAAGTTCTTCGGCGGCGAAGAATTCACCTATGCCGAGATCATTCAGGGCCTGAAGGCCGGCGTCCGTGACTGCTCCCTCATCCCCGTGGTGTGCGGCTCCGCCGCCACCGGCCTGGGCACCACCGCCCTGCTCAACGCCATCGTGGACCTGCTGCCCGCCCCCAACGAGGCCGCTCCCATCATGGCCGAGGACGAGGATGGCGAGCCCATGGAGTACATCGTCTCCGCCGGCGCCCACCCCGCCGCCTTCGTGTTCAAGACCGTGGCCGACCAGTATGGCAAGTTCTCTCTGGTGAAGGTCATTTCCGGCTCCCTCACCCCCGATATGACCCTTGTGAACGCCACCACCGGCCAGAACGAAAAGCTGGGCCGCCTGTATATCATGAAGGGCAAGAAGACCGAGGAGACCAAGGAGCTCACCTGCGGCGACATCGGCGCCATCGGCAAGATGGATAAGCTCAAGACCGGCGACACCCTTTATGACGCCCGCAAGTACGTCAAGCTGCCGCCCATCCCCTTCGCCGAGCCCAACTACGCCAAGGCCATCAGCCCCAAGACCCGCGGTCAGGACGACAAGATTGCCGCCGGTCTGGCCCGCCTCAACGAGGAGGATCCCACCTTCTCCGTGGTCAACAACGCCGAGACCCACCAGATGGTGCTCACCACCGCCGGCGACATCCAGACCGACGTGCTGGTGTCCAAGCTCAAGACCCGCTTCGGCGTGGATGTGGAGCTGAAGGAGCCCCGGGTGGCCTACCGCGAGAAGATCCGCAAGACCGTCTCCAAGCAGGGCCGCCACAAGAAGCAGACCGGCGGTTCCGGCCAGTTCGGCGACGTGTGGATCCGTTTTGAGCCCAACCCTGAGAGCGAAGAGCCCGTGTTCGCCGAGGAGGTCTTCGGCGGCTCCGTTCCCAAGAACTTCTTCCCCGCTGTGGAAAAGGGCATCAAGGAAGCCTGCGTCCACGGCGTGCTGGCGGGCTATCCCGTGGTGAACCTGAAGGCCGTTCTGTACGATGGAAGCTACCACCCCGTGGACTCCTCCGAAATTGCCTTCAAGACCGCCGCTCAGCTGGCCTATAAGGCCGCCCTGCCCGAGGCCAACCCCGTCCTGCTGGAGCCGGTGGGCGAGCTGAAGGTCACCGTCCCCGACAACTACATGGGCGACGTCATCGGCGACCTGAACAAGCGCCGGGGCCGCGTCATGGGCATGGAGCCTCAGGGCGACGGCACCCAGGTCATCGCCGCCGAGGTCCCCATGGCCGAAATGACCACCTACTCCATCGACCTGCGGGCCATGACCCAGTCCCGCGGCACCTTTACCTTCCACTTCGTCCGCTACGAGGATTGTCCTCCCGCGGCGCAGGAGAAGGCCATCGCCGCCGCGAAGGCCCTGGCGGAGGAGTAAGGGCACAAAAGTTAACACAAACAAACC
>CAKUPH010000116.1 GCA_934675115.1 uncultured Oscillospiraceae bacterium | reverse complement strand
CTTGCCCCCGGCGTACAGTTTGTCCAGCCGGGCCAGCGCCGCCGCGCCGTCGCCGTCGGCAATGTCGCCCATGAGGGCGGCAGTTTCCAGATTGCCCGCAAGGCCGAGTGCGGAAAACACCCGGTCCTCGTCCACGGTCCCTCCCGCGCCCACGCACTGGTCCAGCAGAGAGAGAGCGTCCCGCATGCCGCCGTCAGCCAGTCGGGCGATGAGGGCTGCACCGTCGCTTGTCAGGTCGATGCCCTCCTGCCCCGCCACGTACAGCAGGCGGCCTTCGATCTCCTCCGCGCGGATGCGCTTGAAGGAGAACTGCTGGCAGCGGCTCTTGATGGTGGCGGGCACCTTGTGGATCTCGGTGGTGGCCAGAATGAACATGAGGTGGGCAGGCGGCTCTTCCAGAATTTGCAGCAAGGCGTTGAACGCCTGAGCCGACAGCATATGGACCTCGTCGATGATGTAGACACGTTTTTTTACCGTGGCAGGGGTGTAGACTGCCTCGTCCAGAATGGCCCGGATGTCGTCCACCCGGTTGTTGGAGGCGGCGTCCAGCTCCAGCACGTCCAGCACGGAGCCATTCTCGATGCCCACGCAGGCCTCGCATTTCCCGCAGGGGTTGCCGTCCTGCGGGTCAAGGCAGTTCACCGCCCGGGCCAGCAGCTTGGCGCAGGTGGTCTTGCCCGTGCCGCGGGTGCCGGTGAACAGATAGGCGTGAGACATGCGGCCCGCGGCCACCTGCCGCTTGAGGGTCTCGGTGATATGCTCCTGCCCCACCACATCGTCAAAGGTGCGGGGTCGCCACTTGCGGTATAGGGCCTGATACATCGCCGATCACACTCCATAAAAAATGCTTCGATACAGGACAAGACCGCGCACCGGCCTTTGAAGGGCGGGATATGCCCGTTACCCATACAGCCGGCTCAAGATCGGCAGCCCCGCGGCACACCTGGCGATCCGCTTAGTGCTGCTCGGTTCCCCGCCTGACACGGTTCACGGGACCGGGTTGCGCGGGACCGATCTATCATCGCTGCTTATATGGGGCAGACGGCACAGTCCGCCTCCGGGGGCCGGGATTCATCCCTGCTGTAGCGGGTTGCAGGTACAGGGCACCGCTATCTCCCCAACTAGCGCGGCCTTGTCCTGCATCGAAGCGAAACAAAGCTAAATTGTATTGTACTATATCTTTTTGAAATTATCAACAGCAATCTGTCAAAAAATTTTCAGGCGGAGAAAATCAGAAGTGCCATACCCGGCGTTCAGCCGGGCATGGCACGTTTCCGCTCCGTTCGATTTCGTATATCCCGTCAGGGCTTGAGGACGATCTTGCCGATGGCCTTGCCGGAGTCCAGCCGCTCGTGGGCCTGCCGGGCCTCGGACAGGGGCAGGATGCAGTCCACCACGGGCTTCACCCGCCCGTCCAGCACCATCCGGAAGCACTTTTCCGCGTTGGTGATGCGGCGCTCCCGCTTGTCATCAAAGGCGTGGAAGGAGAAGGCACGGACGGCGTTGCCGTGCCACGCCCGCTTTATGATGGTGTCCAGCTGGTCCAGCTCCGGGGAGCCGTTGAGCCAGTTATACAGCACGATCTGGCCGAAATCCGCCAGATAGTCGAACTGCTTTGCAAAATCCGGCCCGCAGAGCTGGTCGTAAATGAGGTCCACGCCCCGGCCGTTGGTGTGGTTCAGGATAGTCTCCTTGACGTCCGCCGTCTTGTAGTTGAACACGCAGTCCGCGCCGATGCTCCGCAGCACCGCGCACTTTTCGTCGGTAGAAGCGCTGGCCACCACGTCCATGCCCTTCGCCTTGGCCATCTGGATGAGGGTGGTGCCGATGCCGCCCGCCGCGCCGGAGATGTAGAGGGACTGCCCGTCGGTGCCCCGGCCCACGTCGTTGAGCAGGGCGTAAGCCACCTGCAGGTTCAGCACCCCCGGCACCTGCGTGGGGGAGAGGCCCTTCGGCAGAACGAGGGCGAACCGTTCCTGAGCGCAGGAATACTCCGCGTGGGAGCCGCAGCCCGTGCCGTTGAGGACGGACACCGCGTCGCCCACCTTGATGTGCTTCACGTCGGGGCCAATGGCCTCCACGATACCGGCGCTCTCGTTGCCGACAATAAGGGGCAGCTTGTCCCGCAGATAGGGGTCGTTTCCGCTGCGCATGAGGTAGTCGGGCTTACCAACGCCGATCATCTCGTTGCGCACCAGAATCTCATCTCCCTGCGGCACGGGCTTTGGCATATCGGTGTAAACGAGCTGCTCCGGCCCGCCGAACTGTTCAATGATGACTGCTTTCATATGACGCCTCCGATCCTGTATCTCCACATTTCCATGCGGATCATTTTCACAAACAGCATACCTGGATTTTCCGGAGCCGTCAAGTACGGGAATCGCAGCCCCGCTCCCGGTTTTTCTTTCTGTAATACTATCATATGTCCGCGGGCATCCCCCGCCGGTTCCGGCCGCCAGGCTGCCGCTGGTCATAAAGCTGCCGGTAGCGGTTGGGCGAGCAGCCGTACAGCTGCCGGAAGCGGCGGTAAAAATAGCTGAAGTTTTCGTACCCCACGGCGGCGGCAATGTCGCTGACAGGGATCATGCTGTCCTCCAGAAACCAGCGGGCCCGCTCGAACCGACGGTTCTGCACCAGCTCAGTAAAGGTGGAGCCGGTGAGCTTCCGGATCTGGCGGCTGGCCGCCGACTCCGAGCAGTTCATCAGCCGGGCCAGCTCGCTCAGACTGGCGTTCTGATAGTGTTCGTCAATATAGCCATAGAGGGTGCGCAGGGCCTCCTGTTCGATATAGGCCGTGGCCCCGCTGGCCTGGGCCGTAAGGTCCCGGGCGATAAAGCGGAACAGCATGGACATGGCCGCCCGGCCCACCTCATCCTCCAGCGGAGCCGGGCTGCCCCGGTAGTCCCGGCTGAAATGGGGCAGCACCTCGGACAGCATCACCTCCGCAAGGTTATGGATAGGCAAATGTCCGCCCGTCTTGAAGTAGAGGTAAGGCATCCATCGCTTGTCCTCCTTGGGCACATCGGACAGAAACATATCGAGGTCGGCGGGCAGGGCCATGCTCCCCCGGAGGGCCTTCAGAAAGTCCGGCCGAAAGTAAAAATTGATGGCCAGATCGTCCGCCCCGGCGGGACGGATGCCGTGGGCCGCCTGCCGCCCGATAAACAGCAGGTCCCCAGCCTCCAGCACGATGACCCGGCCTTCTGCCATATAGCTGATCTCGCCCTCGAACACATAGGTCATCTCCACGCAGTGGTCCTGATGGATGGGCAGGCCGATGCCCCGGGGAAACGGGCGGCAGCGCACCGGCTCCGGCTCCCGCAGGGCCGCCAGATACCGCTGTCCGTACCACTCGGACACGTCCACCAGCGGGAGAGACTGCTTCTTGAATTCTTCCTTGAGCTTGGGATCCATCGCCATGGCGCTTCACCGGTCCTTTCCGCTTTCTTTCCTTTATTATATACCGGCCCGGGGCGGAAATTCAAGTGCAACAGAGGACAGAAACATTGCGGTTTGCCGACCTATCGCCGCAAATTGAAATCCTGTATTCTAATAGCCGGATCGATCCGATATATATTCAGTCCTGTTTTAACATGAGAGAATCAGATTGGAAGTGGAATTTTACATGCAAGACATCATTGGCCTGATCGGTATCTTCGTTGCGTTTTTCATCGTCATCTTCTTTACCTATAAGGGGTTCCACCTGGCCTATGTGGTCATGGTCGCCTGCCTTGTAGTGCTGGTCACCAACGGCATGCCCATTATCGAGAGCTTCAACGAGACCATCATGCCTCAGGTCGGCTCTCAGGCAGCTACCCTGCTGCCCCTGTACCTGTTCGGTGCCATCTTCGGCAAGCTGTTCATCGACTCCGGCGCAGCCCATTCCCTGTCCCGGTTCCTGCTGAACCTGCTGGGCAAAAACGCCACCGCCCAGAAAAAGCGCATGATCGGCTTCTCCTGCGTGATCATCATGAACGTCATCTTCAACTACGTGGGCGTTGACCCCTTTGCCTCCCTGTTCACCATGATCGGCATCGCCACCGGCGTCATGTATGAGGCCGACATCCCCCGCAAGTACATGCCCGTGATGCTGGTGCTGGGCTCCACGCTGGGCAACGTCACCCCCGGCTCCCTCGCCGCCCCCAACGTCATGTGCGCCATGATCCTCGGCGACTACGGCGTCGGCTCCAGCTCCGGTCTGGTGGCCGGTCTGGTGTTCGTGGTGTTCGTGTTCGGCATGTCCGCTTTCTATGTCAATAAGATGATGGTCAAGGACGTCAGCAGCGGCATGAAGTTCGAGTACGGCCCGCTGGCCCCCGCCAATGTGGACGAGAGCCATCTGCCCCCCGTCATCCTGACTATCATCCCTCTGGTCATCATCCCCGTGGGCTACAACCTGTTCTTCAAGAGCGCCGCATGGGCCTCCATGGCCGTGGGCTGCGTGGCCGCCATCATCTGCTACGGCGCTTATGTGCCCAAGGCCAACGGCACCAGCCGCGTCATGACCGTGGTCAACAGCCTGAACGACGGCGTGACCATCGCGGGCATCCCCGCCATCATCCTGCTCAACTACACGCTGGGCTACGCCATCGAGGCCGCGCCCTCCTTTGAGACCATCAAGAACTTCTTCATCTCCCTGCCCGGCCCCGCCCTGCTGGCCCTGTCCCTCATGGCCATCCTGCTGCTGGGCGCCGCCGCTTCCGCCGCCGGTATGCTGGTGGCAGCCGTCGTGGCCGCCAACACCTTCATCCCCGTGCTGGGCGTCAATGCGGGCTACGCCTTCCGCGTGCTGCTGCTGTCCACCACCGTGCTGGACTCCCTGCCCTTTGCCGGAGCCATCGTCGCCATGATGAGCATCACCGGCATCAAGTACAAGGAGGGCTATCCCCCCATCGCCATGACCACCGTGCTGTTCACCTTCCTGGGCAACCTGCTGGCCGTGGCCATCATGACCTTCTTCCCGTTCCTGCCGTAAAAAACGGCGCGAAAATACCCGGCCGCCCGCTGGTCCTGTCCCGGCGGGCGGCCCCTCTCTTTTCCGGCTGCTTTCCCCGTTTTCAGCCTGTGCAAAAAACTTTCCGGAAGCGAGATTTTTCTCTTGACAAGTGCGAAAAAGCTGGTATAATAATCAATGCTGTCGCGAACGTGGCAGCTGACCGAAACCGACTTGCAGCGGTATCGAAGAGGTCATAACGAGCACGATTGGAAATCGTGTGACGGTCAAAAGC
>CAKUPH010000115.1 GCA_934675115.1 uncultured Oscillospiraceae bacterium | reverse complement strand
GTCTTGGGGAGAAAACGCTATGAGCGAGGGCGCGTCCTTTGCGCCCGAAGTCGAATCCGCGTTTTCTCCCTAAGTGATTCTTTGCCTACTTTCTGTTCACACAGAAAGTAGGTCGCCCCCCGGGGGCGAGCCCCCCTCTCTTTGACACCTTTTGCGATTTGTCATTGACAAACGTGGCCGCTATGCTATATTATCATAGAGTCAACTGAATACCCTTATCAAGAGTGGTTGAGGGACCGGCCCTATGAAACCACGGCAACCTGCGCTGCAAGGTGCCAATTCCGGCGGAAACGCAAGATGAGGATGAAACATATCATCACGGCCCGCCGATTTCCGGCGGGTTTTTTCATCCCCCAGACAGAAAGGAAAGAATGACTATGGCAAAAAGACTGTTTACCTCTGAATCGGTGACCGAGGGTCACCCCGATAAGATTTGCGACCAGATCTCCGACGCGGTGCTGGACGCGATCCTGGAAAAGGACCCCGATGCCCGGGTGGCCTGCGAGACCACCACTTCCACCGGTCTCGTCCACATCATGGGCGAGATCACCACCTCCTGCTATGTGGACATCCCCAAGATCGCCCGGGGCGTCATCCGCGACATCGGCTATGACCGGGCCAAGTTCGGCTTCGACAGCGAGACCTGTGCCGTCATCACCAACATCGACGAGCAGTCCGCCGACATCGCCATGGGCGTTGACAAGGCGCTGGAGGCCAGGGAGGGCGAACTGACCGACGATCTGGACGGCGGCGCCGGCGATCAGGGCATGATGTTTGGCTACGCCTGCCGGGAGACGGAGGAGCTTATGCCCCTGCCCATCTCTCTGGCCCACAAGCTGGCCCAGCGGCTCACCGCCGTGCGCAAGGAGGGCCTTGTGGACTACCTCCGTCCCGACGGCAAGAGTCAGGTCACCGTGGAGTACGACGACGCGGGCAGGCCCGTTCGGGTGGACACCGTGGTGCTGTCCACCCAGCACGGCCCGGAGGTCAGCCTTGAGCAGATCCGTAAGGACATGATCGAGCTGGTTATCCGGCCCACCATTCCGGCGGAGCTGCTGGATGAGAACACCAAAATTTATGTCAACCCCACCGGCCGCTTCGTCATCGGCGGCCCGCAGGGCGACTCCGGCCTTACCGGCCGCAAGATCATCGTGGACACCTACGGCGGCTCCGCACCCCACGGCGGCGGCGCCTTTTCCGGCAAGGACCCCACCAAGGTGGACCGCTCCGCCGCCTACGCCGCCCGCTGGGTGGCCAAGAACGTGGTGGCCGCCGGTCTGGCCGACCGCTGTCAGGTCCAGTTGGCCTACGCCATCGGCGTGGCCCGGCCCGTGTCCGTCCGGGTGGACACCTTCGGCACCGGAACTGTCTCCGACAGCGCGCTGGAGGATGCGGTAGAGAAGGTCTTTGACCTGCGGCCCACCGCCATCATCAAGCGGCTGGACCTCCGCCGTCCTATCTACCGTCAAGTGGCCGCCTACGGCCACTTCGGCCGCCCCGAGCTGGACCTCCCGTGGGAGCGGACCGATATGGTGGACGCGCTGAAGGCCGCACTGTAAGCCGGCAGGTTCCGGGCGGCCGAATCCGCGCCGGTTGGCGCGTTCCAAGGGTTTGTCGCGTCCGAATGAAGAAATATCGTTCTTCTTTCGCCTGCTTAAAACCGAACTGTTATATTTAGAAGAATTCAAATCCATGGAGCATTTCAAGAAGGAGCTCAGAATTTTCCGTTTTCTTTACATCAGAAAAGAGGTTTTTTATGAGTATCATCAAGGACAGCACTCTGGCCCCCTCCGGACAGCGCAAGATCAACTGGGTCCGCGCCCACATGCCCGCCCTGAGCCAGATCGAAGCCCGCTTCCAGGACGAAAAGCCCTTCGCCGGGCTGCGGGTGGCGGTGTCCGTCCATCTGGAGGCCAAGACCGCCAATCTGGGACTCGTGCTGCGGGAGGGCGGCGCGGAGGTGTACCTCACCGGCTGCAATCCCCTGTCCACTCAGGACGACGTGGCCGCCGCCGTGGCGGAGCGGGGCATTGAGACCTTCGGCATCCACGGCGTCACGCCGGAGCAGTATGAGGACCTGCTGTGTGAGACCCTCAAGTGCCATCCCCACATCGTCATCGACGACGGCGGCGATCTGGTCCACCTGCTCACCGGCCGGTGTAAGGAGTACGCCGACTGCGTCATCGGCGGCTGCGAGGAGACTACCACCGGCATTCTCCGGCTCCGGGCCCGGGAGCAGGCGGGCACACTCCCCTTCCCCATGATGGCGGTGAACGATGCCAAGGCCAAGCACTACTACGACAACAAGTACGGCACCGGCCAGTCCGTGTGGGACGGCATCATGCACACCACCAACCTCATCGTCGCGGGCAAGACCGTGGTGGTGGCGGGCTACGGCTGGTGCGGCTCCGGCATCGCCCTCCGGGCCAAGGGCATGGGAGCGGAGGTCATCGTCACCGAAATCGACCCCTTCAAGGCGCTGGACGCCACCATGAACGGCTTCCGGGTGATGAAAATGGAGGACGCGGCGGCGCTGGGCGACATTTTCGTCACCTCCACCGGCTGCCGGGACGTCATCACTGCCGACCACTTCACCAAAATGAAGGACGGCGCCATCCTCTGCAACGCCGGACACTTCAACGTGGAGGTGGACGTGGACTGGCTGGATCATCACAACGAGGAGAAGTTCCAGCAGCGGGAGAACATCATGGGCTACCGCATGGCGGACGGCCGGGTGCTCAATGTGCTGGCGGACGGCCGTCTGGTGAATCTGGCCGCCGGAAACGGCCACCCCGCCGAGATCATGGACATGTCCTTCGCCGTGCAGGCGCTGGCCGCCGAGTGGCTGGTGAAGCACCGGGACACGCTGGAGACGAAGCTCTACGACATCCCCGCCGAGATCGACGACGCCATCGGCTGGGCCAAGCTGGCGGCGCTGGGCCTCACCATCGACAGGCTCACGCCGGAGCAGGAGGAATATCTCCACTCCGCGCTGTAAGACCCCGGCTGATGGGGAAGGGCAGCGAGAAGGTCCGGAATCCCAAAACAGACGCCGCGATCCGGCAATACCGGGAGGTCCGCGGCACCTTGATCCGAAAGTACCGCAGCATAGGGGGCCGGTGCATCTTTGTGCTGGAGGAAAAGGGCACAAAGACAAAGATCCCTGTGGGAAAGGCGCTCGATAGAACACCGCACCATCAAGCAAACTTGCAATGCAGGCACCTTTCGATGGCTGAACAATCTATAACAATCTCCATTGGAGCGGCAGCGATAAATATAGGTAACAAGGTATCCTGTTACCCCGCGCCGGTAATAGACGGACGCACTTCTTGATTGCGTCCCCGTAAAAATCGGGGTTTTTCAGGGGGAAAATACTATGAGCGAGGGCGCGCTTCTCAGTGCCCGATGTCGAACCGTATTTTCGCCCCTGAACGTGTCTTTGCCTACTTTCTGCACGAGCAGAAAGTAGGTCGCCCTGAGGGGCGAAACCTGTCCCCCGCCGGAGCTTCCGGCAAATACGAAAAAGAGCTCCTCCGCGGCTGCGGAGGAGCTCTTTTGGCATTGATAAATCACGCTGCCTTCAGCGCGCGGTTCTGCTCCTGGGTCTGCACCCACAGGCTCAGCGCCACCACCAGCACGAAGATGGACACGCCGGGGGACACCAGCGCGTGACCGGCGATGATGGAGATGCCGAAGGCCGCCAGCGCGGAATAGAGGTAGGAGCAGTATTTCAGCGACATCAGCCGCTTCACCGGGTGCTTGAAGAACTGTACGATGGCGTAGACGATGCTGACAAGATAGGGCACGAAGTAGAGGGCAAAGCCCAGAATACCGTGGCGCACCAGCAGGGCGAAGGGGTCCATCTCGATCATGAACTCCACGCTGCGGGTGTAGCTGGGGGCGTTGGCGTAGCCGATGCCCAGCAGCTTGGCCAGCAGGCCGCCGTCCAGATAGACCTGAAGGCTGGAGGCAGAGGTGAGCAGGCGGCGGCTGAGCAGCCAGTCCAGCTTAGCCATGAAGCTGCCCTCCACGTCAAGGAAGCTGCGCAGCCACGTGCCGGCGCTGGCCTTCTGGACCTCAAGGCCCAGAGAAATGGCTACCAACTCCGAATTTTTGTCAGCCATCTCAACGTAGATGTTGTCGATGTAGCCCCGGAGGGGGGAACTGAGATAGAACAGCGCCATGAGCACCACCAGCACCGTCGAGACGACGAACCGCCAGATCATATCGCGGCTGTGGGTCTGGATGGCCCGGACCAGCGACCACACGAAGGCGGCCAGACAGTAGATGAGGGTGATGCCGAAGATGATTTTGGTGGCAAGGAAGTTGGCGCTGAACACCAGCGCGATAAAGGCCAGCGCGATAAGCACGCCCTTCCACCACGTCTTTTTCGTGATGGTGGGGATCTGCTTGAGGCAGTAGTAAATGAGGATAGGAGCGGTGAGGGCGATGACACAGCTCACCTCGTTGGCGGCGTAGAACCAGCCCTTGAAACCGTAGCCGGAGTTGCCGTAGGATACGCCGCTGGTGCCGGTGAGGTAGGCGAAAAGGATGACTCCGGCGTAGATGCCGCCGGTGATGGCGATGGTCCGGGTGGACACCAGATAGCCCATCTGGCGGTACACTGTATAGAGGAAAATGATCACATAGGGGGCGAAAAAGACCTTCACCAGCTCTTTGACGTTGGCCACGCACAGGGACACGCCGCCCAGCGAGAACATATAAGCCATAAACAGGAGCAGATAGGCCGTCAGCGCACCCTGCGCGATTAGGCACAGCTTTTTGCCCTCGAAATTCTCGGAAAACAGGGTATACAGGAAGGCGAACACCAGAAACAGCGCCCGCACCACGGTCCCGGCGGTGAGGGAGTGCCCGGCCTCCGCGCCGAAGTTGGTCAGCACGTCCAGCAGGGGCTGGATGAGGATGTAAATGGTCAAAATCAGCGGGAGCCGGCGGTGCATGAACTGCCGGGTGGCCGTAAGAGTATTCATCAGATCACCTTTCCGATCGGTATGTTCGGTATTATGGAAACCGCCAGACGATCCGGCGGCAGTTGTTACAGACAGTTCAGTATACCATAACCGCCGGACGAGCGCAACCGCAAAAGTGTGAACAAATGGATAGAAAGAAAAAGCGGAGATTGGTAAATTGTGAAGTGCCCCAAAAAGTAAGACAAAAGTCAAGACGCAAATAGTTCAATGACCTATTATATGGTGACCGGAAAAGCTGGTTTCAAAACGGTTGGCAGACCGCAATATTACTCAGAATGAAGGAAAGGGCCAGCGCTC
>CAKUPH010000114.1 GCA_934675115.1 uncultured Oscillospiraceae bacterium | reverse complement strand
GTGGCCATCGCCCTTTGCCATGCCCGCTCGGCCACCTCGCTGCTGAACCGATAAATCGCAATCTGCGGAGGAATTCGATGTTTTACTATGTTCAGGGCAATGTCACCCATATCGCGCCCTATCTGGCCGTCATCGACTGCGGCGGAGTGGGGTATGCCTGCCGTACTACCAACCACACGCTGGGTGCGCTGACGGTGGGCAAGACCGCAAAGCTGTATACCTATCTTCATGTGAGGGAAGAGGTCTTCGAGCTGTACGGCTTTGTCAGCGAGAGCGAGCTCAACTGCTTCCAGATGCTTATCGGCGTGTCCGGCGTCGGCCCCAAGGCTGCGCTGGCCATTCTGTCCTCCAACAGCCCGGAGGGGTTGGCCATGGCCATCGTATCGGAAAACGAGAAGGCTCTGACCTCCGCGCCGGGCATCGGGAAAAAGATTGCCCAGCGGATTATTCTGGAGTTGAAAGACAAGTTGGCCAAGGGCCAGTTCACCGCCGTCGGCGGCGGGGGAGAGACCTTTGCCGGCGGCATCACCGTCATCCCGGAGAACAAGACCAGCGAGGCGTCCGCCGCGCTGGCGGTGCTGGGGTACAGCCAGCAGGAGATCGCCGCCGCGCTGAAGGGCATCGATCTTGACGGTCTGGCGCTGGAGGAGATCATCCGTCAGGCGCTGAAAAAGATGGTAAAATGACGTTTTATGTCGGATGTGTGCGGCGTAGGACGCCGGTTCAAGAGGAAGTGACATTTTGAGCATTGACTTTTCCAATCAGGACTTTGAAGCCGATTCCCCGGAATCGCTGGTCACGACATCGCTGACACCGGGGGATGAAGGGGAAGGCTCTCTGCGGCCCCGCCGGTTGGACGAGTACATCGGCCAGAGCAAGGCAAAGGAAAACCTGTCCATTTTTATTGAGGCGGCCAAAATGCGGGGCGAACCGCTGGACCACGTTCTGCTCCACGGTCCCCCGGGGCTGGGCAAGACCACCCTGTCCGGCATCATTGCCAACGAAATGGGGGTCAACATCCGCATCACCTCCGGCCCCGCTATCGAAAAGCCGGGAGATCTGGCTGCGCTGCTGACCAATTTGCAGGAAAACGACATCCTGTTCGTGGATGAGATCCACCGGCTCAACCGCTCTGTGGAGGAAATCCTGTATCCCGCCATGGAAGACTATGCCATCGATATCATCATCGGCAAGGGGCCGTCGGCCAACTCCATCCGGCTGGATCTGCCGAAGTTCACCCTCATCGGGGCCACTACCCGGGCGGGCCAGCTGTCCGCTCCGCTGCGGGACCGGTTCGGCGTGACGCTGCGGCTGGAGCTGTACTCGCCGGAGGAGCTGGCCAGCATCGTCACCCGTTCTGCCGGGATCCTTGACGTGCCCATTGAGCAGGACGGTGCGCTGGAAATCGCCCGGCGCAGCCGGGGAACGCCCCGTATCGCCAACCGGATGCTCCGCCGGGTGCGGGACTTTGCGCAGGTGACCGCCGGGGGCGTCATCACCCGCGGCGTAGCGGACCGGGCTCTGCGGGCGCTGGAGATCGATGAGCTGGGCCTTGACAACATCGACCGCCGGATGCTCACCAGCATTATCGAAAACTATGCCGGCGGCCCGGTGGGGCTGGATACGCTGGCCGCCACCATCAACGAGGAGTCTGTCACGCTGGAGGATGTCTACGAGCCGTACCTTATGCAGCTGGGCTTTCTCACCCGGACGCCCCGGGGCCGCTGCGTCACCCGGAAGGCATATGAGCATCTGGGCATCGCCGTGCCCGGCGGCGGGGGCATGGACCAGCTGACGCTGTAAAACGGAGTGGTTGGTATGATCGGGTTTTATGTATTTATGCTTATCTGCGTTCTTCTGCTCCCAGTCGCCATGCTGTTTTTGGGGTATCGTTGGCAGCAAAAGCCGCCGAGCTCCATCAATGCCGTTTTTGGCTATCGTACCCGGCGCTCCATGTCCAGCAAACAGGCTTGGGATTATGCCCACAGGTATTGCGGGAGAATGTGGGTAAGGTGCGGATGGTTTTCTGCTGTTTTTGTTGTGTTATCTATGATCCTTCTGGGAACTGTCACGCTGGATGCTGCCGTGGTCGGCATAGTTGGCGGGATCATCACATGCCTCGAATTGCTGCCTGCCGCTGCGTCGCTTGCAGCAACAGAGCGGGCGCTGAAGCGTGTGTTTGGAATTTGATTGAGGTGAAATTTTAATTATGGGTAAACTGTTTGGGACCGACGGCATTCGCGGCGTGGTCAACGCCGGGCTGGATGCCGATCTGGCCTATAAGGTCGGCCTTGCGGCCGCTACCGTTCTGGCCGAGGGCAAGGCGGAGGGCACCCGCCCGCTGGTGGCCATCGGCAAGGATACGCGCATTTCCGGCGACCTGCTCAAGGGCGCGCTGATTGCCGGACTGTGCACCGCCGGGGCGGATGTGCTGGATCTGGGCACGCTGCCAACTCCGGGCGTGGCGTGGGTTACGGTGGACGAGAAGGCGGACGCGGGCATCGTGATCTCCGCCTCACACAACCCCTTCGAGCACAACGGCATCAAAATCTTCAACGGACAGGGCTTTAAGCTGTCCGATGCGCTGGAGGAGCGCATCGAGGACATCGTTCTCTTCGGGCACAACAACGTCCCCATGCGCACCCACGGCGGCATCGGCAAGGTCCACTATGTGGCCCCCAAGGCGGCGGACGACTATATCGACCATCTGGTGAGCACCGTGGACGGCGACCTCCA
This sequence comes from uncultured Oscillospiraceae bacterium, assembly GCA_934675115.1. Classification (GTDB taxonomy): domain Bacteria; phylum Bacillota; class Clostridia; order Oscillospirales; family Oscillospiraceae; genus Enterenecus. Next base: position 2,626 of record CAKUPH010000114.1, on the reverse strand, counting down.
CGGCCTGCGCATTCTGGTGGACTGCGCCAACGGCGCGGCCTCTGCCACGGCGGGCCGTCTGTTCGACCGGTTTCTCAAGCTTCAGACCGACGTGATCAACGCCGACCCTGACGGCATCAACATCAACAACAAGTGCGGCTCCACCCATCTGGACGCGCTGGCCGCCATGGTCACCGCGGGCAAGTACGACATCGGCATTGCCTTCGACGGTGACGCTGACCGCTGTCTCGCGGTGGATGAGCTGGGCAATGAGATTGACGGCGACCAGATCATGGCGCTGTGCGGGCTGGCCCTCAAGGAGCAGGGCAAGCTGTCCGGCAACACCGTAGTGGCCACCATCATGTCCAACATCGGCCTGCATATGTTCGTCAAGGAACACGGCATGAATGTTGAGTGCACCAATGTGGGCGACCGCAACGTGCTGGAGCGGATGCAGGAGAAGGGCTACGTCATCGGCGGCGAACAGTCCGGCCACATGATCTTTTTAGAGTATGCCACCACCGGAGACGGCGAGCTGACCGCCCTCCAGATCCTGAACCTGCTCCAGAAGAGCGGGGAAAAGGCGTCTGAGCTGTTCGGCCAGTGCGTCCGCTACCCGCAGATGCTTATCAACGTCCCCATTTCCGGCGGAAATCCGAAAAAAGAGCAGATCATGGCGGCGGATTGGCTGAAGGAAGCGGTGGCGGAGCAGGAAAATGCTCTGGCCGGAAGCGGACGCGTGCTTGTCCGTCCCTCGGGTACGGAAGCCCTCATCCGCGTCATGGTGGAGGGAAAAGACGAGGCTCAGGCCCAGAAATGCGCGCAGGAACTGGCGGAGCTTATAAAATTAAACGAAAAATCCCTATAATTTCAAAATATTTTCTATGGACTATTGACATTCAACAGGGGAGTGGGTTATAATAACTACGTAAATTGTATGGAATCAACAATGCGTGATAAACATCAATATAGCGACGAGACTCTTTGCACTTTAGCCGCATCAGGCGACCGTATCGCAGAGGAAGTTTTGGTTTTGCGGTACAATCGCTTGGTGCGTATTTGTGCCCGGCCCTACTTTCTGACCGGCGGCGACAGCGAGGATCTAATTCAGGAGGCCATGTTCGGCCTGCTCAAGGCCATCCGGGAGTTTGATTCGGAGCGGGACGCCTCCTTCCGGACCTTTGCCGAGGTCTGCATCCGCAACCGGATCCGTTCCGTCATTACGGCGGCGGCCCGGGGAAAGCATGCGCCGCTGAACAACAGCATTCCCATGGAGGCGCTTCCGGACATGATTTCAGGCCCGGAGGAATCGCTGATCGACAGGGAAGAGGACAGCGAGCGGCTCAGGCGGCTTGAGGATCGTTTGTCCTCGTTGGAAAAGAGCATTTTGTCTTTGTATCTGGCCGGGCTGACCTACGACGAGATCGGCCGCCAGTTGGGAAGGTCGTCCAAATCGGTGGACAACGCGATCCAGCGCATCCGGCGCAAGGTCGCGGACTAATTCCGGCGTAATCAGCGAAAGCTGACGCAAATATTATACTGCCCCAGCATGATCGGTTAAGTTCCGGGCCTGGGCAAGTCAAAGAGAGGGTATTTCCATGTACGAAGACAAGACTTTAGTTTGCAAAGAGTGCGGCCAGGAGTTCGTGTTTACCGCCGGTGAGCAGGAGTTCTACGCTGAGCGCGGCTTCCAGAACGAGCCGCAGCGCTGCAAGGCCTGCCGCGATGCCCGCAAGGCTGCTGCCCGTGGCCCCCGTGAGTACTTTACCGCTACCTGCGCTGCCTGCGGCGGCGAGGCCAAGGTTCCCTTCGAGCCGAAGTCTGACCGTCCTGTGTACTGCAGCGAGTGCTTCGCCAAGATGCGTGAGCAGGGCTGATCGGTAAAACTGGATCAACATAGAAAACGCATGACCGGTCATATCGGTCATGCGTTTTTTGCTGTATCACCGCAAGACAGATCAAGCGCCACCGATCAAATTGCAGTATGATAGCTCCAGAGCGATCAACAGGAGATGGATTGTATGTACGAATGGAGAAAACTGATCCAGACCGTCGTGGACGAGATCGACCGTTGCATTCAGGCCCACGATGATGAGGCGCTGACCCTTTGCGCCCTTTCCCGGCGGCTTGGGTATTCGGAGTTCTATACCACGCGAAAATTCAGCGAGATCGCGGGGATGCCCCTGCGGGAATACCTGCGGCAGCGGAAGCTGGCCTTTGCGCTGAAGGAGGTCCGGGACAGCGACAAAAGCCTGCTGGACATTGCGCTGGATCACGGCTTTTCCTCCAATGAAGCCTTTACCCGCGCATTCCGGCAGACCTACGGCGTCACGCCCAGCGCCTACCGCCGTCAGCCGCGGCCCGTGGTGCTGCGCACAAAGATCCACCCCTTTGACCGCTACATCTTAGGATTGGGAGAGATCGGTATGATCAAATCACAGGACGGCGTCAAAACTTATTTCGTGACCATTCCGGCGCACAAATTCCTGCACATTGAAAACCGGGAGAGCAACGGCTACTGGGACTTCTGGAAGAAGCAGAGCAGGATCCCCGGGCAGGACTGCGCGACGGTCTGCGGCCTGCTGGACAGCATCAAGGGCAAGCTGGACGACGCCGGCGGCAGCGATTCCACCTGCATGTCCGGGCA
>CAKUPH010000113.1 GCA_934675115.1 uncultured Oscillospiraceae bacterium | reverse complement strand
GGCAGGGTCGATCTTTTCCAACAGCACCTTGGCAGGGGCGCTGATCTCCGGCTGCCGGCGCAGCAGTTCAGAGAGAAAAAAAGAATCCGTTCGTTGGGCTGTTCTGCCTGTTCGCAGTCATCTGACAGCAGTTTCCAGATATGATCCTTGCCATCGAACTCCAGCGTCAGCTCCCGATAGGGGATGTCCCGTCCGGCGCAGTAGAGCGTGGCTGTATTCTCCCTCATTCTTTCTTCTGAGGAGGAAACCTCTTTTTTCCGCATCGCCTCTCCACGCAATGCCAACGGCTTTGCGTGGCTCTCCGTTCAGACCCCAGCAAAGCGGTTCTGAACGGAGAAGGAGGAGCGACGGAATGAGTGAGTTTTCGTCGCAGGCGGAAACGAAGGATATGAAGTCCGCGACGACGCGGCGTAGGGATTCGCGTCATTTTTTAATTTGAAAGGAGGGTGCCACATGAAAAAAGCGTTTTAATATTGCTAACGCTTGTTCCTGTGATAGTCGGATATTTAGTGAATGTCTGAAATGATAACTTCCAACCGCCGCGGCGGGATGATGATCAGCAATGCGTCTCTGACTTTTCTGGCGCGCTTTACGGTCATTTTACGCATGGGCATATCTCCTCAGCTTCTAATTTTCCGCATATTCACTTTTTCAGCCGTTCCAGAATGGCGGCCTCAACCCGGTCGCCGCACTTCATGGCCAGCAGGAACAGCACAAGCCCCGCCGCGCCCAGCAGTGCCATGCCCCACAGGGGGATGGACAGGGTGGAGCTGCCCACGGCGCAGGCCACCAGCAGGCCCCACGGCCGGGTCAGCAGCACCAGAATGAAGAACCGCCGGAAGGAGATGTCCGTCAGCCCCGCCAGAATACACAGCAGGTCGTCCGGGAAGAAGGGGAACAGGAAGGCCAGCGCCAGAAACACGTCACGCTTGCGGCGGATGACGTCCAGATACTTGTCGGACAGCTTCTGGCTCACGAACTGGTCGGCAAATTTCTGCCCCAGCGCCCGGGCCAGCAGGAACACCAGCGCCGAGCCGGCGGCCACCGCCGCCCACGTCAGCAGGAAGGAGGACCACAGGCCGAAGAGCACCGCACCCACTGCCGCAGTGATGTTGCTGGGGATGGGGGCCACGATGACTGAGGCCAGCTGGATGAGGAAATACACGAGGTGGGACCACGGCGCGGTGGCGGAGATGTATTGCGCAAGGCCATTCTTCGTCCGCATGGCGGCAAAAAAGCCGGTGCGGTACATGACCAGCACGATGACGGCCAGCGCCGCCAGCACAAGGACCCACAGCAGGATCTGTTTTGTTTTCTCTTTCATCGGCACGTTCCGCCCCTTTGTGTGATCCCGGGCAGAATGCCCTCTTTGTTGTCATCATACCAGCAGAATATGAACTTGCAAGGGACGAAACATTAGGATTTCATAAAATTTACTCCGCCGGGCCGCCGGTCTCCAGCAGGAGCCGGGTGCGCAGGGCGGAATACCGGCGGGTCTGCCGGTCGTTGGCCACCATTTTTTCCAGCAGCTCGCCGCTGCCCACCACGATGAACAGCTCCCGGGCCCGGGTGATGGCGGTATACAGAACGCCCCGGGCCAGCAGGGAGGGGGGCACGTCGCTGAGAGCCAGGATCACCGCCCGGTACTCGCTGCCTTGGGATTTGTGGACGGTGACGGCGTAGGCCGGTTCCAGCTCCCCCAGCAGCTCCGCCGGGTAGGCCACCAGCCGCCCGTCGTAGGACACGGTGACGCCGCCGTTGTCTACTTCCAGAATCACGCCGATGTCCCCGTTGAACACGCCCAGATCCTTTTCGCCGGTGGCCGGGTCCTCCCAGAACAGGTCATAGTTGTTGCGCACCTGCATGACCCGGTCGCCCTCCCGGAAGATGTACGGGCCGAAGGCCCGCTCCCCCTTGCCCTCGGCGGGGGGGTTCAGGGCGGCCTGCAGGGCCCGGTTGAGGACGGCGGTGCCCGCCCCCCGCTTGCGGGTGGGGGAGAGCACCTGAATCTGGTCGGCGGGAATGCCCATGTTGTTGGGCAGGCGGGTCTTGCACAGCTCCACGATGGTGTCCACCGTCCGGGCGGGGTCCCGGCGGTTCAGGCAGAAAAAGTCCCGGCTCTTGTTGGTCAGCTCGGGCACCCGGCCCTCGTTCACGCCGTGGGCGTTCATGACAATGGCGCTCTCCCGGGCCTGCCGGAAGATCTCCGTCAGCCGTACCGACGGGATGGCCCCGCTGCGCAGCAGGTGGTCGAGGACGTTCCCCGGCCCCACGGAGGGCAGCTGATCCGGGTCCCCCACCAGCACAAGGCGGCAGTCCGACCGCAGAGCGGCCAGCAGAGCGGCCAGCAGGGACACATCTACCATGGACGTCTCGTCCACGATGACCGCGTCCACCGGCAGGGGGTCGTCCTGATTTTTGGAAAAGGCCAGCTGGCCGGTGTAAGGGTCCATGTTCGTCTCCAGCAGCCGGTGGATGGTGAAGGCGTCGCAGCCGCAGGTCTCGCCCATCCGCTTGGCCGCCCGGCCGGTGGGGGCGGCCAGCGCCGTCTCCAGCCCGAGGGTCTGGAACAGGGCCAGCACTCCCCGGAGACAGGTGGTCTTGCCCGTACCCGGGCCGCCGGTGAGGAGCATGACCTGCCGGGACGCGGCCAGCTCCACCGCCGTCCGCTGCTGCCGGGCGTAGGTGAGCCCCTGCTCCCGCTCGATGGCGGAAATAATGCGGTCCAGCCCCTTTGGCGACATCAGCTCCGCCCGGCACATCTCGCCCAGCCGCATGGCCACGTAGCTTTCCGAGGCGTACAGCCCGGCGGGGTAGCAGGCGGTGACCCCGGCGATGTCCTCCTGTACCACCTCGCCCAGCTCAATGAGATTCTCCAACCCATGATCGAGGCAGTCCCCCTCCACGCCGATGAGGGCGGCGGTGGCCGCCAGCAGCTTTTCCCGGGGGAGGAACACGTGGCCGTTGTCCGCGTTGTGGTCCAGCTCAAAAATGAGGGCGGCTTCAATGCGCTGGGGGTCGTCGCCGGACACGCCCAGCGCGATGGCGAGGGCGTCCACCTGCGAGAAGGGGATCTCCAGTTCCCGGTCGGTGAGCAGATAGGGGTTCTGCTCGATCATGGTCACCGCCATGTCGCCGAACCGCCGGTACAGCGGCATGGCCGCCGCCAGCGGCAGCTCGTGCTCCGACAGGAACTGGGCCAGACGGCGCACCCCCATCTGCTGGCGGAAGGCCTCGCTGATGTCCCGGGCGCGCTTGGGGGAGATGCCCTTGATCTCGGTGAGCTTGTCCGGCTCGTTCTCAATGACGTCCAGCGCCTCGGCGCCGAAGCGCTGGATGATGCGCAGGGCGGTGCCCGCCCGGATGCCCTTGACCGCGCCGGAGGCCAGATATTCGTAAATGGCCTTTTCCCCCACCGGCATCCGCCGGGTGATGACGTCGGCCTTGAACTGCTCGCCGTAGGAGGGGTGCCGGCTCCAGCTGCCCTGAAGCTCCAGCGTCTCCCCCGGGGAGACGCCGGGCATGCAGCCCACCGCCGTCACCTCGCCCCGCTCGCCGCAGGAGAGCCTCAAAACAGTGTAGCCATTCTCCTCGTTCCGGAAGAGAATGGCCGACACCGTGCCTTCGATCTGATTGTTTGGGGTCAGTTCATCCATCAGGCTGTCCCTCTTTCTGTATGTATGTTTACGAATCTACCGGCCCGGAGCGGTCCAGCTCCACGCCGTCCTCCATGGCAAGGCCCATGGCGATGGCCCGGGCCTCCGGGTCAAGGCCGCAGTCCCGGATGACGATCCGCCCCCGCCACAGGCCGCAGCGGCGCAGCCAGCGGAGACCGGCCACCGTGTGCTCCAGTCCGTCCCCGCCGCCGGAGGACAGCACCACCGCCTCGGTGCGGACGCCGCCATCCTCCACCGGGAGGAGCAGCCGCCCGTAGGCCAGCCACGCCAGACAGATCAGCCCGAAGGCCGCCAGCAGCGTCTCAAAAAGCTCCCATAACAGCTCCATTTCCGCCACCTCCTGCATCATCCTATGCGGAGGGCGGCGGGGCGGTCACAGGTTGAAGCCCAGCAGGACGGGGCCGTTTTCGTCCACCCGGATGGCGGTGTAGGCCCCGTGCTGGAAGAACCAGCCGGGGCGGAGCAGCTCGTCCTCCCCCGCAAGGCCCAGATGCTTCAAAATCAGGGACAGGGAGCCGTTGTGGGCCACCACGAGGGTATCCTCCCCCTGACGGATGATGGCGTCCACGCATCGGGCCACCCGCTCCGCCATGTGCTCCGGGGACTCGCCGCCGGGGGGCGTGGTGTGGAACCAGTCGGACACGAAGTCGTGGAGCAGCTGGCCGTATTTTTTCTCCGCCGCGTCCCAGTTCAGGTCCTCGAACTCGCCCATGTCCTGCTCCCGCAGGCCGGGGCAGGGCTCGATGGGAATGTCCCGGTCCCCGAGACACAGCCGGGTCGTTTCCATGGCCCGGGAAAGGTCGCTGGCACAGCAGCGGGTGAAGGCGGCGGCCTTCAGCTTTTTCCCCGCCGCCCGGGCGTCCGCCCGGCCAACGTCGGTCAGGGGATGGTCGGACCAGCCGTAGAACAGCTGCCGCACATTGCCCACGGACTGGCCGTGGCGCACCAGATATAAGTACATGGATCCACCTCAGATCAGACTGCTCACTCCAAAGGCCAGCGCGCTGACGGCGGCGCCCGCGATCAGAACGCCGGCGAAAATGGAGGGCAGGGCCCGCCGCAGGGGCATATCGAGAAATGCCGCGGCCAGCGCCCCCGTCCACGCGCCGGTGCCGGGCAGGGGGATGGCCACAAAGATAGCGAGACCCAGATATTTGTATTTTGTCACCTTCTGGCCCTTGAGATGGGCCTTCTGCTCCAGCTTGTCCACCATGCGGTTGAGCCGGGGGATGCGGCGGCGCATCCACTTGAAGATCTGCCGGATGTAGACGATGATGAAGGGGACGGGGAGCATATTGCCGATGACGGCGGCCAGATAGGCCGACCACACCGGCAGCCCCGCCGCCACGCCGAAGGGGATACCCCCCCGCAGCTCCACCACCGGGACCATGGACACCAGCATGGTCCAGAGAAATTCACCGCCGGCCGTTTCGGTCAGCCATTGCATGAGATCCATTGTACGTTCCTCCCGGCCGGCATCGTCGTTTTCGTGCCCGGAATACCGCTTCCGGGCCGCTGCGCCGGTCTTTGCCGCCATTATACCGCAGGAGGCGGGATCGGCGCTATCATGAATTTCTTAATTTTTCCTTATGTTTTCGGCGGAGCGCACCCTTACGCCAGCACCTTTTTCAGATACTTGCCGGTGTAGCTGGCTTCGCACTGCGCTACTTCCTCGGGCGTACCGGTGCACGCCCCATGGGTCAGGCCCCATGGGGATCCCCGATTTGATCTGCGCGGCGGAAGTGAATTCCGCCTGACGCCAAGGTTTTGCTGCGCAAAACGCTTGTACGGCGCACCCGCGCCGATGGTGGTGTGCACCCTCACGCCAGCACCTTTTTCAGATATTTGCCCGTGTAGCTGGCTTCGCACCGCGCTACTTCCT
>CAKUPH010000112.1 GCA_934675115.1 uncultured Oscillospiraceae bacterium | reverse complement strand
GCTGATCGACAAAATTCTCGTCTATGAAGATCATCTGGAGATCAAGCTCCAATCCGACATCGACACGCTGCTGCGCTACGGCACGCTCCCCGCAGAAACGGAGGACGCCGCAAATTTTAAGCAAGGCACGGAAAATATCGAAAACACGCTGATCCAGTCCTCTAAAAACCACGAGGACAAGGTTTTCCGTGTCAGTGTTATCAGCAACGGCGACCCCTTGGAGATATATACGGACCGGGAGGGCGGCGTGATCTTCAAAAAATACTCTCAGCTGGGCGGCGTGGCCGATTTTGCCGACCAGCTGTGCGAGGCCCTGAGCCGGGCGTCCGGTCAGGCCGCCGTCATCACCGACCGGGACAGCTGCATCGCCGTGGGCGGCGTGCCCCGGCGGGAGCTGGCGGACAAGCGCCTGTCCCACCGGGTGGAAGAGCTCATGGAGGGCCGCCAGAGCTGGCAGTCCGACGGCGAACGGGTGCCGGTGTGCGAGGACTCGGACAAATACCGGGTGGCGGTGGCCGTGCCCATCCTGTCCGAGGGGGACGTGCTGGGCTGCGTGCTGTTTGTCTCCGCCGCCGATAACGCCAGGACCGGGGATGTGGAGCTGAAGCTGGCCCAGACGGCGGCAGGCTTCCTCGGCAAACACATGGAAAGTTAAATTATAATTTTAAAAGGCCGTCTGCGTTCAGAGAACGCAGGCGGTTTTTGCTTTGTAAAGCGGCTCCGCGGCCCGCCTTTACATTGCGGTACATTGTAAAGGCCGCTCTGACGGGGCATTTTTACGTTTTACACAGACTTTACAAACCTTTGGGCGCGGACTTTACATTTCGTCAGTATACTCAGCTTGTACCCTGAAGAACGGGACATAATAAAAATGTGATACATGATGAAATGGAGAGAATCAAAATGAAAAAACTCATTGCGCTGATGATGGCGCTGATGATGGCCCTGTCTCTGGCGGCCTGCGGCAGCAAGGACAGCGGCAGCAGCGCCGCCCCTTCCGATAACGGCGGCAGCTCCGCTCCCTCTGACAACGGCGGCTCCGCCGGCCTGTCCGGCACCGTCGTGACGCTGGGCTCCACCTCGATGGAAAAGGTCATGAACACGCTGGCTGAGCAGTTCGGCAACGACCACAGCGGCGTGACCGTCTCCGTGGAGGGCGGCGGCTCCGGCGCCGGCATCGAGGCCGCCATGAACGGCACCGCCGACATCGGCCTTTCCTCCCGCGCCCTGAAGGACGAGGAGAAGAGCCAGGGCCTCATTGAGACCGTCGTGGCGCTGGACGGCATCGCCGTCATCGTCAACAGCGACAACGCCGTGGCCGACCTGACCGTGGAGCAGATCGCCAAGATCTTCACCGGTGAGATCACCAACTGGTCCGAGCTGGGCGGCGCCGACAGCGAGATCGCCTGCATCGGCCGCGAGTCCGGCTCCGGCACCCGGGACGGCTTCGAGTCCATCACCAAGACCGGCGACAAGTGCGTGCTGGCTCAGGAGCTGACTTCCACCGGCGCAGTCATCGAGTCCGTCCGCAACAACCCCAACGCCATCGGCTACGCCTCCCTCTCCGCTGTGGAGGGTCAGGACGGCGTCAAGGCCATCACGGTGAACGGCGTCGAGTGCAGCGAGGAGACCGTGCTGGACGGCTCCTATGAGATCCAGCGCCCCTTCGTTCTGGTCACCAAGGAGGGCACGGAGCTGAGCCCCGCCGCCCAGGCCTTCTTCGACTGGGCCCTGTCCGCCGACGCGTCCGCCCTGATCCGCTCCGCCGGCGCGGTGCCCAAGGCCTGATAAACGAATCACGGGAAACACCCTCGCTCTTTACAGAGCGGGGGCTGTACCCGTATCACGGTGTTGAATCATAAGGAGTTTATGGAATGGAACACGAAAAAATGTTAACTGGCGGACAAACGGAAAACCGCCTGCCCATGGAGGCTCGGAAGCGGCGGGCGGCGCTCCAGTCCCGCCTGAACCGGGAGGCTGTGGAGCGCCTTGTCCACGGACTGTTTTTCCTGTGCGGCTTCGCGGCGGTGGCCTGCGTGCTGTTCATCAGCATTTATCTGGTGATCTCCGGCCTGCCCGCCATTCTGGAGATCGGCCCGGCGGCCTTCCTGACGGGAGAGGTCTGGGCCCCTAAGCAGGAGCTTTACGGCATCCTGCCCTTTGTGCTCACCTCGCTGGCGGGCACCGGCGGCGCGATCCTCATCGGCGTGCCCATCGGCGTGCTTACCGCCATGTTCCTGGCCAAGGTGGCCAACGAAAATGTCGCCGCCGTCATCCGCACCGCCGTCTCCCTGCTGGCGGGCATCCCGTCGGTGGTGTACGGTCTTGTGGGCATGGTGGTGCTGGTGCCCGGGGTGCAGAAGCTCTTTGGCCTGTCCTCCGGCGCGAACCTGCTGTCCGCCATCATCGTGCTGGCCATCATGATCCTGCCGTCCATCATCAACGTGGCGGAGACCTCTCTCCGGGCGGTGCCCAAGGAGTATGAGGAGGCCAGCCTCGCGCTGGGCGCCACCCACATCGAGACCATCTTCCGGGTGTCCCTCCCCGCCGCCCGCTCCGGCGTGGCCACCGCCATCGTGCTGGGCGTGGGCCGGGCCATCGGCGAGGCCATGGCCATCATCATGGTGTCCGGCAATGTGGCCAACATGCCCGGCGGCCTGTTCACCCCCGTGCGCTTCCTCACCACCGCCATCGCCTCCGAGATGAACTACGCTCCGGTGGGCTCCCTGTGGAAGCAGTCGCTGTTCTCCATCGGCCTTGTGCTGTTTCTCTTCATCATCCTCATCAATGTGTTCCTGAACGTATTCATCAAGCGGAAGAAGGAGGGTTAACGCCATGGAACATCTTTCCCTCAGACGCCGCATTTACGACCGGGGACTGAAAGCCCTGCTGTACTTCTGCGGCATCCTGACCTGCGCCCTGCTGGCGTTTCTCATCATCTACGTCTTTTACCGGGGGCTGAGCGGCATCAACTGGGAGTTCCTCACCAGCCAGCGCAGCTATATCAACAACACCGACGGTATCTTCCCCAACATTCTCAACACGCTGTATATCATTTTTCTGGCCATGATCATCGTCCTGCCTCTTGGCGTAGGCGCGGCCATCTACCTGACGGAATACGCCGAGAACCGGAAGCTGGTGGCGGTCATTGAGTTCGCCACCGAGACCCTCACCGGCATCCCCTCCATCATCTTCGGCCTTGTGGGCATGCTGGTGTTCGTCCAGCTGTGCGGCATGGGCACCGGTATTCTGGCCGGCGGTCTGACGCTGGTGGTGATGATCCTGCCCACCATCGTCCGCACCACCCAGGAATCCCTCAAGACCGTCCCCCAGTCCTACCGGGAGGGCGCGCTGGGGCTGGGCGCGGGCAAGTGGCGGATGGTGCGCACCGTGGTGCTGCCCAACGCCGTGGACGGCATCGTCACCGGCTGCATTCTGGCCGTGGGCCGCATCGTGGGCGAGTCCGCCGCCCTGCTGTTCACCGCCGGCATGGGCGTTACACTCAACGGCTTCCTCAAGGCCCTCCACGCCCCCTCCGGCACCCTGAGCGTGACCCTCTACCTCTACGCCACGGAGTACGCCAACGTACGGGTGGCGCTGGCCATCGCCGCCATTCTGATGATCATCACCCTGATCATCAACCTGTCCGCCATGCTGGTGGGCCGGAAACTCAAGAAGAATTAAAGGAGCGCGACGCCATGGACGCGATTTTAGAGACAAACAAGCTGAATCTCTGGTACGGCCAGAACCACGCCCTGAAGGACGTGTCCCTCGTCATGCCGGAGCATCAGGTCACCGCCCTCATCGGCCCGTCGGGCTGCGGCAAATCCACCTTTCTCAAGACACTGGACCGGATGAACGACCTGATCCCCGGCGTGCGCATCGAGGGCGAGGTAATGTACCGGGGCCGAAATATTTACGACCCGCAGGTGGACGTAACGTGGCTGCGCCGCCACGTGGGCATGGTGTTCCAGAAGCCCAATCCCTTCCCCATGTCCATTTACGACAACATCGCCTACGGCCCCCGGACCCACGGCATCCGGGGCAAAAAGGAGCTGGACGAGATCGTGGAGCGCTCCCTCCGGGGCGCGGCCATCTGGGACGAGGTGAAGGACCGGCTGAAAAAGTCCGCCCTGTCCCTGTCCGGCGGCCAGCAGCAGCGCATCTGCATCGCCCGGGCGCTGGCGGTGGAGCCGGACGTGGTGCTCATGGACGAGGCCACCTCCGCCCTCGACCCAATTTCTACGGCAAAAATTGAAGATTTGATTGCAGATCTGAAAAAAAACTATACAATAGTGATCGTGACCCATAACATGCAGCAGGCCACCCGGATCTCCGACCGGTGCGCCTTCTTCCTCCACGGCGAGCTCGTGGAGGATGACGACACGGAGAAGCTGTTCTCCGTGCCCAAGGACAAGCGCACGGAGGATTACATCACGGGACGATTTGGATAAGGGAGGACTGCTGTTATGAGAAAAACATTTGACGCGGAGCTGCTGGAGCTGGGCCGGGAGCTGACCGCCATGGCGGGCACCGCCCGGGACGCCATCGATCAGGTCACGTCCTCCCTGTCCAGCGGGGACGAGGCCGGGGCGAAGGCCACCATCGACCTGACCGCCTCCATGGATCAGCAGGAGCGGGACATTGAGAACCACTGCATGTCCCTGCTCATGCGGCAGCAGCCGGTGGCCCGGGACCTGCGCACCATCTCCTCCGCCATGAAGATGGTCACCGATCTTCAGCGCATCGGCGATCAGGCGGCCAACATCGCCGAGATCGCCCTCCTGCTGGCGGACGGCAAGCAGAACGAGGTGCCCGAGGACATCGCCACCATGAGCCGTCAGGCGGGGCTGATGGTGCGGCAGGCCATCGCAGCCTTCGCCGACCGGGACGAGAACACCGCCCACGCCGTCATCAATCTGGACGACGTGGTGGACGACCTGTTCGTCAAGGTCAAGCGGGAGCTGACCGAGCGCATCGCCCGGCAGGAGGATCACTCCGGCAACGCCGTGGATCTCATCATCATCGCGAAGTATCTGGAGCGTATCGCCGATCACGCGGTGAATATCGCCAAATGGGCGATATTCTGCGTTACCGGGGAACTGTAAGTCAAAGGCAAGGCCTTTGAATCACGTTCTCCCGTATTCGCCGGAAAATCGACGATGATTTCGGTGCGTCCTGCGGACGCTCCGCTGGCAGGGGTTTCGCCCCTAGGGCGACCTACTTTCTGTGTGAACAGAAAGTAAGCAAAGAATCACTTAGGGAGAAAACGCGGATTCGACTTCGAATGCAAAGGACGCATTCTCGCTCATAGCGTTTTCCCCTAAGAACCCCGTTTTTACGGGGGCGCAATCAAGCTGTGCGTCCGTCTATTTCCGGCGCGGGGTAACAGGACACTTGTTACCTCTAATTATCGCTGCCGCTCCAATGGAGCTTGTTAAAGTCGATACGGCCATCGGAAGGCGCCTGCATGGTGCTTTGCCACTGGTGCAGTGGCGCTAATAAGCGCCTATATTGTAAGTCCGCACCAGCGCAGCGGCAGCGGAAATAGAACGGCGGCGTCTTACCAAAGTAGTCGGAAAGACTTCTGCGGCACCGCAAAAACAAAACTATGCCAGATCCCTTCTAAGGGGTACACAGG
>CAKUPH010000111.1 GCA_934675115.1 uncultured Oscillospiraceae bacterium | reverse complement strand
TGCACCATTTCTTCCACATCCACATCAATGTTGATATGTGTCACCGGATTTCTCAGAACTAAGAGGCATACCGTCTCCACGTGGGCCGTCCGGGGGAAGAGGTCCGCGGCCTCGGCCCGGAGGGCCTTGTACCCCAGCGCTTCGAAGCGCTTTACGTCCCGGGCCAGCGTGGCCGGGTCGCAGGAGACGTACACCAATCGCTCCGGCGCCATGGCGGCCACGGTGTCCACCACGCTGGGGGCCAGCCCCTTCCGGGGCGGGTCAACCACCACCACGTCGGGCCGCAGGCCCTCCCGCTCCAGCCGGGCGGCCAGATCGGCAGCGTCGCCGCACTCGAAGCGGGTCTTGTCCGCAAGGCCGTTCCGGCGGGCGTTCTCCTTCGCGTCCTCGATGGCCTGGGGGACCACCTCCACGCCGATGACCTGCCCGGCCCGCTCCGCCAGCGTCAGGCTGATGGTGCCGATGCCGCAGTAGAGATCCACCACCATCTCCGTCCCGGTGAGGGCGGCGAAGTCCAGTGCCCGGCGGTAGAGCACCTCCGTCTGGGCGCGGTTGATCTGGAAAAAGGAGGGCACGGACAGGCGGAACACGTGGCCGCACAGCGTTTCCTCCAGATAGTCCCGGCCCCAGAGGGTGCGGTACTCCGTGCCGAGGATGACGTTGGTCTTTCTGGTGTTGACGGATAGCACCAGCCCCGCAAGCCCCGGCGCGGCCGCCCGCAGGGCGGCGGTCAGCTCCTCCGCGTAGGGGATGTCCCGGTCGTTGACCACCAGACAGCACAGCACCTCCCCCGCCCGGTTGGTGCGCAGGTAAAGGTGCCGCACAAGACCCTTCCCGGTCTTTTCCTCGTAGGCGGGGACCTTGTATATCCGCATCCAATCGCGAACGGCGGTCATGCAGGCGGTGTCCGCCTCCGGCTGAAGCAGGCAGTCCTCAATGTTGATGACCCTGTGGGTGCGGCCCTGATAGTAGCCCAGCGACCGGGGGGCGGCGGGGAACTGCACCTTGTTGCGGTAGCGCTCTGTACTCTCCGCGCCGTGGATGACGTCCACGGACAGGTCCGTGCCGCCGATGCGGCGCAGGGCGTCCTCCACCCGCAGGCGCTTGCACGCCAGTTCCTCCTCGCAGCTCATGTGGCGGTACTGGCAGCCGCCGCACCGGCCGTAATAGGGGCAGTCTGGCTCCCGCCGGGCGGGAGAGGGAACGGTGAGCCGCTCCACCCGGGCCCACGCGGCGCTGTGGCCCACGTGCTCGACGAAAATATCCGCCTCCTCGCCCCGGACGGCGCCCTTGACGAACACCGCCATGCCGTCAATCCGGGCCACGCCGGAGCCGTCCCCGGCGCAGCCGTCGATGCGGACGTGATAGACTTCGTTTTCCTTGACCACAGCGGTCCCCTCCTTAAAAAAACACCCGATGGTACCCCATCGGGTGTTTGATCTGTCGAAAAGCGGTTTTTCGCCGCTGCCGCGGCGAAATTCTATAAGGCGTTCGGCGCGCCTGCGTCCGGGAAGCTTTCTCCGGGTGTGAGCGCGCTGCTTTTCTTACATCCCGGCGTACTTCTTGGCCGCGCCGATAAGGCCCCGGAACAGCGGATGGGCCTTGTTGGGGCGGCTCTTGAGCTCCGGATGGAACTGGCCCGCCACGAACCACGGGTGGCCGGGCAGCTCGATCATCTCCACCAGATGGCCGTCCGGCGACAGGCCGGACAGCACCAGACCGACCTCGGTCAGCTCCTCCCGGTAGTCGTTGTTGAACTCATAGCGGTGGCGGTGACGCTCGTTGATCTCCAGCGTGCCGTAGATCTCGGCGGCCAGCGTGCCCTCCTTGAGGTGGCAGGGGTAACTGCCCAGACGCATGGTGCCGCCCTTGGCGGTGACGCCCACCTGCTCGGGCATGAGGTCGATGACGGGGTGGGTGGTGTTGGGGTTCAGCTCGGAGGAGTGGGCGTCCGTCATGCCGCACACGTGGCGGGCGAACTCCACCACCGCCATCTGCATGCCAAGGCAGATGCCGAGGAAGGGCACGTTGTTTTCCCGGGCGTACCGGATGGCGGAGATCTTGCCCTCGATGCCCCGGTCGCCGAAGCCGCCGGGCACCAGAATGCCGTGGGCGTCCTTCAAAAGCTCCGCGGCGTTGTCGTCGGTGACGGTCTCGGAGTCCACCCACTGGATGTGGACCTTCACATCGTTTTCAATGCCGCCGTGGGTCAGGGCCTCCACCACGGAGAGGTACGCGTCGTGAAGGGCGACGTACTTGCCCACCAGCGCGATGGTGACGGTGCCGTGGACGTTTTTGGCCCGGTGGACCATGGTGGCCCACTCGGTGAGGTCGGGGGCGTGGCAGATGAGGCCCAGCCGCTTCACCACCACGTCGGCCAGCCCCTCCCGCTCCAGCATGAGGGGCACCTCGTACAGGATGTCCGCCGTCAGGTTGGGGATGGCGTGGTCCACGGGGATGTTGCAGAACAGGGCGATCTTATCGAGGATCTCCTGCGGGATGGGGGCGTCGCTGCGGCACATGATGACGTCGGGCTGGATGCCGAGACTGAGCAGCTCCTTGGCGGAGTGCTGGGTGGGCTTGCTCTTCAGCTCGCCGGAGCCGGGGATAGACACGATGAGGGAGACATGGATGAACATGACGTTCTGCCGCCCCCGCTCGGCGGCCACCTGCCGGATGGCCTCCAGGAAGGGCTGGGACTCGATGTCGCCCACGGTGCCGCCGATCTCCACGATGGCCACATCGGTGCTCTCTCCCTCAAGGGAGTAGATGTTGCGCTTGATCTCATTGGTGATGTGGGGAATGATCTGGACGGTGCCGCCCAGATAGTCCCCCGCCCGCTCCCGGTTCAGGACGTTCCAGTACACCTTGCCGGAGGAGACGGAGGAGTTGAAGGTCAGGTTCTCGTCGATGAAGCGCTCGTAATGGCCCAGATCCAGATCGGTCTCCGCGCCGTCGTCGGTGACGAACACCTCGCCGTGCTGATAGGGGCTCATGGTGCCGGGATCCACGTTCAGGTAGGGGTCCAGCTTCTGGACCTTGACCCGCAGGCCCCGCTGCTTGAGCAGGCGGCCCAGAGACGCGGCGGTGATCCCCTTGCCAAGGCCGGACACCACGCCGCCGGTGACAAAGATGAATTTTGTGCTGACAGCCATGTTCATTCCATCCTCTCATACGCGGCGGGCTGCGTCCGTCCGCCGCCGGGACAGGCCACGCACCCTTGCGCGGACGCCTTTGTCCGCCCTGTCTCGTCAAAATTTGCAGGAAATATATTTAACTGATTCATTTTACGCTGAGCGCCCTTTCAAGTCAAGGGGGAACCGGGGGCCTTTTGGGCGGAAAATAAAACAAAAAGCAGGAGGCACGACCTCCTGCTTTTTGGGATGGTTCAGCGGTGGAAGAGCTGGTTGGTCTGATACCGGGGGGAGCAGGTCAGGCGCAGGCCCAGCTTCTGATAAATGGTGCTGTCCGCGGAGGACAGAATGACGGAGGAGTGGGCCTCGCAGTGGCGCAGCCCGTCCAGACTGCGGAGGGCCTGAGCCGCCAGCGGGTCGGTGGCGGCGGAGATGGCGAGGGCGATGAGCACCTCGTCGCTGTGGAGCCGGGGGTTATGGCTGCCCAGATGGCGGATCTTGACGGACTGGATGGGCTCGATGGCCTGCCGGGAGATGAGGTGGACGCCGTCGTCGATGCCCGCCAGCGCCTTGAGGGCGTTGAGCAGGGCGGCGCTGGCCGCGCCCATGAGGTCGGAGGTCTTGCCGGTGATGACGGCGCCGCCGGGCAGCTGGATGGCGGTGGCCGGCTCGCCGGTCTCGGCCGCCCGGGTGTCGGCGGCGGCGATGACGGGGCGCAGCTCCTCGGTGATGCCCGCCTGCTTCATCAGCAGCTCCAGCTTGTAGACAATCTCGTCGCTGCCCTGCCCCCGGCGGCGGTCGCAAAGGGCGGTGTAGTACCGGCGGATGATCTCCTGCCGGGCGGCGGCGCACACCGCGTCGTCGTCCACGATGCAGCTGCCCGCCATGTTGACGCCCATGTCCGTGGGGGATTGATAGGGGCTCTCGCCGGTGATGGTCTCGAACATGGCCCGGAGGACGGGGAACACCTCCACGTCCCGGTTGTAGTTCACGGTGGTCTCACCGTAGGCCTGAAGGTGGAAGGGGTCGATCATATTCACGTCGTTGAGGTCGGCGGTGGCCGCCTCATAGGCGAGGTTCACCGGGTGCTGAAGGGGCAGGTTCCAGATGGGGAAGGTCTCGAACTTGGCGTATCCGGCCTTGACACCCCGGCGGTATTCGTGGTACAACTGCGAAAGGCATGTGGCCATCTTGCCGGAGCCGGGGCCGGGGGCGGTGACCACCACGAGGGGCCGGGCAGTCTCGATGTAGTCGTTTTTGCCGTAGCCGTCGTCGCTGACGATGTGGGCGATGTTGTGGGGGTACCCGGCGATGGGATAGTGGAGGTACACCTTCACCCCCAGCGTCTCCAGCCGCTTTTTGAAGGCGTCCGCCGCGCTCTGGCCGGCGTACTGGGTGATGACCACGCTGCCCACGTACAGACCCTTCTCCCGGAAGGTGTCGATGAGGCGCAGCACGTCCTCGTCGTAGGTGATGCCCAGATCGCCCCGGACCTTGTTCTGCTCGATGGCGGAGGCGTTGATGGCGATGACCATCTCCACGCTGTCCCGCAGTTCCAGCAGCATGCGGATCTTGCTGTCCGGGGCGAAGCCGGGCAGCACCCGGGCGGCGTGGTGGTCGTCAAACAGCTTGCCGCCGAACTCCAGATAGAGCTTGCCGCCGAACTGGCTGATGCGCTCCCGGATGTGGGCGGACTGGGTCTCCAGATATTTCTGGTTGTCAAAGCCGATCGTGTTGGACATATCCTTATTTCGGGCCGGAACGGCCCATCCTCCTGCTCTCTGATCTATGGTTTGCTGGTTTACGCTCTTTTTACACACATACGAAATTATCTTACCACAACCCTTTTTTACATACAAGCGCCCAATGGGCGCGGCGCGAAAAATTTGTCGAAATGAGGTCATTTCATGCCGCAGCTTTCTGTCTGGACCTATGTGCTGGTCTGCCCCATGCTGTTTCTGGCGGGGCTGGTGGACTCCGTGGCCGGGGGCGGCGGGCTGATCTCCCTGCCCGCCTACCTGCTGGCGGGGCTGCCGCCCCACTTTGCCACCGCAACCAACAAGTGCTCGTCCACCTTCGGCACCATGCTGTCCACGGCGCGGTATCTCCGCCATGGGCACCTGCATAGGCAGACGGCGGCGCTGTCGGTGGTCTGCGCCTTGTCCGGGTCATGGCTGGGGGCGCGGCTGAACCTGTGGCTGCCGGAAAAATATCTCTACTGCTTCCTGCTGGCCGCCCTGCCGGTCATCGCGCTGGTGATCATTTTCAAGCGGGATCTGGGGGACGAGGACCGGATGGCCCGGTACTCAAAGGCCGGGCTGCTGGCCCGCTGCGGCGGCATCGCCCTCGCCATCGGCTGCTACGACGGATTTTTCGGTCCGGGCACCGGCACGTTCCTCATGCTGGCGCTGACGGGGCTGTGCGGCTTCGACCTGCTCACCGCCGCGGGCAACACCAAGGTCATCAACCTGTCGTCCAATCTGGCGGCCCTCGTGACCTTCACCTTCAGCGGGAACATCCTGTGGGCACTGGGCATTCCGGCGGCGCTGTGCAACATCGCGGGCAACTATGTTGGCTCCGGGCTGGCGCTGAAAAACGGCGGAAAGATCATCCGGCCCATGATGGCGGTGGTGCTGGTGCTGCTGCTGGGGACGGTGATCTACGATCTGGGGTGGAA
>CAKUPH010000110.1 GCA_934675115.1 uncultured Oscillospiraceae bacterium | reverse complement strand
AGACCGCCCTTCAGCGGGCCCAGCAGGTAGCGGATGGACTCAAACAGTCCGTCGGCCACCTTCGAGTTGCTGAGCAGGTTTGCCATCAGGATGAACATTGGGATATCATTATATAAGGGTTTCCGTGCCCAGTCGCTCGTTTACCATGGCGCACAGCTTCAGTGGCAGGCTGTTTATGGAGTACGGCGGGATGCCGATGACAGCAGACACGGTGCCCGCAGCCGTGCCGCCCCTCCCGCCACAAAACATTTGTAACTTTCCGCCCCGTATGGTATACTGAGCAAAAATCCCAAAGGGAGGCGAAGCCGGTGAAAAAGTGGATGAGGAGCCTGACGGCGGTCATGCTGTGCGTGCTGGTGCTGGCGGCCGCCATGCCGTCGGCCAAGGGGGCGGCGGTGTATTTTTCCGCGGTGAACGACTCCCTTCAGCCGCTGGAGAGCGGCACCATGCCCACCATTCAGGGCGGCGTGCTGTACGTGCCATACACCATGCTGTCCGCCACGGTGACGGGGGTGAATCTGGGAGTGTACTCCACCTACAGCTCCGTTAAGCGCAGCGTGCTGGTGTACTCCAACCGGAAGCAGCTCACCTTCGACCTTCAGAACGACACTACCTACGACGGCGACGGCCGGGTGTACTCCGAGCGGGCCATCGTCCGCAATTCTATCGTCTACATCCCCATCGCCCGGGTGTGCGACGTGTTCAGCAGCGAGATCTACTACTCCCTGAGCGCCGCTGGGGACGGCAACTATCTGGTGCGCATCAAGGGCAAGAGCGGCGGCAATCCCCCGGCGCTGGAGTCGGACGAGAGCTTCATCAGCGCCGCTTACAATATGATGCAGAGCTATCTGGTCCGCTACCGGCAGGACAACCCGGACCCGGAGCCGGACGATTCTGCCGCCCCAACTACCCCAAGCATCTCGGGCAGCGGCGCGGGCGTGTATCTGGGCGTCGTCGTGCCGGAGACTGAGGAGGAGACGGAGCTGATGCTGGCCGCCCTGTCCGGCCAGAGCTGTCAGGGGCTGTTCTTCTTTACGGCGGAGCAGCTGGCGCAGCGGGACGAGCTGGTGCGGCGGCTGCTGGCCACGGGGCATTTCATCGGTCTGCGGCTGGAGAGCGCCAAGGCGAATGATATTGCGGAGGAGCTTGCGTTGGCGGAGGAAAATCTCTCCGCCGCCGCCCACTGCCGCCTGACCGCCGTGCTGGCGGACGGGCTGGACGAGGACGGCGTGAACGGGCTGCGGCAGGCGGGGTACGCCTGCTGGCTCACCACCGAGGACGGCCGGACGCTCACCGGCTCGTCCGGCACCCGGGCGTCCACCCTCATCCGGCATTTCACCCGGGGCGAGCTCGCCCGGAACTATCTCCTGCTGGACGCGTCGGCGGGGGAGACGCTGTCCTCCGTGCTGGCCGCGCTGGGCCGGGCGGATTTCCAATTCCGGGCGCCGGTGGCGCCCGCGCTGTGAGGTGCGCCATGAGAACTGTGATACTGGACGGACGGGCGGGGCTGCAAGGCGACGCCGCCCTGTGTGAGAAGCTGGCCCGGCACCTGCTGGCCCGGCTGGATGAATACCGGGAGGAGGGCATCGACGCCCGCCCGGACGGGCCGGGGACGGTGCTGGCCAGGTTCGCGGGCCGCACCGGCGAGCAGATCCGCCGGGGTCTTGAGGGCGCGGGGGTGTCCGTGCTGACGGCGGGGGACGGCGTGCGGTTCCTCATCGGGCCGGACGTGACGTTCGAGGATCTGGACTACGTCCAGAGCGCCGCCGCGGGCCTGCTGGACGGCGTGTGAACCGGCGCGCCGCACCTGAGAGAATGAAAAACGGACCGCCCCCGATGAGGGACGGTCCGTTTTTTGTGCCCGAAAGGCCGGAAAATCTCAAAAAACCGGTGCAAACCCCGCCGCTTCTTCTTGCAAAACCGGGGGAAAGTGAGTATACTATGGACACTATGAAATTAAAAGAATAGAGGGAAACGACTATGGATCGCATTACCATCGCCTCCGTCTTTGCCGACGGCGAGCGGCTCAACGGCCAGACCGTCACCGTCATGGGCTGGGCCAAGACTATCCGCGACATGAAGACCTTCGGCTTCATCGAGCTCAACGACGGCTCCTGCTTCAAGAACCTTCAGATCGTCATGGACGCGGGGGTTCTGGACAACTATAAGGAGATCGCCGGGCAGAACGTGGGCGCCGCCCTCATTGTCACCGGCGCCGTGGTGCTCACCCCCGAGGCCAAACAGCCGCTGGAGATCAAGGCCGCCTCCATCGCGGTGGAGGGCCCGTCCTCCCCGGACTATCCGCTCCAGAAAAAGCGCCACTCCGTGGAGTACCTGCGCACCATCCAGCACCTGCGCCCCCGCACCAATCTGTTCTCCGCCACCTTCCGTGTGCGCTCCGTGGCGGCCCACGCCATCCACTGCTTCTTCCAGGACCGGGGCTTCGTCTATGTCCACACTCCCATCATCACCGCCTCCGACTGCGAGGGCGCCGGCGAGATGTTCCAGGTGACCACCCTTGACATCGCCAACCCGCCCCGCCTTGAGGACGGCAGCGTGGACTACTCCAAAGACTTCTTCGGCAAGCGGGCCAACCTCACCGTGTCCGGCCAGCTCAACTGTGAGAACTTCGCCATGGCCTTCGGCTCCGTCTACACCTTCGGCCCCACCTTCCGGGCGGAAAACTCCAACACCCAGCGCCACGCTGCCGAGTTCTGGATGATCGAGCCTGAGATCGCCTTCGCCGACCTGAACGACGACATGAATCTGGCTGAGGACATGATCAAGTATATCATCAACTATGTCATGGACAAGTGCCCGGACGAGATGAATTTCTTCAACTCCTTTGTGGACAAGGGCCTTGTGGAGCGCCTGCGCCACGTGGCCACCTCCGACTTCGGCCGGGTGAGCTATACCGAGGCGGTGGAGATCCTCAAGCAGCACAACGACAAGTTCGATTATAAGGTGGAGTGGGGCTGCGACCTCCAGACCGAGCACGAGCGCTTCCTCACCGAGCAGATCTACAAGAAGCCCGTGTTCGTCACCGACTACCCCAAGGAGATCAAGGCGTTCTACATGCGCCTGAACGACGACGGCAAGACCGTGGCCGCTGCCGACTGCCTTGTGCCCGGTATCGGCGAGATCATCGGCGGCTCCCAGCGCGAGGAGCGCCTGGACGTGCTGGAGGCCCGCATGGCGGAGCTGGGTCTGGATCCCAAGGATTACTGGTGGTATCTGGACCTGCGGCGCTACGGCTCCTGCCGCCACGCCGGCTTCGGTCTGGGCTTCGAGCGGATGGTCATGTACCTCACCGGCGTGTCCAACATCCGCGACGTGGAGCTGCACCCCCGCACCGTCGGCAACGCGGACTTCTAAGAAAAACGAAACAAGGCCCCGATGTGCCTGCCCGGTCGGGCAGCTCCACGTCGGGGCCTCTTTTTTGTGTGGATTTTTTCATAGCTTTCTGCTATTATTTTTCCGGAATGGAAAACGAAGGGGGAACGGTACAGCCATGGACGGAGCGCAGAAGAAAACCGCATACTATCATCTGCCCGGCCTGTTTGAGTTTTTTGAGCTGTACAAGCTGTTCCTGCCCTTGTTCCGGGAGCACCGGGAGTACTTTTACGACTGGTGCGAGATCGGCTCCATCTACGGCGCGCCGGCGGACTGTCTCTGGGGCGGTGGACGGGTAGGCTCCGGGGACCGTGACCCACGGGCGGTGCTGGCCATGACGCGGGAATACGGCGTTTCCGCCCGGCTGACCTTCAGCAACTCCCTGCTGCGGGAGGAGCACCTCTCCGACCAAAAATGCAACGCCCTCTGCCGCCTGTTCGCGGAGGATAACGGCCCGCGGAACGGCGTCATCGTCCACTCGGAGCTGCTGCTGGACTATCTGAAACGGACCTGTCCGGGGCTTTATTTTGTCTCCTCCACCACCAAGGTGCTGACGGACTTCCGGCAGTTCGAAGCGGAAGCGGCCCGGGACGAATTCCGCTATATCGTGCCGGATTTCCGGCTGAACCGGGCCTTTGACAGGCTGGACGTCCTCCCGGCTCCCCTGCGGGAGAAGGTGGAATTTCTCTGCAACGAGTGCTGCTTTTTCGGCTGCGCCGACCGCAGAGCCTGCTACGAGGCGGTGAGCCGCAAAAATCTGGGGGAGGACGGCCCCGACCACCGCTGCGCCGCCCCGGACGCCGGGGAGGGCTACCGATTCTCCAGGGCCATGGAAAATCCGGCCTTCATCGGCGTCGGGGACATTCAGAACGTCTACCTGCCCATGGGCTTTTCCAACTTCAAGATCGAGGGCCGGGGGCTGGGCAGTGCGCTGGTGCTGGAATTTCTGCTCTACTACATGACAAAGCCGGAGCATCAGCTGCGGGTTCGGGAGGCCATCTACCTGGACAATATGCTGGACCTGTTCTGAGCGGGGAAGGAACAAATTTTATTTCCTTCGCCGCTGCTGCGGCGAAATGCTGCAGGGTCAATCAAAGCGGAAGCGCAGTGCGCTTCCGCTTTTTGCTTGATTTTATGCGAAATAGGTGTCCACAAAGGTGCTTACCGTGGACCAGTAAAGGTTGGGGTCGATGCCCACCGCCTGCGCGTGGCCCGCGCCGGGGATCCACAGGAAGCTCTTGGGGCAGCGGGCGGCCTGAAACAGCTTGCCCATCATGTGGGAGGGAACGAATTTGTCCTCCGTGCCGTGGATGAACAGCGTGGGAGTCTTGGAGCGCTCCACCGCCTCCATAGGGGCGGCGTCCCGCAGGTCGAAGCCCGTTTTCCGCAGGGTGGTCTGCCGCAGCAGGGCGAAGGCCGCGGAGGTAGGCACGGGGAGACGGCGGTCGCCGTCCCTGCGGTAGTCCTGCACCACGTGGCGCATTTCCGTCTCGATGTCGGTGTAGGAGCAGTCGGAGATGGCGGCCTTCACGTTGCCGGGCAGCGCGCCGCCGGTGGTCATCAGTACCGTGGCAGCGCCCATGGACACGCCGTGGAGCAGGATCTCCGCGTCGGCGTCGTGACGGATGATCCACGAGATCCAGCCCACCAGATCCAGCCGCTCGTCATAGCCCCAGCCGATGTAATAGCCCTCGCTGTTGCCGTAACCCCGCTGGTCGGGGAGAAGGACGTTCCAGCCCGCCTCGTGATAGCGCTTGCCGTATACGCCCATGCCGGTGTGGTCGTCGTGGTAGCCGTGGACGCAGACGGCCCAGCGGTGGGTCTGGTTTTTGGCGGGGACGACGGCCGCCCACAGATGCAGGCCGTCCACCGACTGAATGGACGCCTCCTGAAATCCGGCGGCCATCTGCGCCCAGCGGCGGCCCTCGGCGCACTCGGCGGGATCGTCGGTGCTGCGGGAGGGGTCACGGGGGGTGGGGATCATCACCTGATTATAGAGGGCGGTGCCTGCGGCGGCCAGCCCGCCCGCCGCTCCGGCCCCGGCCAGCAGGCCCAGAAGGCCGAGCTTGGTTCCTTTTTTCATACAAGGACCTCCTGTTGAACTTTTATTTTTTTCAATATAACCCGGCGGGGGCGGCAAGTCAACCCCGGGACTGTGAACCCTTTGTGAACATTGGACAGCGGGGATATTGAGTGCAACTTTTGCCCGGAGCGCCGGAAGAGAAGTGTCCGATTACCCGTGCTCTGGCGGACAAGTTGTGGAGGAAAAATTCCCGAAAACGGTTGACAGCGGCGCGGGAAGGTGGTAATCTACGGAGCGGACAGAACAAATGTTCGATATACGCAGGGGCGAAGCCCCTGACACCGCTTTTTTCTTTGCGAAAGAAGAGAAACGTCAGGTTTCGCCTGCGGGCGAGTTCCTTTTCGCTCGTGCGAAAAGGAACCAAAAGCACGCTTAGGGAGA
>CAKUPH010000109.1 GCA_934675115.1 uncultured Oscillospiraceae bacterium | reverse complement strand
TTCGTGAAGATCGACGTGCCCGCCGACTGGGCCGACGCCGTGGACGACGCCGCTCCCGCCAGACTGGACGGCCCCGCCGCTCTGGTGGACATGGTGGAGAACATTCTGGAGCCCGTGGACCGGATGGACGGCGACAGCCTGCCCGTCTCCAAGTTCGTCCCCCATGTGGACGGCACCTTCCAGCAGGGCGCTTCCGCCTACGAGAAGCGCGGCGTGGCCGTGTCCGTTCCCGCGTGGGACCCCGCCAAGTGCGTCCAGTGTAACCAGTGCTCCTACGTCTGCCCCCACGCCACCATCCGTCCCTTCGCCCTCACCGAGGAGGAGGCCGCCGCGGCTCCCGCCGGGGCGCAGATCGTGGACATCAAGGCCGGCAAGGGCAAGGGCGTTTACAAGTACACCCTGTCCGTCAGCCCGCTGGACTGCATGGGCTGCTCCGTGTGCGTGGGCGTCTGCCCCACCAAGAGCCTGACCATGGTCCCGCTGGAGCAGGAGGCCCCCCGTCAGGCCGTGTTCAACTACATGGTCAAGGAAGTGGCCCCCAAGGCCGACATGGAGGGCGTCGCCACCGTCAAGGAGAGCCAGTTCAAGCAGCCGCTGCTTGAGTTCTCCGGCTCCTGCGCCGGCTGCGCCGAGACCAGCTACGCCCGTCTGGTGACGCAGGTCTGCGGCGACCGGATGTATATCTCCAACGCCACCGGCTGCTCCTCCATCTGGGGCGGTCCGGCTGCCACCTCTCCCTACACCGTCAACAAGGCCGGCAAGGGTCCCGCCTGGGCCAACTCCCTGTTCGAGGACAACGCCGAGCACGGTCTGGGCCTGCATCTGGGCCAGAAGGCCATCCGCCAGAGCCTTGCCGACAAGACCCGCCAGCTGCTGGCCGGGCACTGTGCCGACGCCGTCCGCGAGGCTGCCCAGAAGTGGCTGGACACCATGGACGACGGCGCGGCCAACGGCCCCGCGTCCAAGGCGTATATCGCCGCGCTGGAGGATTCCGTCAACACCATCGACGAGACCATCGAGTTCCTCGAGAGCGACATGGCCCGGGAGATGCTGGGCGACGCGCAGGCCCAGATGGTGGCCGACGCCAAGGCCCATAAGGCCGCCGGCGGCAAGTGGTGCACCTGCCCCGCCTGCGCGCTGGGCCGGGAGATCCTCGACAAGAAGGAATACCTCAGCAAGAAGTCTGTGTGGATCTTCGGCGGCGACGGCTGGGCCTACGACATCGGCTACGGCGGACTGGATCACGTCATCGCCACCGGCGAGGATGTGAACATCTTCGTGTTCGACACCGAGGTCTACTCCAACACCGGCGGTCAGGCCTCCAAGGCGTCCAACATCGGTCAGGTGGCGCAGTTCGCCGCCGCGGGCAAGAACATCGCCAAGAAGAGCCTTGCCGAGATCGCCATGCAGTACGGCTACGTCTACGTGGCGCAGGTGGCCATGGGCGCCAACCCCAACCAGACACTCACCGCCATCCGGGAGGCCGAGGCCTATCACGGCCCGTCCCTCATCATCGGCTACGCCCCCTGCGAGATGCACTCCATCAAGGGCGGCATGGCCAACTGCCAGTCCGAGATGAAGAAGGCCGTGGACTGCGGCTACTGGAACCTGTTCCGCTACAACCCCCAGAACCGGGCCGCGGGCAAGAACCCCTTCACGCTGGACTCCAAGGCGCCCGCCGGCGGCTACCGCGAGTTCCTCATGAACGAGGCCCGCTACTCCGCCCTGACCCGCTCCTTCCCCGACCGGGCTGAGAAGCTCTTCGAGGAGAATGAGCAGGCCGCCATGGACCGCTGGAACCACCTCCAGAAGCTCATCGCCCTGTACGCCGACTGAGATTTTTCTCCGGCGTAACGGAAAACAGAATCAAGAATCAATAAAGAGGCCCGCTCCTTGGAGCGGGCCTCTTTATTGTTCCTATTTCGTTCAGCCGTTCGTCCCCGGCAACTGGCAGCCGTGCTCAGCGCACAGATGTGCATGGCGCTTTCGATGAAGTCCACGCTTCTGTCGGTTCCGCAAATGATGCACAGCTTCCGCGGGATTTGTGGAAGCTCGGAGGAAGATTGCTGCGGAATTTCGCGCGGAAAACGCGAAAAAATGCGGTTTTTGCGCGGAAAGTTGCACAGTTTCCGGGAATATCAGGAAAACATCTTCAGGAATTTGTCCGGCCGGAGCTGGTCGGTGTCGTAGCAGTAGGTTTTCCCGTCCCGGTAGGTGTAGCGGAAGAACGGCCCTTCCGTCCACTCGTTGGAGGGATTGTCCAGCGGGACGATCCAGATGTCCAGCCGGGCGGAGCCGTAGTCCACGGTGATCTTCGGCTCGGTATCCGGCGGGTCGCCCAGACGGCCGCTGCCCGCGTCGGAAATGGCGGCGAACAGCCGGGAGAGGGCGGACTCATCCAGCGCGGAGGCTTCGCCGTCCACCCGGACGGAGTAATTGCCGGAACGGCGGGCGAGGGTGGTGCTGTCCGCCAGATCGTTGAGAAAGGCGTGGTACTGGAACTGATAGCGGGCGGCCCAGATGCTCAGAGCCAGCACCGGCAGGATGAGCACGGCGCAGATCAGGGCGGGGACGGTGAGGGTGCTGCCCCGCTGGGACTTTTTCGGGCGGCGGATGGCTTCGTACACGGCGTGACCCCCTTTCGTAACTTCATCATAGCATGAAACGGCAGGCGCTGTCCAGAAAAGCGGAGGGCCGCGGGCTTGAAAAGCCTGCGGCCCTCCGGCTGCGTCTGGGTGATCCCCGGTCATGGCCGGCCCCTCTGGGCTGTTGAAGGACAGGATGTCCGGTACGGCCTTGGTAGGCACCGGACACACCGATATAAAGCGGCTTTACCGTTTTGCGGGGCCGGGGTATGCGGCCCAGCGGCGGGCCAACCTTTTCCGGCGCTGTGGGGAAAAGGCTTTTCAGCCCTCTTTGCCGGGGAAAATCAGAATTTCGCCCCGCCGAACTCCAGCAGGGTGAGCTGCTTGTTGCGGTCCGCCGTCCAGTTGATGGACCACAGGGAAGCGAACAGCAGGAGCTGATTGCCCTTGTAGTCCTCCACCAGCATGGCGTCGTTAGGCAGGGTGAGCTCGTCAGCCCGGAGAGGCTCCTCCCCGTCGTGCTCGATCCAGCGGAGATACTGGTAGGGCAGGCCCTCCTCGTAGAGGTCTACGCCGTACTCGTTCTTCAGGCGGTAGTCCAGCACGTCGAACTGAAGGGTGCCCACCACGCCCACGATGACCTCCTCCATGCCGGAATAGGGGGTCTTGAAGATCTGGATAGCGCCCTCCTGAGCGATCTGCTCCATGCCCTTGAGGAACTGCTTGCGCTTCATGGTGTCGAGGGGGCGGACACGGCGGAAGTGCTCCGGCGCGAAGGTGGGGATGGGGTCGAATTGGAACTTCTTCCCCGGGGCGCACAGGGTGTCGCCGATGGAGAAGATGCCGGGGTCGAACACGCCGATGATGTCGCCGGCGTAGGCCTCCTCGATGATCTCGCGCTCGGCGGCCATAAGCTGCTGGGGCCGGGACAGGCGGAGCTTTTTGCCCCCCTGCACGTGGTAGACCTCCTTATCCGCGTCGAACCGGCCGGACACCACCCGCATGAAGGCGATGCGGTCCCGGTGGGCCTTGTTCATGTTGGCCTGAATTTTGAAGACGAAGGCGGAGAAATCGTCGGCAAAGGAGTCGATGACCTGATCTCCCGCCATCCGGGGTAGGGGCGGGGTGGTCATGCGGAGAAAGTCCTCCAGAAAGGGCTCCACACCGAAGTTGGTGAGGGCGGAGCCGAAGAACACCGGGGAGAGCTTGCCGTGGCGCACGCGGTCCATGTCGAACTCGCAGGAGGCGCCGTCCAGCAGCTCGATCTCGTCGTTGAGCTGCTCCCGCTTGGCCTGCCCGATGAGGCCGGCCAGCGCGGGGTCGGACAGCTCCACCTCGGTGGAGGTGGCAGCCCGGGCATTGGTGTTGGAGGTAAAGTGGATGATCTTCTTCCGGGCCCGGTCGTACACGCCCTGAAAATCCTTGCCGCAGCCGATGGGCCAGTTGACGGCGTAGGTGTCGATGCCCAGCTCCTTCTCCAGCTCCTGACACAGCTCGAAGGGGTCCCGGGCCTCCCGGTCCATCTTGTTGATGAAGGTGAAAATGGGGATGTGCCGCATGGCGCAGACCTTGAAAAGCTTCCGGGTCTGGGCCTCCACGCCCTTGGCGGCGTCGATGACCATGACGGCGGAGTCGGCGGCCATGAGGGTGCGGTAGGTGTCCTCCGAGAAGTCCTGATGGCCCGGGGTGTCCAGAATGTTGATGCAGAAGCCCTCGTACTGGAACTGCATGACGGAGGAGGTGACGGAAATGCCGCGCTGCTTTTCAATCTCCATCCAGTCGGAGGTGGCGGCCCGGGCGTTTTTCTTGCCCTTGACCACGCCGGCCTGAGCGATGGCTCCGCCGTACAGCAGGAATTTTTCCGTCAGCGTGGTCTTGCCGGCGTCGGGGTGGCTGATGATGGCGAAGGTGCGCCGGCGCTTGATCTCAGATTCGTAGAGTGACAATGATACGACCTCCTGAATATAATAGGGAACCGGCAGCCGCGCCGGAATTGTTTACAAGCGGCAAATATTATATCACCTTGCATCAAAAAGGGCAACAAAAAATAGTGGGAACCGCGATGACTGCAAGGAGGGAGAAACATGACGGAGATCATTGTGGCGGTCATTGCGCTGCTGGGGACGCTGGGCGGCTCCTTTGGCGGCATCATGGCGGCCAGCCGGCTGACCAATTACCGCATCGAACAGCTGGAAAAGAAGGTCGACAAGCACAACAGCGTGGTGGAGCGGATCACAGTGGTGGAGGTGGAGCTCCAACAGCAGCAGGATGACCTGAAGCGCATTAGGGAGGCGGTGTATCCGTGAAAAAGCTGGAATTTTCAAAGCTGATCCTTTTGCTGGAGACGGCGCTGACGGCCTACGTGTCGTGGCGGGTGCTGGGGTTTGTGGAGCAGGCCATCGCCGGGGACTTTACCGGGGGACTGCCCTACCTCACCACGTTCATTACGGCAGTGTGGACGGCATACGGCGCGTCAGTGAGCTTTTATCAGAATAAATCGGCAAAGGAAAACGTCAAGAAGATCGAGGCGGCCATGGCGGCCAACCCCGATCCGGACAGCGACTGAGAAAGGGGAGAAAAGCATGGAGACATTGAAGCGCAAGCTGTCCAGCCGCAAGCTGTGGGCGGCGGTGGCCGGACTGGCGGCGGGACTTGCCCTTGTGTTCGGGCTGGATGAGGAGATCATCAGCACCGTGGCGGGGGCGGTGGTCAGCGCCGCGTCCATCATCGTCTATATCATGACGGAGGGCAAGGTGGACGCCGCGGCGGTGAAGCCCAGGGACGATGAGAAAAAATGAAGCTTTTCCGGCAGATCCTGACGGAAAACGACTGCCATAAGGCTGGGCGGACCATCGTGCCGCGCGGCGTGATGGTCCACTCCACCGGGGCCAACAACCCGGAGCTGCGGCGGTATATCCAGCCGGACGACGGGCGGCTGGGGGCAAACCGGCATGGGAACCACTGGAACAAGCCGGGGGTGCAGAAGTGTGTCCACGCCTTCATCGGGAAAACGGCGGACGGCACGGTGGCGGTCTACCAGACGCTGCCGTGGACATGCCGGGGGTGGCACTGCGGCGGCAAGGCCAACAACACCCACATCTCCTTCGAGATCTGCGAGGACAGATTGGAGGACGGGGAGTATTTCAAGCAGGTATATCAGGCGGCGGTGGGGCTGACGGCTTATCTGTGCCGGAAGTATAAGCTGGACCCGCTGGCCGACGGCGTGGTCATCGACCACCACGAGGGATACCTGCGGGGGATCGCGTCGGGCCACGCGGACGTGTCCCACTGGTTCCC
>CAKUPH010000108.1 GCA_934675115.1 uncultured Oscillospiraceae bacterium | reverse complement strand
AAAAATAAATTGAAAAACCCGGACATGCCCTTGACAAAACGGTGATTTTGGGTATAATTATTTAGTCTGCCGCTTTATGCGCAGTCACATCCTTGCTTCCGGCAGAGGACCGGAAGCCATACGTCCATAAGGAGGTGCAAAAACTATGGCAAAACTGTCCGCAAATTACGAGGTGCTCTACATCATCGACCCGAACCTGGGCGAGGAGGGCACTGCCGCTCTGGTGGCCAAGTTCAAGGACCTGGCTGAGAGCCGCGGCACCGTGGCCGAGGTTGACGAGTGGGGCAAGCGCAAGCTGGCCTACCCCATCAACGACCTGGAAGATGGCTATTACGTCCTGATGACCTTCGCTGCCGACCCCGCGTTCCCCGCTGAGCTGGACCGTCTGATGCGCATCAACACCGGCATCATGCGCTCCATCATCGTCTGCAAGGACTAAGGGAGGCACAAAATGCTCAACCGCATCATTCTCATGGGCCGCCTGACCCGCGACCCTGAGCTGCGCCACACCCAGACCGGTACCGCCGTCGCGTCCTTCACGCTGGCTGTGGACCGGGACTTCAAGAACCGCGACACCGGCGAGAAATCCACCGATTTCATCGACATTGTGGCTTGGCGCAGCACCGCTGAATTCGTGTCAAAGTACTTCACCAAGGGCCGTATGGCCGTGGTGGAGGGCCGGCTCCAGCTCCGTGACTGGACGGACCGGGACGGCGGCAAGCGCCGCTCCGCCGAGGTCGTGGCCGACAACGTCTACTTTGCCGATTCCCGCCGGGACGGGGACAGCGGCGGCTCCTACAGCCGTCCGGCTCCTGCCGCTCCCGCCGACTACGGTATGCCCCCCGCCGGGGGCGATCAGTTCGCCGAGTTCTCCGATGACGACGGCGAGCTGCCCTTCTAAGACCGTCTTGAGCAAGAAGGTCATTACTTCATAAAGGAGGATTGCCACCATGGCTATGGATAACAAGCCCCGCAACCGCAAGCGCCGCAAGGTTTGCGCGTTCTGCGTGGACAAGGTCGAGCAGATCGACTACAAGGATACCGCCAAGCTGAAGCGTTATCTGTCCGAGCGCTCCAAGATCCTGCCCCGCCGCACCACCGGCACCTGCGCCATGCATCAGCGTCAGCTGACCGACGCCATCAAGCGCGCCCGTCACGTGGCCCTGCTGCCCTACGTCACCGACTAAATAAGCGGTCAAGGCCCCGGCTCATCGAGCCGGGGTCTTTTTTGTGCCGAGAAGATGCCCGCATTTCTTCGAGGGGAGGCCCACAGGCCGCTTGTCAAACGCCGCGCCGGCAGATATAATAGGCAGGAACGGAAGAAGGAGTGACCGCCCTTGATGACCATAGATAAAAGCCTTTGCGTAAACTGCGGCGCCTGCGTCACCGCCTGCTCCATGGGCATTTTCCGCCGGGATGAGAGCGGGGAAGTGGTGACCCGGGACCGGCCCTGTATGGACTGCTACCACTGTGCCGCCGCCTGCCCCCGTCAGGCGGTGGAGGTGCCGGGGCTGAGCCGGGCGGAGCTGTACCCAGCGCCGTCGGCGGAGCCCATGCTGGCCGCCCTCCAGCGGCGGCGCTCCATCCGGCATTTTTCCGACGAGCTGCCCGCCCGGGCCGCCATCCAGCACGCGCTTGACGGCGCGGCCTACGCACCCAGCGGCAAAAACGAGCACCGCAACCGCTGGATCGTGGTGTACGGCCGGGAGAAGGTGGAAGCCCTTTACAGGCTGGTGCTGGACTGGGCCGAGCCGGTGGAGCACTACAAGCACCTCATCTGGCTGGCCCGAAAGGGCATCGACCCAGTGACCTGCGGCGCATCCTGCCTTATCATCGGCTATAACCGGCCAGACGCCCTGAACCCTCAGGACGACACGGTGATCGCCACCGTTCTGGCGGAGCAGCTGCTGGCGGAGTCCGGGTTGGGCACCTGCTGGAGCGGCTATTTCCGCACCGCCGCCCAGGAGAGCCCCGCCATCCAGCAGGCACTGGGCCTGCCCGAGGGGTACCGGGTGTACTCGGTGCTCATGGTGGGCGTACCCACCGAGCGCTACCCCAACATCCCCTACCGCCCTGCCGCTGAGGCCAGCTGGCTGGAGTAAGGGCGGCCTGCCCGGCGGCAGGACAGCTTGAATAAAAACAAACAGGCCCCCACCGGCTTAAGCCGGTGGGGGCCTGTTACATATCAGAGCGATTTAGAAGGACACCACATCGTTTTTCGGTTTTTCACAGGGCTGGACGGACAGGATGTTCATCACCGGGCCCTCGCCGCGGTAGGCTTCGTGCTCGGCGATGCCCATGAGGGCTGTGACCTCGATCCAGTCCCGGGTCTTGTACTGCTCGATGCCGCCGCCCCGGGCCAGCAGGCCCAGAAACTGCACGTCGTTGGCGCAGCACACCATGGCAAACCGGCCGGGACAGCAGGTGCCGGGATACTGGGTGGAGCGGCAGGCCACCAGCTTCATGTGGACCTTTTTCCCGTTGTACCGCTCCGGGTGGTCCATCACGTCCACATACCACACGCCGTAGTCGTCGTCCGGGATGTCAATGACCTCCTGATCCAGATCGAAGGGACACATGCTCTCGTCGGCGTAGTCCTCGCTGGAGCCGTCCTCCATTTCGAGATAAATGCTGGCCTGACGGTTCACCATCCGCAGATTCCGGCGGCGCAGGGCGTCCCGCACCTCCGGGGAGCAGCGGTTGAAGATGATCATGTCCGCGTTGGTGATCTTCTCCATCATGAGCTGGCCCATGTTTTTTGCGTACACCTCGAAGGTGCCGCCCTCCACGATGGTCATGATCTGATAGAGGATCCAGTTGGAGGGCAGGATCTCCCGGTACAGCTTCTCCATGGACCACATGCCGTTGTACTCGATGAGCACCTGCTTGGGCTTGTACTCTTTCTCCCACGCCTTGAGCTGGGAGCATTTCAGGTCCTCCTCATCCTCCACCGTCACCACCGTGACGTTGGCCAGCGCCCTGGGGTCGTACTCATTCTCCCCCTCCTCGCAGCGGATGAGCAGCGTCTTGTCCTCCCGGGCGAAGCCGTCGGCCAGAACGCCGTTGATAAAATCGGTCTTGCCGGCGTCCAGAAAACCGGCGACCAGATAGACAGGAATTTCCGCCATGATTGTACCCCTTCCGGCTTACAGGCCGAACAGCTCGGCCAGCTTGCCCTCGTCGAGCTCCGCGCCGATGACGCACAGGCGGCCGGTGTAGTCGGGATGGCCTGCGCGGACCTCGTGCTCCTCGGGTACGTAGTCGAACTCGATCCACGCGCCGTCCGCGCCGCTGACGATGCCCTTGGCCCGGAGGATCTTACCGTACTCGCCGGAGTCCAGCGCCGTCAGGATGCCCTCGATGTCCGCCTGAGAGAAGACCTTGGGCGTCTCGCGGCCCCAGGAGGTGAACACCTCATCGGCGTGGTGGTGATGATGGTGGTGGCAGGAGCACTCGGGATCGCCGCACTCACCGTCGTGATGATGGTGGTGGCCGTGGTCATGCTCGTCCTCATCATGGTCATGGTGATGATGCTCGTGGTCGTGGTCATCCTCGTCATGGTCGTGATGGTGGTGCTCGTGGTCGTGGTCGTCCTCGTCCTCGTCATGGTCGTGATGATGATGCTCGTGGTCGTGGTCGTCCTCATCGTGGTCATGGTGATGGTGGTGCTCATGCTCGTGCTCGGCCTCTTCCGCCTCGTGCTCCGCCCGCATTTTGGCCAGCAGTTCGTCCGCGAGGGACACCTTCTCGATGGCGGTGAGGATGGTCTTGCCGTCCAGCTCGTCCCACGGGGTGGTGATGATGGCGGCATCCGGATTCTTCTCCCGGAGCATGGCCGCGGCGGCCTCCAGCTTCTCCTGACTGAGCTTCTGGGTGCGGGAGAGGATGATGGTGCCGGCGGACTCGATCTGGTTGTTGTAGAACTCGCCGAAGTTCTTCATATACACCTTGACCTTGGTGGCGTCGGCCACGGTGACGAAGCTGTTGAGCTTCAGCTCGGGGGCCTCGGCCACGGTGTTCTCCACCGCCACGATCACGTCGCTGAGCTTGCCCACGCCGGAGGGCTCGATAAGGATGCGGTCGGGGTGGAACTGTTCCGCCACCTCCCGCAGGGCCTTGTTGAAGTCGCCCACCAGAGAGCAGCAGATGCAGCCGGAGGACATCTCGGAGATCTGCACGCCGGACTCCTTCAGGAAGCCGCCGTCGATGCTGATCTCGCCGAACTCGTTCTCGATGAGCACCAGCTTCTCGCCGGGGTAGGCCTCGGCCAGCAGCTTTTTGATGAGGGTGGTCTTACCGGCCCCGAGAAAGCCGGAGATAATGTCGATTTTTGTCATAGCTGATCGTCCTTTGCCGGGGGCCGCGGCCAGCCGCGCCCCAAAATTTTTATTCAGAAAATATCATACCATTTTTGCAGGAAAAAGCAACCGTCCGCGGAAATTTTCCGCAGACTCCGCCGTACCTGTTGAAATTTTCCGGAAGCCGCGAAAGCCCCCGCCGGGATTTTTCCCGGCGGGGGTGGCGTATTTGCTTACCGGATGACCAGTTCGCCGTTCTCCGCGTCCACCATCATGGTGGTGTCGGGGGCCACGTCGCCGGCGATGATCCGGCGGCCCACCAGATTCTCCACGGTGTGCTGGAGGTAGCGGCGCAGGGGCCGCGCACCGTACATGGGGTCGTAGGCGGCGTTCAGGATCTGCTGCTTGGCCGCATCCGTCAGCTCCACGTGCAGACGCTTGTCGGTCAGACGGTCGTTCAGGCTCTTCATCAGCAGGTCGATGATGTGGTAGATGTTGTCCCGGGTCAGAGGCTTGTAGAACACGATCTCGTCCAGCCGGTTGAGGAACTCGGGGCGGAAGGACCGCTTGAGCAGCTCGCTGACCTGACTGCGGGCCTCCTCGCTGATCTCGCCGTCGGCGCCGATGCCGTCCAGCAGGAACTGGCTGCCCAGATTGGAGGTCAGGATGATGATGGTGTTTTTGAAGTCCACGGTGCGGCCCTGACTGTCGGTGACCCGGCCGTCATCCAGCACCTGAAGCAGTACGTTGAACACGTCGGGGTGGGCCTTCTCCACCTCGTCGAACAGTACGACGGAGTAGGGGTGGCGGCGGACGGCCTCGGTGAGCTGGCCGCCCTCCTCATAGCCCACGTATCCGGGAGGCGCGCCGATGAGCCGGGACACGGAGAACTTCTCCATGTATTCGCTCATGTCGATCCGCACCAGATTCTTCTCGCTGTCGAACAGGGCCTCGGCCAGCGCCTTGGCAAGCTCAGTCTTGCCCACGCCGGTGGGGCCGAGGAACAGGAACGAGCCGATGGGCTTGTTGGGGTCGGCGATGCCGGCGCGGCTTCTCAGGATGGCTTCGCTCACCAGCCGGACGGCCTCGTCCTGACCCACCACGCGCTTGTGCAGAATATCCTCCAGATGGAGCAGCTTCTCCCGCTCGCCCTCCATCAGCTTGGCCACAGGGATGCCGGTCCACCGCTCCACGATCCGGGCGATCTCCTCTTCGGTGACCTTGTCCCGGAGCAGATTGTCCTCCTTGGACTGGGCGGCGTAGCCCTCCTGCTCCTCCAGCTGCTTTTTCAGGTCAGGGATGGTGCCGTACTGGAGCTGAGCGGCCTTTTCAAGGTCATACTCCCGCTGGGCCTTCTCCAGCTGGGCGTTGGCGGCCTCCAGATCCTCACGGAGCTTCTGCACCTTGCCGATGGCGTTCTTCTCATTTTCCCACTTGGCCTTGCCGGCGTTGAACTGATCCCGCAGCTCGGCCAGCTCCTTCTGGATGTCGGCCAGACGGCCCCGGGACAGCTCGTCGTCCTCCTTCTTGAGGGCGGCCTCCTCGATCTCGTGCTGGATGATCTTTCGCTGGATGACGTCCAGCTCGGTGGGCATGGAGTCCATCTC
>CAKUPH010000107.1 GCA_934675115.1 uncultured Oscillospiraceae bacterium | reverse complement strand
CAGATCCGCTCCTACGTGTTCATGCCCTACCAGCTTGTGAAGGACAACCGCACCGCCTATGAGACCAGCAACATCAACGCCGTCATGGACGGCGATCTGGACGGCTTCATCAACGCCTACCTCACCGCGCTGGCCACGGGCAACTGGGCCACGAAGTAAATCGAAACACAGCAAACACCCCGTGATGACGTCATCACGGGGCGTTTTTTCATCCTGAGTTATTCGCTTTTTCCGGCTCTGCCGGGGCTTCCGCCAGCGCGGCCTTTTCCGGCTCCGGCTGGTCCACAAGGCCCAGATCCCCCTCGGTGAGGGCCATCAGGTCCTCCCGGCCGGGATTTTCCATAGCCGCCACCCGGTTGGCCTGCCGGGCCACCGCCTGCTCGAAGATATTGCGCACGTCCCGGGCGTTGCCGAAGTTCTCGTCCCGGGTCTCGTACATGAGGCGGAAGGCCTCGCCCACCGCCTTTTCCGTGGGCTCGTCCACGGTGTAGCCGTTCTTTTTGCACATGGAGCGGAAGATCTCCGCCAGCTGGCCGCCGTCGTAGTCCTCGAAGAAGAAATACTTGTTGAAGCGGCTCTCCAGACCGGGGTTGGAGTGGATGAACTGCTCCATCAGGTCGGTGTAGCCCGCCACGATGACGATGAGGTCGTCCCGGTGATCCTCCATCCCCTTGAGCAGCACCTCGATGGCTTCGCCGCCGAAGTCATTGGGGGCGTCCTGATTGACCAGTGAGTAGGCCTCGTCGATGAACAGCACGCCGCCCCGGGCCTTTTCGATGACCTCCTGGGTCTTCAGAGCCGTTTGACCCACGAAGCCCGCCACAAGGCCGGAGCGGTCCACCTCCACCATCTGCCCCTTGGGCAGCACGCCGATGGCGTGATAAATTTTCGCCAGCAGCCGGGCCACGGTAGTCTTGCCGGTGCCTGGGTTGCCCATGAACACCAGATGGAGGGACATGGGCGGCACGGGCAGGCCCGCCTCCGCCCGGAGCCTGCGGACCTTCACCAGATTGACGAGGCCCTTTACATCCTCCTTGACCTTTTCAAGGCCGCACAGGCTGTCCAGCTCGGCCATAAGCTCCTCCAGCGACTGCTCCGGCTCCTGCTCCGTTTTCGCCGACTCCGTCTGGGCCTGCCCGCCCGCCGCGGCGGTCTGGGGCTCGTCCGCGGGCTTGCCGGAGCGCACCGGCGTGCCGTCCGTCCGGCGGGTAACGAAGTCCTGTACATCCAGCGGGGACTTGCCGCCGGGCACCCCCGCCTTGTCGCAGAAGGCGGTCATGGAGTCGGCGCAGGCATTGACGAAGGCGGCCTCGTTCTCGCTGACCAGCCCGTCGGCGGCGGCAAAGAGCAGCATCATCAGGGTGAAGGTGTCCACGAACCGGCGGCTCAGGCTCTTGCCCTGCTCCACGTCCGCCTGCACCAGCCGCCGGAAGAAATTGGGCAGCACAAAGCCAGAGTAGTCTGACACCAGCGTGGTCAGCTCCCAGTACAGGCAGGTGGGCACCGGGTTGCCCTTGCAGTAAATGGCGTTGTAGTATTCCACGTGATAGGGGGTCAGGCCCTGATCCTCCTGCCACACGCCGCAGGCGCACTCCCGCACGAAGGCGTCCGCCTCCCGGCCGAAGGCCACCCGGGCGGCGGGGTCGGTGATCTGACGGCGGAAGGCGGTCATGCCCTCGTCGTACTGCTTGTGGGCGGCGCCGGGGCTGAGGGGCTGTTTCATGGGACCCATCTCCTTAACGATTCATTCTTCCTGATATTATATGGCAGGCGGACTCTATGGTCAATAAAAATTAACATTTGAGCGGTAGACATAATACCAAAAAAGGATTGACGGCAAAAGCCGGAACGTGTAGTATAGAGAAGAAATCCCGCGAATTGGAGGTATTTTTGACATGGCACGGAAATCAGCCCCTGGAACCCTCATCCACTGCGACGCATGCGGCGAGGATTACAGCGCTACCTATAAACGGTGCCCCTTCTGCGGCGAAAAGCCCGGACCGGCCACCGGCCCCATCCCCCCTGTGGAAAACAGCGAGGACGACTACGTATTCGAAGGACAGGAGCTCTTTGACGGCGGGGAGGAAGAGCGCCCCGCCCGCTCCAAGGGGGGCAAGCGTCTGGCCCAGGGGGACGCCCCCGGTCCCATCAACTGGCCCCGGCTCATCACCTTTATCTGCTCACTGGTCATCATCGCCGCGGCGCTGGTCATCGTGTTCGCCGTGATCTACCCCAAGATCCACAGCCCCGGCAATGCCGACCCCGGCGCGTCTGTATCCCCGTCCCAGACCGTGCCCCCATCCGCCGACCCCAGTGAGGATATCAGCGGCGACCCGGCGGAGACAGACACCGCGTCCCCCGACCCCGCCGGGACGGACACCGTCTCTCCTGAGCCTGACGAGACCCCCGGCCAGTCCGGCGGCGTCACCGGCCTGACCCTCAACCGCGCGGAGTTCTCCCTGACCCCCAATGAGAGCTGGAAGGTCACCGCCACCGTGACCCCCGCCGGCTGGGACGGCACCGTGACGTGGAGCTCCTCCAACACCAGCATCGCCACCGTCAGCGCCGACGGCACCGTGACCAATGTGAACACGTCTGACTCCGTCCGGCGGGTAACCATCACCGCCGCCGCCGGGGAAAAGACCGCGTCCGTCACCGTGTACTGCACGGGCAGCGCCGCCGGCGGCTCTACCCCCGCGCCGTCCACCAATCCCAGCAGCGGCGTCATCACCGCGGGGGCCACCGGCAAGATCACCGGCGCGTCCAGCGGCCTGCGGGTGCGCTCCGGCCCGGGCACCAGCTATGACGTGGTGGCCAGCCTTGTCAACGGCAGCGAGATCACCGTGGTGGCTGCCGCCGAGAGCGGCTGGTATCAGATTTCCTTCGCCGGATCCGGCGGACGGAGCACCACCGGCTACATTCTGGGCGAGTATATCTCCGTATCCTGACCGTATATGCGCGAAGGCTCTTTTCACACCTTGACAGCGCCGGAAAAAAATGATAGAGTAGCGCTGTTAAAGGCACAGACGAGGAAAAGTAGCCAAGGTGCGGCGTTTTCAGAGACAGGGCGGCCGGTGCAAGCCCTGACCCGACCTTCGTGAAGGCCCCTCCGAGCCGTCCGCCGGAAATGGCGGGCCGGATCTCCGCCGTTACCGGAGCGAGAGTGTGGGTGTGTGCGCCCAAATTCAGGTGGAACCACGGATCATTTGATTCGCCCTGAGCCAACCGGCTCAGGGCGTTTTTTTATCATTTGGAAAGGAGGGACCGCCTGTGTCCACCCCGTCCCGTTCCCGCGACCCGGCCATGGACGCGCTGCGGGTGCTGGCCATCGTCATGGTGGTGGTCATCCACTGCGCGAGCTACGGCCTTTCCGCCCCCATGGGCTCCTTCCGCTGGTGGTCCGCGCTGTCGTGGGCCTCGCTGGTGCGCCCGGCGGTGCCGCTGTTTTTCCTGTGCAGCGGCGCGCTGATGCTGGGGCGGGACATCCCCCTGCGGCGGCTGTACCTCCACAATATCCTGCGCATCGTCGCCGCCATGTACTTCTGGGCGTTCCTCTACCGACTCTACCACCTGATAGCCGCCGGGGACGTGAGCGCCGCCTCCCTGTTCGAGGCCGTCAAGCACACGCTGCTCCTTCACCACGAATTCCACTTCTATTTTCTGCACATCCTGCTGCTGGTCTACGTGTGCCTGCCCGTCACCCGGAGCTTTGTCCGGAACGCCGCCCGGCGGGAGGTGGAGTACGCGCTGGCCGTCTGGTTCGTCACCGGCATCCTGTTCCCCCTCATCAAGGACTTCTGGCCTTTTACGCTGGTGTACGACATCCCCTCCCGGTATCTGATTAACGGCGCGTGGTCGTCCGTGGGCTACGGCCTGCTGGGCTGGTACCTCCGGGAATACGGCGGGACCGTCGCCCGCCGCTGGTATTGGGCGGCGCTGGCGCTGGGCTTTGCCGTCACCTTCGGCGGCTGTGCCGCCGCGTCCCTCCGGAGCGGTACGCTGGCGGAAAATTTCCTGTCCGGCTGGTCCCCCGGGCCCATGCTCATGTCCCTCGGCGTGTTCGGGCTGGCGGTGACGGTCCGGCGCTGGCCGGAGCGGCTGACGGCGGTCACCGGCGGGCTTGCCAAGGGCGCGTTCTGCGTCTATCTGGTCCACGTGTTCTTCCTGATCCTGTTTCAGGACCACGGTGTCACCGCCGCCCGGTTCCACCCGCTGTGGGCCATCCCCGTCATCGCCGGGGCGGTGCTGGCGCTGAGCTACGCGGTATATCTCGTTTTGCGGCGCGTCCCGCTGGTCAAAACGTGGCTGATATAAAAAACAGATATATTCTGTGAAATAAGGAGTGTATTCCAATGAAAAACACTGAGAAAACAATGGATAAGATCGTCAACCTCTGCAAGGGCCGCGGCTTCGTGTTCCCCGGCAGCGAGATCTACGGCGGTCTGGCCAACACCTGGGACTACGGCCCTCTGGGCGTTGAGCTGAAGAACAACATCAAAAGGGCGTGGTGGAAGAAATTCGTGCAGGAGAATCCCTACAACGTGGGCCTGGACGCCGCCATCCTCATGAACCCCCAGACGTGGGTGGCCTCCGGCCATCTGGCCGGGTTCTCCGACCCGCTGATGGACTGCCGCGAGTGCCACGAGCGCTTCCGCGCCGACAAGGTCATTGAGGACTGGTGCGGCGAGACGGGCTTTACGCTGTCCAAGCCCATCGACGCCTTCTCTCAGGCCGAGATGAAGGAATTCGTGGAGGAGCACAACCTGCCCTGCCCCACCTGCGGCAAGCACAACTGGACGGACATCCGCCAGTTCAACCTGATGTTCAAGACCTTCCAGGGCGTCACCGAGGACGCGAAGAACACCGTGTACCTCCGGCCTGAGACGGCGCAGGGCATCTTCACCAACTTTGTCAACGTCCAGCGCACCACCCGCCGCAAGCTGCCCTTCGGCATCGGCCAGATCGGCAAGTCCTTCCGCAACGAGATCACCCCGGGCAACTTCATCTTCCGCGTCCGCGAGTTCGAGCAGATGGAGCTGGAGTTCTTCTGCAAGCCCGGCACCGACCTGGAGTGGTTCAACTACTGGCGCACCTTCTGCCACAACTGGCTGCTGGGCATCGGATTGAAGGACGAGAACCTCCGCCTGCGTGACCACGACCCCGAGGAGCTGTGCTTCTACTCCAAGGCCACCACGGACTTCGAGTTCCTGTTCCCCTTCGGCTGGGGCGAGCTGTGGGGCGTGGCCGACCGCACCGACTACGACCTGACCCAGCACCAGAATACCTCCGGTAAGGACCTGACCTACTTCGATCAGGAGAAGAACGAGCACTATATCCCCTACGTCATCGAGCCGTCTCTGGGCGTGGAGCGCTCCGTACTGGCCGTGCTGTGCGACGCCTACGACGAGGAGGTCGTGGACGAGGCGAAGAACGACGTGCGCACCGTCCTGCGCCTGCATCCGGCGCTGGCTCCCTTCAAGGTGGCCGTCCTGCCCCTGTCCAAGAAGCTGGCCGACAAGGGCCGCGAGCTTCAGGCCGAGCTGTCCAAGTACTTCATGGTGGACTACGACGACGCCGGCTCCATCGGCAAGCGCTACCGCCGTCAGGACGAGATCGGCACGCCCTACTGCGTCACCGTGGACTTCCAGACCGTGGGCACCGACACGGACGAGGCGGATCACGCCGTCACCATTCGCGACCGCGACACCATGGAGCAGGTCCGAGTTCCTATCGCCGAGCTGAAGGCGTGGCTGGACGAGAAGCTGGCGTTCTGAGCCGACATCTGAACCATGCAGCAACAGCAGGCGCCGTCGAAAAGACGGCGTCTGCTTTGTCCCGCGACGATTTCCCGCGGCGCAGCAATTTTGGCTCTTGCGCCCGCGCGGGTTTTATTGTATAATGTTTCACGCACCTGCCGGTGTGATGGAATTGGTAGACGTAGTGGACTCAAAATCCACCGCCAGCGATGGCGTACCGGTTCGAGTCCGGTCACCGGCACCATGGCGAGTGTTCTTACAGCATTTGAAAAGCTGTGAGGACACTCGCTTTTTTTCTGCTCAAACAGCAGGTCTGTCGTCTGTCGTGTAGCTCACGAACACGCCTTTTCTGGTGTTGACGGTGACGGCCGGGATGGGCAGTGCCGGTTCGTTGGGAAT
>CAKUPH010000106.1 GCA_934675115.1 uncultured Oscillospiraceae bacterium | reverse complement strand
AAACGCGGATTCGACTTCGAACGCAAAGGGCGCGTTCTCGCTCATAGCGTTTTCACCCTAAGAACCCATTTTTTGCGAGGGCGCAATTAAAAAGTGCAGCGTCCTATCAACCGGCGCGGGATAACAGGATACTTGTTACCTCTATTTATCGCTGCCGCTCCAATGGTGATCGTTATAGACTTCCGGGCCAACGGTCGGCGCCTGCGTCGCAAGTTTGCTTGTGGGTGCGGCAGCACTATTGAGCGCAGATATAAATCGTATATAACGAATATGGTGATATTTTGTGACTGACGCAACAAGAGAAAACCAGATACAGCGACGCATTGTAGAAAAATGCAGCTTACAATATAAGCGTCTGTTGCAGCTTAATCAAAACTGCCGATTCTATCCGGGAAATACACGAATATATCGCATCAATGCAAAAGCAAAGTCAAAACCAGATTACGATACATTTAACTTTCACGCCTTTCTGTTCAAGTTCATTAACACACACTTCGATTCCATAAGCGATCTTCTCAACAAAATTTATGTAAACGAAAGAGAATATAAGGCTTACTTAACACA
This sequence comes from uncultured Oscillospiraceae bacterium, assembly GCA_934675115.1. Taxonomy (GTDB): domain Bacteria; phylum Bacillota; class Clostridia; order Oscillospirales; family Oscillospiraceae; genus Enterenecus. The sequence goes on along the minus strand of CAKUPH010000106.1, from coordinate 5,982 downwards.
TATCACAAACTTTGTTCCTACGCCCAGCAGCACTATCAACCGCTACAACATCTCGCAAGATGAATTTTACCGGACTGAGAAAATTATGTGCCGTGAAATTACACTGAGCCGCCCTACCTTGGGAATAAAACTTGTTTGCAATGTTTCGTATACCAGTCCAAAAGGGAAAAACGCATATAGCAAAAGCGAAGAATTCATTGCTCCGGAAATATGGAATCTCTGGCAGCAGGTAACCAATTACAGAAACTCCAAATGTGATGATACCCACAAAAAAGAACGTGCCAAAATGACGCAGTCTCTACGCTATGACATTCTGAAGCGTGACCATTTCCGCTGTCAAATCTGCGGTCGTTCTGCCAGCGATGATGTTACGCTGGAAGTTGACCACATCATTCCAATATCCAAGGGCGGCAAAACTGTCCCTGACAATTTAAGAACCCTATGCAAAGACTGCAACCGCGGCAAGCGCGATAAGTTCGAGTAGCGCCGCCGCAGCCGCAAGCAAACCAACAGAGCAGGCGCCCAGCGATGGCCGTACTGACTTTAACACGCTCTATTGGAGCGGCAGCGGTAAATAGCGGCTTCGTGTGTCCTGTTACCCCGCGCCGGAAATAGAACGCTGCACTCCTTGCTTGCGCCCCCGTAAACCTTGGGGTTCTTAGGGGAAAAACGCTGGAGCGCAGAACGCGCCCTTCAGCGTTCGGAGCCGACCGCGTTTTCCCCCTAAGCGTGCTTTTGGCTCCTTTTCGCACGAGCGAAAAGGAACTCGCCCTGAGGGGCGAAACCCTCAGTTCCGCCGGGCCCCCGGCGAATACGAAAAGGGGGCCTTTGGGGGCCTCCCCAAAAACTTTGCTTCTTTCGTGAAAGAAAAGAGGAATCCCAATGCAAAAAAAGAAATCCCCCGACGGGGGACCGAAAAAGATCGACAACCCCAACGTCATGGGCCTGCGGGCCCAGGTGCTGGAGCAGCCCATCACCGAGACGCTTGAGGTCAACTATATGCCCTACGCCATGAGCGTCATCGTCTCCCGGGCCATCCCGGAGATCGACGGCTTCAAGCCCAGCCACCGCAAGCTGCTGTACACCATGTACCAGATGCACCTGCTGGGCGGCAGCCGCACCAAGAGCGCCAACGTGGTGGGCCAGACCATGAAGCTCAACCCCCACGGCGACGCCGCCATTTACGACACCATGGTGCGCCTCTCCCGGGGCTACGGCGCCCTGCTCCACCCGCTGGTGGACTCCAAGGGCAACTTCGGCAAGGTCTACTCCCGGGACATGGCGTGGGCCGCCAGCCGCTACACCGAGGTCCGGCTGGACGGCATCTGCCAGGAGCTGTTCCGGGACATCGATCAGGACGCGGTGGACTTCGTCCCCAACTACGACGGGAAATTGCAGGAGCCCACTCTGCTGCCCACCACCTTCCCCAACGTGCTGGTATCCTCCAACATGGGCATCGCCGTGGGCATGGCCAGCAACATCTGCGGCTTCAATCTGGCGGAGGTGTGCGACGCCACCGTCGCCTATCTGAAGGACCCCGACGTGGACCTGATGGGCATCCTCAAGGCCCCGGATTTTTCCACCGGCGGCCAGCTGCTCTACGACGCCGCGGCCCTTGCCGACATCTACCGCACCGGCCGCGGGCCCCTGAAGCTCCGGGCCAAGTGGCGCTATGTCAAGGCGGAAAACCTCATTGAAATTTACGAGATCCCATACTCCACCACCGTGGAGGCCATTCTGGACAAGGTGGCGGAGCTGGTCAAGGCCGGCAAGATCAAGGAGATCGCCGACATGCGGGACGAGACCGACCTCAACGGCCTGAAACTCACCATCGACCTCAAGCGCGGGGCCGACCCGGACAAGCTCATGGCCCGGCTGTTCAAGGCCACCCCACTTCAGGACACCTTCTCCTGCAACTTCAACATCCTCATCGCCGGGATGCCCCGGGTCATGGGCGTGCGGGAAATTCTGGATGAGTGGACTGCGTGGCGGATGGACGGCGTCCGCCGCCGCACCTACTTCACCTGCAAGAAAAAGGAGGACAAGCTCCACCTCCTCAAGGGCCTCAAGCGCATCCTGCTGGACATCGACAAGGCCATCAAGATCATCCGGGAGACGGAGGAGGACGCCGAGGTGGTGCCCAACCTGATGATCGGCTTCGGCATCGACCAGATCCAGGCGGAGTACGTGGCGGACATCAAGCTGCGCAACATCAACAAGGAATATATCCTCAAACGCATCGAAGAGGTGGACACGCTGGAGGCGGAGATCGCCGACCTGAAGGACATCATCGGCTCCCCCGCCCGCATCAAGGCCATCATCACCGGCGAGCTGGAAAACGTGAAGAAAAAGTACGGTGTCCCCCGCCGGACGGAGATCATCTACGAGCACCAGCTGGAGGACGAGCCCGACCCCGAGGACGAAACCCCCGACTACCCGGTAAACGTGTTCATCTCCAAAGAGGGCTACTTCAAGAAGATCACCCCCCAGTCCCTGCGGATGAGCGGGGAGCAGAAGTACAAGGAGGGGGACGGCCCCTTCCTCCAGTGGGAGGGCGCCAACCGGGACGAGCTGCTGGTGTTCACCGACAGACAGCAGTGCTACAAGACCCGCCTGTCCGACTTTGACGATTCCAAGGCCAGCCTGCTGGGCGACTATCTGCCCACCAAGCTGGGCATGGATCCGGAGGAGAGGTTCCTCTGGGCCTGTGCCCCCGGTGATTACTCCGCCAGTCTGCTGTTCTTTTTCGAAAACGGCAAGGCCGCCCGGGTGGAGTTGTCCGCCTACCAGACCCAGACCCGCCGGAAAAAGCTGACCGGCGCTTACTCCGACAAATCCCCGCTGGCCGCCGCCTTCCTCCTTGCCGAGGATATGGAGATGGCCGTGTGCTCCACCGAGGGCCGGGCGGTCATCTTCCACACCGCCTCCCTCAACCCCAAGACCACCCGCTCCACCCAAGGCGTCAACGTCATGACCCTCAAGCCCAAGTACAAAGTGGACTGGGTGAAGCCGCTGGCAGACACCGCCATCGTCAACGCCGGACGCTACCGCGCCCGCTCGCTGCCCATCGCCGGCGCCCTCCTCAAGGAGGAGGACCGGGGCGAGACGCAGCTGACCCTGCTGTAACGTATTCCGCCTGAAAAGGGCGCAAAGGAGGGCTTCTATGTGAATACCAAGTCCCATCTGGGCGGCGCGGTCCGCGCCATCGTGCTGCTCACGCTGGCCTCGCCGGTGTACGCGCTGGCCTACGTCTGGTGCTTCGACCCCAACGGCATCGCCTTCGGCGGCATCACCGGCATCGCCCAGATCATCAACCGGGTGTTTCCCGTCATCCCTGTGGGCGTCACCGTCATCGTGCTGAACATCCCCCTGTTTCTGCTGGGGTGGAAGCTGATCGGCGGCAAGCTGCTGGTATCCTCCCTGTATTCCATGTTCATCTCGTCGGTCTTTATCGACATCCTCACTCCCCTGTGTCACTGGGAACCCATGGATCCGCTGCTGGCCTGCATCATCGGCGGCCTGCTGCTGGGCGGCTCGCTGGGCATCGTCTTCCTGGAGGGGGCCACCACCGGCGGCACCGATCTTGCTGCCCGTCTGCTGAAGCTCAAACTGGCGTGGCTGCCCATGGGCAAGCTGCTCATGGCCATCGACCTGTCCGTCATCGTGATCACCGCCCTGTTCTTCCGAAACCTCAACACCGCCCTGTACGGCTTCATCGCCCTGTACATCTCCACTCTGGCCATGGACGGCATCCTCTACGGCCTTGACAACGCCAAGGTGGCCTACATCATCAGCACCAGAAACGAGGAGATCTGCTCCGCCATCGTCCACGATCTGGACCGGGGCGTCACCATCCTTCACGGGCAGGGGGCCTACACCGGCGCGGACAAAAAGGTCCTCATGTGCGCCTTCAAGCAGCGGGAGATCGCCGCCATCAAGGCCGCCGTCAAGGAGATCGACCCGGACGCCTTCCTCATCGTGTGCAACGCCCATGAGGTGCTTGGGGACGGTTTCCGGCAATACAACAAAAACGGCCTGTAACAACATCAGCATCATATTTTTTACTGGAGGGATCATTATGGCCGACATCGGACTGCTTCGCAAAAATCTGGAGGCTGAGGGCTTCCAGACCTCGTACTTCGCCACGGCGGAGGAATGCTGCGCCTATCTGGACGGGGCGCTGGACGGCCGCACCATCGGCTTCGGCGGCTCCCAGACCGTCCGGGACATGGGGCTGTACGAGCGCCTTTCCGCCCACAACACCTGCATCTGGCACTGGGACAAGGTACACAACGTCATCCCCAAGGACGCCACCGACGCCCAGATCTACATCTGCTCCCTCAACGGCGTGGCCGAGACCGGGGAGCTGGTCAACATCGACGGCGGCGGAAACCGGCTGGCCTCCGGCCTGTTCGGCCATGAGAAGGTGTATTTCATCATCGGCGTGAACAAGATCGCCCCGGACCTCAACGGGGCCGTCTGGCGGGCCCGGAACATCGCCGGGCCGAAAAACGCCCGGCGGCTGGAGAAAAAGACCCCCTGCGCCGTCCACGCCGACCACTGCTATGACTGCAAGAGCCCGGAGCGCATCTGCGCCGCCATGACCATCTACTGGCGCAAGCCCGCCCTCACCCCCGAGATGGAGATCGTCATCGTGGATCAGGAGCTGGGCTTCTGAGCTGATCTGACTTCGAAAGGAGGCCCCCCGGAATGAAACTGCGTCTCACCGCCCTGCTGCTGGCCATGGCAATGCTGCTGTCCGGCTGCGCCTCCATGCTCCAGCGCTCCTATTCCTCGTCGGCGGAGCACGTGGAGTACGCCGTGACGGAGGATTCCTCCACCCTCCGGGCGGAGACCTACCGCGGCCTTGTGGACGCCATCCTCTACTTCGTCAACGAGCACGCGGAGCAGGGCGTGGTGCGGCTCTACAACTACACCACCGACGTGGACGCCGATCTGGACGCCGCCTGTCAGGAGGTCATGCAGGAGGACCCGCTGGGGGCCTTCGCCGTAAAAAGCATCGACTGCCAGTCCGCCCGCATCGTCTCCTATTATGAGGTGACGGTGTCCCTGACCTACTCCCACACCGCCCAGGAGGTGGACGCCATCCAACTGGTCACCGGCACCTCCTCCATCCGGCAGAAGCTGCGGCAGGCCGTCAGCGCCTTCTCCCCCTCGCTGGTGCTGCGGTCCTCCTACTTCACCGGCGGCGAGAGCGCCGTCCGCGCCATGGCCGTGCAGGCCTATTACGACACCGCCCAGTCCGCCTTCGGCATGCCGGACATTTTCGTGGCCGTATATCCGGACAGCGGGGCCCAGCGCATCATCGAGGTGACCTTCCAGTGGCCGGAGAGCCAGACGAAGCTGACGGAAAAATCTGTGGCTCTGCTGGTGCTGGCCCGTCAGCTGCTTGGGGCTGATCCGCCCGCCGGGGAAAGCTACACTCCTCAGGAGCTGGCCGCCATCCTTCAGGCCAACACCTCCGCCATGGACCCCGGCGGAGCCAGCGACCCCTACAGCGCCCTCTCCGGGGCGGACGCCAACCAGCTGGCCCACACGCTGGCGCTGGAGCTGCTGTTCCAGCTGGCCAAGACCGACGTGACCCTCGTCACCGGCATGGACGGCCGGGGGGATACCTGCTGGCTCATTGTGGACACCGGCGCGGGCTACCGGCACCTGCTGCTCACGGCGGACGGGCCGCAGCTGTATACCGATCTGGAGCTGACGGCGCTGGGCTACCTGTGGAACGGCGACCTGTACCCCGACTGCGTGGATTACGGCGCCGACCTGTCCGGCGGTCAGAGCGGCACCGAGCCCGCCGAACCGGAGGGCTGAAAACTTTTTTGCAAAAACCGCTTTTTTCTCTTGACAAATTGGGTGAGTGTTGGTACAATCCTTTTTGTCGCTGCGAGTGTAGCTCATCTGGTAGAGCGCCACCTTGCCAAGGTGGAGGTAGCGAGTTCGAGCCTCGTCACTCGCTCC
>CAKUPH010000105.1 GCA_934675115.1 uncultured Oscillospiraceae bacterium | reverse complement strand
GGCATTCCGATGAGTACGATATTATCCATGCCGTGTTCTCCTGTGTGGGGCACGCCTGCGCGTGCCCATAATAATGCGTGCTGAACAAAGCCGGAAGTCTTGAAAGCCAAGGCTTTCAAGGTCAACTGGCTTTGTTCAGGTGCACGGTTTTTGCACATTTTTGCGCAAAAACCGTGCACCCTCCATTGGTGTGGTACTTCACACCAATGGAAATACGCATTGGAACAATGTCTGAATTCCATAAAAACGCCGTTTTTATGGAATTACACGGCATACGCCGTGTGAATAAACCGCAAAGTGGTTTATTCAGTAGACATTATTATAGTGTGCCGGCGGCGGAAGTTCATCGTTCACAGCGGCTGACAACATCGGGGGAATTTGTCCGAAAGAGACAAAGGTGACCGCGCCCGGCGCGGAAAAAAGCCGCCGCTTTCCGTGGGGAGAAGCGGCGGCCCTTTTGTGTATTCAGCTGTTGATGATGGGCTCGTAATGCTGGAATTTGTCCCGGTACTCAAACATTTTGAAGGCCAGCAGCAGCTCCAGCGCCGTCTCGTCGTCGCTGAGATCCAGCCCGGTGATCTCCTGGATCTGGGCGATGCGGTACTTCATGGTGTTGACGTGGACAAAGAGCTTTTTGGCCGTTTCCGCCTTACTGCGGCCGCAGCGGAGATAGACCCGCAGGGTGTCCAGCAGCTCCGGGCCATTTTTCTGGGTGTAGTCGATGAGCTTCTGGAGCTGGGGCGGGCAAAAGGCGGACATGGATTCGTTTTTCAGCGCCAGCTCCATCATGTAGTGCAGGCTGTAATCCTGATAGAGATAGCAGGCGGCATCCGGATCCAGCGCCTCGCCCAGCTGGAGGGCCTTCCGGGCCTGATAGCCCGCCTCCCGCAGGGAGAGGACGGAGGAAAATTCGTTGCTGACGCCAAGGCTCAGGTCATAGTTCCGCACGGTAGGCATGACGGGCGCGAGAAAGGCGGCCATGTCCGGGATCGGCGCGGCAGCCTCCACCAGCGCGAACACGCTGTTTTTATAGAGGAACGCGGTGCAGCCGGGCAAGGCGCTGTGGGCCAGCACAGCAAGGTCGGAAAAGAGGATTCGGTTCCGGTCGCTGAGGTCGGTGCGGCGCAGGTTAAAGACCAGCGCGTACAGGTGGGGCTGGAAGGTGATGCCCTGCTCCTGCTGGCGCTCCAGTGTGGCCTCCGGGTCGCCCAGCAGGTTGTCCAGCACGTCCCGGAGAAAGCGTTCCTGACGGCTCTGGGGGGAGCGGGGGTCGCTGCGGCGGGTGCGCCACAGGATGACTGCCAACAGATTGCCCAGCAGCTCCGCGATGTCGGCGTCCTGTTCGCCGAACTCCGAGTCGAAGGCCAGCACGTGCAGATAGCCGATGGTGGCGGTGCCGACAGTCAGCGGCTTGCAGAGGATGGCGGGAAGCCCGTCCTCCCCTCTGGGCGTAAGGAAGGGCACGTCCGAGGCGTTCCACGAGGTGTTCAGGGTGTCGGCAAAGGGATGGCCCACCGGGATGTACTCCGAGGCCAGCGCATTGCGGTAAATGGGGCTGGAGATGAGATCCGGCGAGGTGCAGTACAGGATCTTCTGACTGCGGTCGGCCACGATGAGGGGCTTTTTCAGGGCGCGGAAGCCCTCCAGCATCAGCTCGTCCATGGTCCGGCACCGCAGGAAGGACCGGGACAGCTCCGTGATCAGCGAGGACTTGCACCCCAGATCGTAGGCCGCGTTGGTCAGCGCCAGCAGCACGTCCACCAGCGTGGAGCCGTAGACCACAGCCACGCTGCGGTTCTGGAACAGCACGGCGTTGGTGTCGGCGTTGGCCTCCACCACGCAGACGATGGGGGGCAGCTCCGCCCGGGGGTCGAAGTGCTTGAACTGCCAGTGCTCGCAGAGGTAGAGCGTATCCCGGGGGAGCGGGCCGCTCTCCGGCCGGTAGCCGGACGGCAGCATCTCGATGCGGGCGATGACCTGCTCCGGGTCGATGTTATAGGGCTGGACGGCGGCGTTCCGCTGAAGCTCCCGCACCAGCTGCTGAAACAGGACGTACATGGCGACCCCTCCTTTATTCCCTTCATTATAAACGAAAATATCGCGCGCTTCAAGCAGAAGGACATGAGGGGTTGGCCGGGAAAGACAAATCGGGGCCCATTTCTTGACTGGAGCGGCTAAAGACATTTGCCCCGGCAGGCGGTAAAATAATGCCATAAGGTTCATAACGACCGATTCTTGATGGAAAAGAGCGTGATAGTATGAAGCGAACCAAGTTTACCACAGAGCAGCTGGTGGACCGCTGGGAGGACCAGCGTGACATCAAAAACCTCATGGGCATCTACATCAACTACATCATCATGAACGATGACGCCAAGGTGTTCGGCGACCTGTGGGCGCAGGAGCGCGATGACGTGTGCTACGGCGACAACAACGGCTGGTACGTGGGGCCGGAGGCCGTCCGGGGCTGGTACGACGCCGTCCGGGACCGCAACGCCTTGGTGGCGGAGCTGCTCCAGAAGAAGTTCCCCGAGGAGATCGGGGACAAGAGCGCCGACGAGATCTTCGGCATCGGCACCTTCCGGGACTACCCCGTGGCCGACCCCGTCATCGAGGTGGCCGAGGACGGCGAGACAGCCAAGGGCCTCTGGTACTGCTGGGGCAGCCACGCGGAGGTCACCACCGGAGGCCCCACCTCCAGCTGGACCTGGGGCTTCTTCGCCGCCGACTTCGTCCGTGAGGGCGGCAGCTGGAAGATCTGGCACCTCCAGTTCACCAACGACGTGGACGCCCGCTGCGGCACCGACTGGGGCCGGGCGGCGGAGCCGCTGCCCGAGCTGCCGGAATTCGCGGCGCTGGGCGAGTTCAGGATGCCGGAGTACTCCGTGGCCCGGGTGAACCGGGAGATGTACTCCGCCAGCCGCCCGCTGACGGCGTCTCCCCGGGTGCCGGAGCCTTACGGCACCTTCGGCGACACCTTCAGCTACGGCGTTTGAAAGGAGGGGCGTGAATATGATGAACAAGAAATTTACCGATGAGGAGCAGATCCTCCGCATCTGGGACGTGGAGGACGTCAAGTCGCTGATGAACAAGCGGGTGTTTCTCCAGACCGCCGACCTCCGGGAGGAGGAACTGCGCACCATGTGGGTGCAGGAGCCGGAGCATCAGAAGACCGCCTCCTATGGCTCCAACTGGGGCTATTACGTGGGCATGGACGAGATCCGCAAATATTATGTGAACGCTCACGCCGCCGCGCTGGAGGAGCAGAAGAAGGCTAACGGCGCCGCCGAGGTCAACACGGGCAACATGTACGCCCACCCCCTGACCACCGGCCTTGTGGAGCTGGCCGAGGACGGCAAGACCGCCAAGGGCCTGTGGTACTCCATCGGCAACGAGGCCATGGCGCAGGCCGACGGCACCGCCCGCGTCCAGTGGATGCTGGGCAAGGTGGCTGCGGACTTCATCCGGGAAGAGGACGGCTGGAAGATCTGGCACCTCGTCATCTCCACCGACGTGGACTGTCAGGCCGGCCACGACTACGGCGAGTACCCGGTGTATGAGGACTGGTCCGCCGATTCCACCAACCCGGTGCGCCGGGAGTTCGGCCGCCCCACCGTCGAGATGCTCACCCACGACGTGACCTTCAACTGGTGGGACAACTACCCGCCCATGCCGCCCAGGAACTACAAGACGTTCACGGACGACATCAGCTACGGCCCCGAGGGCTACAAGCCCCCCGAGGTCATCGGCATGCGCGCAGGCGAGGGGAGGAATTATAAATGAAAAAGCATCTGTCCCTGTCCCAGCGGATCCGTAACGCGGGACTGAGCCAGGAGGCGGAGAACGTCAAGGCCCGGCACCAGTATCTCCACGCCCGCTGCGACGGCGCGACGGAGTACGACCAGCTCTGGGTCCACACCGACGACTGCGGCTGGGGCCACTTCTTCGGCTGCATGGTGGGCTTCGATCAGGTCTGGCACGGCAACATCACCGACTACGAGATCATGGGCATGAAGAACTTCATGGAGAAGGTGGACAAATACCCCGAGATCGCCGGCAAGGACTACCGGCCTCTGATGGAGTGCTCTGTCCACACCCTGACCTGCGACGTCATTGAGGTGGCCGACGACGGCAAGAGCGTCCGCGGCTCCTTCGTCACCCCCGGCGCCATCAACTCCACGCTGGACGCCGACGGCGCCAAGTGGTGCCACATCATGTGGGAGCGCTACGGCTCCGACTTCGTCATCGACGAGAAGGACGGCCAGCTCAAGTACCTCAACGAGCAGGTGTGCCCCGACATCATGGGCGACCTCGACTACCGCGACTGGGCCGCCGAGGAGTACGCCCGCCGCACCGATCCCAACTCTCCTCCGCCCCCTCCCGTGGTGCTGGGCAGCCCCAACATCACCTATCCCGGCCCTTGGCACAAGCCCTACAGCCTGCTTCAGACGCCCCAGCGGGACGTCATGTGGCCGGAGCCCTACGAAACGCTGGATGAGGATCACCGCTACAACGACCCCCGCATCCCGGAGCATCAGCCCGGCCGCTGAGAAACGGGAAAACGAAGGAGAATACTTATGGAAACAAAATATCCCAAGCTGCTCAGCCCCATCAAGCTGGCGGGGCTGACGCTGAAGAACCGCATTTTCTCCGCCCCCACCTCCCTGTCCGAGCTGGGGCCGGACACCAAGTACACCAAGGAAGCCTATGAGTACTACAAGCTCCGGGCCGCGGGCGGCGCGGCGGTGGTGTGCGTGGGCGAGGTCATCGTGGATCTGGCCAACGGCAAGTCCCACCCCGAGCAGATCGGCATCGACGATCCCCGCAATTCCTCCGCCTTCTGCAAGCTGGTGGACGCCATCCACTCCCACGGCGCGGCGGCCTCTGCCGAGCTGGACCACGGCGGCGCGCTGTGCGCCCCCGAGTTTCTGGGCAAGATGCCCGCCGGGCCCTCCGCCTATGTGGACGACTGGGGCGATGAGGTCCGGGCCATGACGGAGGAGGAGATCCTCCACGCCGCCAGGATGTTCGGTCAGGCCGCGGCCACCGCCAAGCACTACGGCTTCGACATGGTCACCGTCCACGCGGGCCACGGCTGGCTCATCCACCAGTTCCTGTCCCCGCTGACCAACTTCCGGACGGACAAATGGGGCGGCAGCGTGGAGAACCGCCTGCGCTTCCTGCTGCTGTGCATCGACGAGATTCGCGCCGCCGTGGGCAAAAACTTCCCCATCGAGGTCCGCATTTCCGGCGCGGAGCGCACCCCCGGCGGCTACGGGCTGGACTTCGGCGTGGAGATCGCCAAGGCGCTGGACGGCAAGGTAGACCTGATCCACGTCTCCGCCGGAACCCAGCAGGTGGACTACTCCTGCGTCAAGATGCACCCCGGCCCCTTCGAGAACGACATGGAAAACCGCAATCTGGCCGCTGAGATCAAAAAGCATGTCAAGACCCCTGTGTGCTCCGTGGGCGCGTACAACTTCCCGGAGCAGATGGAGGACGCGCTGGAGAGCGGCGACGCCGACTGCATTGCCATTGGCCGGGGCCTTGTGGCCGACCCCTTCCTGCCCCGGAAGATCATCGAGGGCCGGGAGCAGGACATCACCCCCTGCCTGCGGTGCTCCGACTGCATGAGCAGCATGATCGCCTTCAAGGGCATGCGCTGCGCCGTCAACCCCATCATCGGCCGGGAGTGCGACTTTTTCCACCCTCTGCCTGTCCGGCAGCATAAGAAGATCCTCATCGCCGGCGGCGGCCCCGCGGGCATGGAGGCCGCCCTCACCGCGGCGGAGCGGGGCCACGAGGTAGTGCTGTGCGAGGAACGGCCTGTTCTGGGCGGCGCGCTGAAGTTCGCCGACAACGGCGCCCACAACAAGCTGACCATGAAGCGCTACCGCGACAGCCAGATCCGCAAGGTGACGGAGGATCCCGCCATCGACGTGCGGCTCAATACCCGGGTGGACGAGGCCGTGGTGGCCGAGGTGAAGCCCGACGTGCTCATCGCCGCCGTGGGCGCTCTGCCCGTCACGCCCCCCATCCCCGGCGCGGACGGCGAAAACGTCATCTTCGGCGCGGACCTCATGGGCGACACCCCGCTGGGCAAGAACGTCACCGTCATCGGCGGCGGCATGATCGGCTGCGAGGAGAGCGTGTACCTCGCCGATCTGGGCCACAATGTCACCATTGTGGAGCTTCAGGACGACATCGCCGCCGACTGCCTGAAGTACCCCTTCCTCTGGCTCCATCATGAGGTGGAGGAGCGGGACATCCGGGTGCTCACCAGCTCCAGCTGCACCAACATCGGCAAGGACAGCATCACCGTCCGCCATGCCGACGGCACGGAGGAGACCTTCCCCTGCGACAGCGTGGTGCTGGCTGCCGGTATGCGCTCCCGCTCCGACGAGGTGGAGCGCCTGCGCCCGCTGGTGAATACCTTTTACGTGGTGGGCGACGCCCGTCAGGCCAGGAACGTCATGATGGCCGTCCGGGACGGCTACGACGCCGTGGTCAACGTGGGGCTGTAAAAATACCGTCGAAAAAGGCAAAGCCTTTTCCGACGAAAGAGCTGCGCCCCGCCGCGTCGTCGCAGTCCCTGACACCAGGTTCCGTTTCCCGCAAGCGGAAAACTTCACGGATGTCAGGACTGCTCCTCTCC
>CAKUPH010000104.1 GCA_934675115.1 uncultured Oscillospiraceae bacterium | reverse complement strand
ATTGCCTACCGCAATGAAAGATATTGACGAGCCGGAACGTATCGCCGCCAAGGACAAGGTGTATGAGATCGTCAAGACCACAGCGGAATATATGTGGCAGATGGAGACGGCACCCTTTTTGAAAGCCGACGGTCTGGAGGACGGCTACAAGGTGCTGACCGATTTCAACGGCATTGTGCTGGCTGGAGTTCAGAGCAAACACGGAGTCCATTTTGTCACATGGGATTGGGTCTATGGGCACACAGGCGTATGCCATGGCCACTATTTCATGGAGAACTATGATGAGCTGGAGCAGCTGCTGGAAGCGCACGGCTTTCTGATCTACGAGCTGCTGACGTCGGAGGAGATCCAGCGGGACGTCATCGACCGGGCCGGGGCGGAGCTGCGCGCCGTTGAGCATGTCAATTACTGCCTTGCCGTCAGAAAGTGAGAAAGGTTTGAATACAAAACACCCCCGGGACGGGCTGGATATCAGCCTGCTCCGGGGATTCGTCATATTACAGCAGGGGGACGATGAAGCGCAGCCACAGGGCGCTGAAGGGCATGACCAGCACCATGGCCGGGAGCATGTCGGCGATGGGGAAGGGGCGGATGCCGCACATGCGCAGGCCGGTGGCCAGCATGATCAGGCCGCCGCAGGCCTTGAAATCGTTGAGCATGACCGGGGTGATGTACGGCATGATCCAGCCCGCCAGCAGGTAGAGCAGCAGGAAAATGCAGAACTGCGGGAGGGCGATGAGGGCCACGATGCGCCCCAGCGCGCAGGCGAAAATGGCGGCGGTGAAAAGGTCGAGGATGGCCTTGGCCAGCAGGACACTGTGGTCGCCGGAGGCCCCGGCGAGGATGGAGCCATAGATACCGGTGCCGCTGGCGCAGAACAGCACCACCACGGTCAGCAGCGCTCCCACGTCGCCGCCGCGCTGAGTTCCGCCGCCGGGGAACAGACGGCCCAGCCGTGCGGCTCCGGCGTTGATTTTCTCCTCCAGATGCAGGGCCAGCCCGGCAATGCCGCCCAGAATAATGGCCAGCACCACGGCGGGCAGGTTTTCCATGAGGACGATAGTGCTCACACCCATCCCCATAGAGCAGATGGCGAAGATCAGATTCAGCTTTTCTTTGAACGGCCCGCTGATCCGGTGGCCGAGCCCCGCGCCGAGGGCTCCGCCCAGAATGACAGCCAGCGCGTCCGCAATGATGCCGATGGGCATATCAGATCACTCCAGAACAAAAATAGAAGGATAGGCCGCCCATATGGCGGCTTATCCTCCAATATACAGGAAAAAACGGGGTCAGTCCAGTACGGATCGCATTAAATTGTTGGTAATGGGGGGCGTTCGTCCGTTTTCTTCCATTTCAGCAGCAGAGCCGAGTTTGAGATCACCAGCACGGAGCCGGCGTTGTGGACCAGGAGAAGCAGGTAAAAGATGCTGACGGTCAGCGCGATGCCGGAGGTCGCCAGAAGAGCGACATCCTTTTTGATGCCGCCCAATTCCATGAAAGTCTCTATTTTCTCAATGACTTTCCCCATGAAGATGCTTCTTTTGCAGGAATATACGGTATCAAGAGAGAAAATACCGGACGGCCATATCGGCCGCCCGGTGCGTGTCTGTATTCCGTTACTGCATGTTGGCGAAGCGCTCCACCGCCTTGATGAAGCTCTCGATGGTTTTGTCCGGGTTACCGTGCTCGATGCCGTCCCGGACGCAGTGGCGGATGTGGCCCCCAGCACCACCTTACCGCAGCCGTTGAGGGCCGATTTGGCGGCGTTGATCTGGGAGAGAATGTCCTCGCAGGGTACGTCCTCGTCCACCATCCGGTCGATGGCCTGCACCTGTCCGATGATCTTTTTCAGCCTGCGGTGCAGGTTATCGGCGTCCATACACTGTTTTATGTTCAGTCCTCCATACCGCTGGGGGTAACAATTTTGAGTTCATTATAAAAACTGCGTCCGGCGTTGTCAAGGCGCGGGGACGGCGGCGAGCTGTTCAAAATCCACCCGGCCGCACTCCCACAGCGCCGCCAGCAGGCTCTGGGCGCAGTCCTCCGGCAAGGCCAGAGATGGCGCGGCGAGGGTAAGCCCGCGCAGCTCCGGTGCGGTTCCGTACAGGCGGAGGACTCCGGGGTATTCCGGTTCGACCAGTCCGAAGGCGGCGCAGGTGTCCGCCGGGCCGTCCGGGGTGACGGGGATGCCATAGCTCCGGTAGAGCCGGGCGGCAAGCTCTCCGCCGCCGGGGGCGTCGATGATGAGCCGCCGCACCTTGGGGCAGAGCTGCTCCGCCGCGGCGGCCAGCTCCGGACACAGGGCGGGGGCGGACAGCCGCACCGCCGCCCGGGCGGGTGGGATCCCCTTCCGCCGGAGGTCAGCCAGAAGGAGCAGGTGGGCGGCGGCCCGGTACAGGGGCAGCGGCTCAACCGGAATAAGACCGGGAAGCCTATTTATATAAGGAAAGCCGTCGGGGAAAACCACCCGCCGGACACCATGACGGAGCAGCACCTTTTGGATCCGCCCCAGCTGCCGCCGGAGACGGCGTTCGCTGATGTTCTCCGGCAGGCAGAGGTCTGCCCGGAGCAGGGGAAGCCCCGCGATGATCTCCGGTTCCGTCCGGATTTTCCCCGGCGTGGAGAGCAGAACGACCTGGCCCAGCATATTTCTCACCTCCTGATAGACATATGGCGGGGCAATGTAAAAGATACCGCTGGTTTTCATTGATTTTTGGGGCTCCAATATGGTAAAATTAAAAAATACCGAATTTTGCACAAGAAGCCTGCCGGAGCCGCGGCGAGCCACCCCTCGAAATTTAGGAGGAATCATATATGCTTATCAAGATCACATCCGACAGCACCAGCGACCTGTCTCCCGAACTGCTGGAGCGCTATGACATCACCCTGTTCCCGCTGTACGTCTCCGTCGGGGAGGACACCTTCCGGGACGGGGTGGACGTAAAGCCGGACGACCTGTTCGCCTACGTGGAGCGCAGCGGCACCCTGCCCAGCACCGCCGCCGTCAACGTGGCCGACTATGAAAAACGGTTCGCAGAGTTCACCGCCGACTACGAGGCGGTGATCCACATCACCATCAGCAGCGACTTCTCCTCCTGCTATCAGAACGCCTGCATCGCGGCGGAGGAGTTCGACAACGTCTACGTGGTGGACTCCCGTAACCTCTCCACCGGCCACGGCCATGTGGTCATGGAGGCGGCGCTGGCCGCAGAGCGGGGCATGTCCGCCCCGGACATCGTGGACTACCTCAACGATCTGGCGGGCAGGGTGGAGGCCAGCTTCATCCT
This sequence comes from uncultured Oscillospiraceae bacterium, assembly GCA_934675115.1. Lineage (GTDB taxonomy): Bacteria > Bacillota > Clostridia > Oscillospirales > Oscillospiraceae > Enterenecus. Next base: position 3,370 of record CAKUPH010000104.1, on the reverse strand, counting down.
CGACCGGCTGGACTACATGGTGAAGGGCGGCCGCTGCTCCATGGTGACGGCGCTGGGGGCCAATCTCCTGAAGCTCAAGCCCTGCATCGAGGTGGTGGACGGCAAGATGAAGGTGGTCAAGAAGTACCGCGGCGCGTTCAGCAAGGTGCTTCAGGACTATGTCCGGGACCGGCTGGACGGCCGGGACGACGTGATCTACGACCGCATTTTTATCACCCACACCCCCTGTCCCGACGGGACGGTGGAGGCCGTCCGGGAGTCCATCGGCAGATACGCGAAGTTCACCGATGTCATCGAGACCACCGCGGGCTGCACCATCTCCTGCCACTGCGGGCCGAACACGTTGGGCATCCTGTTCATCCGCGGCAGGTGACCGGTGCGCTTTTTCGGGAAACAGAGCAGAAAAAGCCTTGAAAAGGCGCTTGACGCGGGACACAATATATGGTATAATCCCAAATTGCGTTGGTGTGCCCGAAAGGAGGGAAACTTGATGCTGACTGAACTTGAAAACACGGCGAAGGTGGTGGGCGTCAAGCAGACCCGCCGCGCGCTGTCCGGCGGCCGGGCAAAGGCCGTCTTTCTGGCCCGCGACGCGGATCCCGCCCTCACCGAGCCTCTGGCCGCACAGGCGGAGGAACAGGGCGTGCCCGTCCGCTGGACGGACTCCATGAAGGCCCTCGGAAAGGCCTGCGGCATCTCCGTGGGAGCTGCTGTGGCCGCGTCCGTGGCCTGAGTTTACCAAAACTCCGAAATATTTTTTCACTTCTTTGGTTTTAACAGGATAATTTCTGATTATCCTGTTAAAATAGATACATTTCAGGAAAGGAGGAACATCATGCCTACTTTTAACCAACTGGTGCGCAAGGGCCGTGAGAAGAGCACTTACAAGTCCAATTCTCCCGCCATGCAGCATGGTCTGAACACCCTGAAGAACAAGGAGACCGATCTGCCCTCCCCTCAGAAGCGCGGCGTCTGCACTGCCGTTCGTACTTCCACTCCGAAGAAGCCGAACTCCGCTCTGCGTAAGATCGCCCGTGTCCGTCTGACCAACGGCTACGAGGTCACCGCCTACATTCCCGGTGTCGGCCACAACCTGCAGGAGCACTCTGTGGTGCTGATCCGCGGCGGCCGTGTCAAGGACCTCCCCGGCGTCCGTTACCACATCATCCGCGGCACTCTGGATACTCAGGGCGTCAACGGACGTATGCAGTCCCGCTCCAAGTACGGCGCCAAGCGTCCCAAGGCCGGCAAGACCGGTGCGAAGAAGTAATTCGCCGTATCTGAAGAGCCATTCCCAATGAGTTTTGCGCTTCCGCGCAAGGCAAAGCTGCCTTGCCGAGCGTTTATTCCATATAGATTTATGGGTAGACCTCGGACAGGCATTACACGGAGTCTCTCCGCCTGTTTCCGGACAGGCTGACGGCTTCGAGTACCTATGAAATCATTTTAATATGAAGGAGGGAAGCAAAGTGCCCAGAAGAGGAAACGTACCCAAGCGGGAAATTCTGCCCGATCCGCTGTATAATTCCGTCTTAGTCACTAAGCTCGTCAACAGCATCATGCTGGACGGCAAGAAGGGCGTAGCCCAGAAGGTCGTCTACGGTGCCTTTGACATCATCAAAGAGAAGACCGGCCAGGAGCCCCTGGAGGTCTTCAACACCGCCATTGAGAACATCATGCCTTCTCTGGAGGTCAAGGCCCGCCGCGTGGGCGGTGCCACCTATCAGGTGCCTATCGAAGTGCGCCCGGAGCGCCGTCAGACCCTCGGTCTGCGCTGGCTGACCACCTACTCCCGCAACCGCGGTGAGAAGACCATGAAGGAGCGCCTTGCTGGCGAGATCATGGACGCTGCCAACAACACCGGTTCCGCCGTGAAGAAGCGCGAGGACACCCACAAGATGGCCGAGTCCAACAAGGCCTTCGCCCATTACCGCTGGTAACGGAGGAACAACGAGATTATGGCAAGAAAAGTTTCTCTGGAAAACACCAGAAATATCGGCATCATGGCCCATATCGACGCTGGCAAGACCACGACCACTGAGCGAATCCTGTACTACACCGGCGTCAACTATAAGATCGGCGAGACTCATGACGGCACCGCCACCATGGACTGGATGGCGCAGGAGCAGGAGCGCGGCATCACCATTACCTCCGCCGCCACCACTTGCTTCTGGAAGGGCTGCCGTCTGAACATCATTGATACCCCGGGCCACGTGGACTTCACCGTTGAGGTGGAGCGCTCCCTGCGCGTTCTGGACGGTTCTGTGACCGTTCTGTGCGCCAAGGGCGGCGTCGAGCCCCAGTCCGAGACCGTATGGCGTCAGGCCGATAACTACAAGGTCCCCCGCATGATCTACGTCAACAAGATGGACATCATGGGCGCCGACTTCTACAACGTGCTGCACATGATCCACGATCGTCTGAAGTGCAACGCTGTCCCCATCCAGCTGCCCATCGGTTCCGAGGATACCTTCAAGGGCATCATCGACCTGGTGGAGATGGACGCGGACATCTACTACGACGATCTGGGCAAGGACATGCGCGTGGAGGAGATCCCCGCCGACATGCTGGAGCTGGCTCAGGAGTACCGCACCAAGCTGATCGACTCCTGCGCCGACCTGAATGACGAGATCATGGAGCTGGCTCTCGAAGAGAAGCCCATCCCGCAGGATCTGATCCGCAAGACCATCCGTCAGGCCACCATCGACAACCTGATGGTCCCCGTCACCTGCGGCACCTCTTACAAGAACAAGGGCGTGCAGAAGCTGCTGGACGCCATCGTGGATTATATGCCCTCTCCCGTGGACATCCCCGCTATCGACGGCATCAATCCCGACACCGACGAGGAGGATGTGCGTCACGCTGACGACAACGCTCCTTTCTCCGGTCTGGCCTTCAAGATCGCCACTGACCCGTTCGTGGGCCGTCTGTCCTTCGTGCGTGTCTACTCCGGCATCCTGAACACCGGTACTACCGTCCTTAACTCCACCAAGAAGCAGAAGGAGCGCATTGGCCGTATCCTCCAGATGCACGCCAATCACCGTGAGGACATCGAGTGCTGCTATGCCGGCGACATCTGCGCCGTCATCGGCCTGAAGAACACCACCACCGGCGACACTCTGTGCGACGAGAAGGCTCCCATCATTCTGGAGTCCATGGAGTTCCCCGAGCCCGTTATCCGCGTTGCCATCGAGCCCAAGACCAAGGCCGGTCAGGAGAAGATGGGTATCGCCCTGATGAAGTTGGCTGAGGAGGACCCCACCTTCAAGACCTACACCGACGAAGAGACCGGCCAGACCATCATCGCCGGCATGGGCGAGCTCCATCTGGAGATCATCGTCGACCGTCTGCTCCGTGAGTTCAAGGTCGA
>CAKUPH010000103.1 GCA_934675115.1 uncultured Oscillospiraceae bacterium | reverse complement strand
CGCTCCGCTGGGGTAACTTTCTGTACGCACAGAAAGTCACCAAAGAAGCGCACAGGGGATAATCCCCTGTGTACCCCATAAGGGGGACTGGCAGAATTTTGACATTGCCATGCCATAGAAGGTTTGCCGACTACTTCGGTAAAACATTAGCGTTCTCTTTCCGCTGCCGCTGCGCTGGTGCTAACTTGCGAGAAATGCGCTCGTTAGCGCTACCGCACCTACGAGCAAACTTGCAATGTAGGCGCATATCTGGGGCCGTACCAACTTTAACAAGCTCCATTGGAGCGGCAGCGGGAATTAGCGGCTTCGTGTGTCCTGTTACCCCGCGCCGGTCGGTAGAAACGGGAATTTCTTCGTCCGCCCCGCAGGGCGGAAAGGGTCTCCGGGAAAACTGGTTTTCCCGGAAGGCGCGCCGCGTCAGCGGTTTCAGCGTTTCCACAGAAACGCTCGCGCCTTATGGGGTTCTTAGGGGGAAAACGCTATGAGCGAGAATGCGCCCTTTGCATTCGATGTCGAATCCGCGTTTTCTCCCTAAGCGTGCTTTTGGTTCCTTTTCGCACGAGCGAAAAGGAACTCGCCCGCAGGCGAAACCTCTTCTTTTTCCTTCTTTCGAAAGAAGAAAAGAGGTTCAAAGGCCGTTGGCCTTTGAACTTTATTGCCCTTCGGCAATCTTTCTCCCCGTGGGGCTTGCGGCCAGCCCGCCCTCTCCCGTCTCCCGCAGGGCGGCGGGTAGGCTGCGTCCCACGGCGGCCATGGCGTCGATGACCTCGTCGCAGGGAATCGCGCCGGTCACGCCCGCCAGCGCCATGTCCGCGCAGGCCATGGCGTTCACCGCGCCCATGACGTTGCGCTTGACGCAGGGCACCTCCACCAGTCCGGCCACCGGGTCGCACACCAGACCCAGCACGTTCTGGAGGGCCATGGCGCAGGCGGCGGCCATCTGGGCGGGGGTGCCCCCACGGGCGTGGACAAGGGCGGCTGCGGCCATGCCGGAGGCGGAGCCCACCTCCGCCTGACAGCCGCCTTCCGCGCCGGAGATGGAGGCCCGGGCGGCGATGACCTGACCGAATCCGGCGGCCACGTACAGGCACTCCACCATAGTTTTGTCGGACAGGGCGTCCCGCTTTTTGAGCGGGAGCAGCACGGCGGGCATGACGCCGCTGGCCCCGGCGGTGGGGGCGGCCACGATGCGGCCCATGCAGGCGTTGTGCTCGCCCACCTTCAGGGCGGTGGCGATGACGGATTGCAGGAACGGGCCGCACAGCGGATCGGCGGCGGCCTCCATTTTTGCCCCCTGTCCGCCGGACAGTCCGGAGGATGAGCGGCGCTCCGGATTGTAATCCGCCACAGAGCGGCACATGGCCGCCCACATGCCGGTCATTTTTACCATGCTGGCAGTGGAGGAGACGCCCCGGTCCTGACAGTCGTCGTCCAGCACGGCCTGCCACAGGGGCTTGTCCGCCGCAGCGGCCAGAAGGTGCTCAACTGATTGGAAAGACATGGTCAATTCTCCTTCATGTCGAGATAGGTGCACCGCACCACGCCGGACAGGCCGGACAGGGTCTGGATCAGCTCCGGCGGGAGCCCCGCGTCAAACTCCATGACCATCACCGCCAGCCCGCCCCGGCGGTCCCGGTAAAGCTGCATGGTGGCGATGTTGGCCCCGTAGCGGGAGATCAGGGAACTGACCTCAGAGACGATGCCGGGCTTGTCCTCGTTGCGGATGATGAGGGTGGGCATTTCGCCGGAAAAGGCGGCGTCCATGCCGTCGATGGAGTTGACGCGGATGCGGCCGCCGCCCAGCGAGGAGGCGCAGACGGACAGGATCCGGCCCCGGCCGTTGTCCAGATTCATGACGGCGGTGTTGGGGTGGGCGTTGGGAAGCTCCACCGTGCGGATGGATACCTCCATCCCGGCCTCCTTGGCCAGCTGGAAGCTCCGGGGGATGTCCGGGTGATCGGGAGCCATGTCCAGCAGACCGGCCACGATGGCCCGGTCGGTGCCGTGGCCGGTGCCGGTGGCGGCGAAGGAGCCGTGGAGCAGGATCTCAGCCCGGGCGGGCTGACTGCCCAGCAGATGCCGGGCCACCCGGCCCATCCGGGCCGCTCCGGCGGTGTGGGACGACGACGGCCCCACCATAATAGGCCCCATAATGTCGAAAATGTTCATAATTGAAGCAGATCCTTTTTGAAGAGATGCGCGGCGGGGCCGTCGTCCAGCGCGAAGCGCCGCCGCGGATGCGGCGTACAAGTGTTTTCACGTCAGTGAAAACCTTGCCGCAGGGCGAATCCGCCCGGGGATGTATCGCCTTATTTTACGGTCTGCACCTTGATGAGGTTGGTGGAGCCGCTCTTGCCAATGGGGACGCCGGCGGTGATGACCACCGTCTCCCCGGGCTGGACGAGCCCCTCCTTCTTCGCCAGATCCATGCACAGAGCGAACAGCCGGTCGGTGGAGTCCACCGAGCCGGTAAGGCAGGGTACCACGCCCCAGGCGATGGCCAGCTGGCGGCGGACCCGCTCCTGGGTGGTCATGGCCACCACGAGACAGCCCGGGTGGAACCGGGAAATCATCCGGGCGGTGTAGCCCGCCTGCGTGGGGGTGAGGATGGCGGCGGCCTCCAGATCCATGGCGGTCAGGCAGCTGGTGTGGCTGATGGCGTCGGTGATGGAGTGGGCCTGATCGAAGGCGTTGTTGCGGAACCGCTTCCAGTAGTCGATGGACTCCTCGGCGGCCACGGCGATGTCCGCCATGGTGCGCAGGGCCTCCACCGGGTATTTGCCGGAGGCGGTCTCGCCGGAGAGCATGATGCAGCTGGTGCCGTCAAAGACGGCGTTGGCCACGTCGGACACCTCGGCGCGGGTGGGCCGGGGGTTGCGGATCATGGAGTCCAGCATCTGGGTGGCGGTGATGACGTGCTTGCCTGCCCGGACGGCGGCCTTGATCATCCGCTTCTGGAGGATGGGCACCTCGTGGGCGGGGATCTCCACGCCCAGATCGCCACGGGCAACCATGATGCCGTCGGAGGCGGCGATGATGCCGCCCAGATTGTCCACGCCCTCCCGGTTCTCGATTTTGGAGATGATGCCGATGGACTGTCCGCCGCACTCGTCGAGGAAAGCGCGGATCTCCGCCACGTCGGAGGCCCGGCGGACGAAGGAGGCGGCGACGAAGTCAAAGTCGTTCTCCACGGCGAAGCGCAGGTCGTCCCGGTCCCGGTCGGTGAGGGCGGGCAGGGAGATGGACACGCCGGGGATGTTGATGCTCTTGTTGTCGGAGAGGACGCCGCCAGTGACGACGGTGCAGTGGATGTCGTGGCCGCCCACCTCCGTCACCTTCAGCTCCACAAGGCCGTCGTCGATGAGCACCCGGCAGCCCGGCTCCAGCTCGTTGCAGAGGTTGATGTGGGTGACGGAAACACGGGCCCCGTCGCCGGGCACGTCGTCGGTGGTGAGGGTGAAGGGCGCGCCTGCCGTCAGCGTCACCGGGCCGTCCGCGAAGGTACGGATGCGGATCTCCGGGCCTTTGGTGTCCAGAATGGTGGCCACCGGGCGGCCCAGATTGTCCCGGACGCGCTTAAAGCGGGTGAGCATGGCCAGATGCGTTTCGTGAGTGCCGTGGGAGAAGTTGAACCGGGCGGCGTCCATGCCGGCCAGAATGAGCTGTTCCATGGTGGCCTCGTCGCCGGAGGCGGGGCCGAGGGTGCAGACGATTTTTGTTTTTCTCATAATGATCCTCCTGTTGCGCTCACTGAGGGCGGTATTTATTCTGCTTTCAAACAGAGCAATCATACTATGTTCCGGAGCGTTTGGCAATATCGCCGGATGTAAAAACGTGAAATAAATATTCTATGGTAAAAATAAGGTAAAAAGCAGGGAAAGAGAGAGCCGCGGCGCTTGCGCGCCGCGGCTCTCAGCGGGTATGGGTTCAGTCGTCCTTTTCCGGCTCCTCGCCCTCGGCGGGGGGCAGCTTCGACACCAGCGCCCACTCCACCCGGCGGTCGGTGAAGTTCTGTACCTGAATGTGCAGCCCGCAGGTGTCCACCTCCAGTTGGCTGCCGTCCTCGGGAATGACGGACAGCTGGGCAAAGACAAGGCCGCCCAGCGTGTCGGACTCCTCGTCCTCGGGGAACTCCACGCCGAGGGCCTCGCTGACCTTCTCCAGCTCGCAGGACCCGGCGATGCGCCAGAGGTTCTCGCTCACCTGCTCGATGTCCTTTTCCTCCTGAGGGTCGAACTCGTCGTAGATGTTGCCCACGATCTCCTCCAGCAGGTCCTCCATAGTCACAAGGCCGGAGGTCCCGCCGTATTCGTCCACCACGATAGCCATGTGGACCTTTTTGCTCTGCATATCCCGGAACAGCACGTCGGTGCGTACCGATTCGGGGACGAAGTAGGCCGGACGGAGCAGCTCCCGGACGGATTTGGGCCGGGGGGACTGGGCGTTGAGCAGGTAGTCCCGGGTGTTCAGGATACCGATAATGTCATCGGCGTCCTCCTCGTACACGGGGAAGCGGGACAGGCCGGACGCCCGGATGGTGGACAGCACCTCGTCGCCGGTGTCCTCCGCCCACACCATGACCATATCGGTGCGGTGGATCATCACGTCCTCGGCAGTGGTGTTGTTGAACTCAAAAATATTTTCGATCAACTCTTTTTCGGAGGATTCGATGGCGCCGCGCTCCTCGCCCAGATCCACCATCATGCGGATCTCGTCCTCGCTGACGTCCTCCTCGTCGGCCTTGGGGTCGATGTGGAGCAGGCGCAGCACGCCGTTGGTGGATTTGGACAGCAGCCAGATCACAGGGCGAAAGACGACGGCCACCGCAGCGACTGCGCCCACGGTCGCCCGGGCTACGGCCTCGGTTTTTTTCATGGCGATGCGCTTGGGCACCAGTTCGCCCAGCACAAGGCTGAAGTAGGACAGCACGACGGTGATGAGCACCACCATGATGGTGTTCAGTGTCCCGGCCGGGATGGCGGTAAAGCCCTTATCCTCGGTGAGCCAGCGGACCAGCGGGTCGGAAAAGCTGTCGGCGGCGAAGGCGGAGGAGAGGAAACCGGCCAGTGTGATGGCGATCTGGATGGCAGACAGAAAGTTGTCGGGGGCCTGCATTAGGCGGAGCAGTTTTTTTGCTTTTTTGTCGCCCTCTTCTGCCTGCCTGCGGAGCTTTGTCTCGGACAGGGAGATGACGGCGATCTCGGCGGCGGCGAAAAACGCATTGATCAGGATCAGGATAACCAGTACGATAATCGGTAATAGCGGGTCGTCCATGAAGCTAAGTACCCTCCTAAAATATGGGCCTGTTGGATTTGCTGCATACAGCACAGGCAAGTTTATCATATACTATATCATATTTTCCTGAAAATGCAAATAACACTTTTCTATGCGCGTGAAAAAACGGATGCTTTTACGCGCGGCGCGGGGCCGGATCGAACGGACAAAGCTGTAGGAATCAGGAAGATAAGGCGCGGGTGAAGGGGAAAATAGCGAGAAAGAATAAGAAATTTGTTGAAAATATATAAAAAATACTGAGAATATGCGCGCAAATTTGGCAAGTGGGTGTCAAAAATTTAACAAACTCGTCTTGCTTTTTTACAGAACCAGGGGTATACTTGACTCAAATCGAAAGTGGGGCAGTAGGGCTGCTTTTTATGCGGCATTTTCGTTAAAAGTATGACGAGCAAAGGGCCGCAGTTTTTTTAGAAGCAATATTGTTAAAAAAATAACAATACCCCCGCTGATTTTTTAGTGTCTTGAGCGGCACGGAATTTCAAGCAGTGAAACGAGCGCAGGATATGATGCAAGCATCTATTTTGTGCCAAAAATAAAAGGAGGCAATCCCTATGTCTTACGTAAAGTATGAGCAGCAGGGCGCGGTGGCGATCCTGACCATCGACCGGCCGGAGGCGCTGAACGCGCTGAACACGCAGGTGCTGTGCGATCTGGACGAGGCGATCACCAAGGTGGAGCAGGACGACAGCGTACTGGCCGTTATCCTCACCGGCGCTGGCCGTTCCTTCGTGGCGGGGGCGGACATCGGCGAGATGAAGGGCTTTTCCGCCATCGACGGCAAGAAGTTCGGCGTCCACGGCGGGTCCATTTTCCTGCGGCTGGAGAACCTGTCCAAGCCCGTCATCGCGGCGGTGAACGGCTTCGCCCTCGGCGGCGGCTGCGAGCTGAGCATGGCCTGCGACATCCGCCTTGCCTCTGAAAAGGCCAAGTTCGGCCAGCCGGAAGTGGGCCTGGGTATCACCCCGGGCTTCGGCGGGACGCAGCGCCTGCCCCGGATCGTGGGCGTGTCCAAGGCCATGGAGCTGATCCTCACGGCCAAGACCATCGGCGCGGCGGAAGCCAAGGCCATCGGCCTTGTCAGCGAAGTGTATCCCCCCGAGGAGCTGATGGACAAGGCACTGGAGCTGGCCAACGCCATCTGCGCCAACGCCCCCATCGCGGTGGCCGAGTCCAAGCGCTGCATCCGCATGGGCATGCAGACCGACATCGCCACCGGCGCGGCCTTTGAGGCCGAGGCCTTCGGTGTCTGCTGCGGCACAGAGGATAAGAACGAGGGCATGGGAGCATTCCTCGAAAAGAGAGCAGAGAAAAACTTCCAGAACAAGTAACTCGCTTGACCTGCCGGGCGCGAGTGCCCGGGATCACATAAATCTGCATAAAATCATTCTTATAGGAGGAAAACATCAT
>CAKUPH010000102.1 GCA_934675115.1 uncultured Oscillospiraceae bacterium | reverse complement strand
CCTGTGCGTGCTTTTGGTGACTTTTCGCACGAACGAAAAGTCACCCCAGCGGAGCGTCCGCGGAGGACGCTCAAAGTCCCTCGCCGGACTTCCGGCGAATACGAAAAGTCGAATCCGCGTTTTCTCCCTAAGCGCTTTTTTGCCTACTTTTTGTGCGTACAAAAAGTAGGTCGCCTTGGGGGCGAATCCCCCACTCTTTGCTTCTTTCGTGAAAGGAAAGCGGTTGCAGGGCCTTCGGCCTGCACTCTTATGGTAGTATGCATTCAATGCTTTAGGCATTGAACACATACCCCAGCCCCCGGCGGGTAACGATGAACTTCGGCTCGGCGGGGTCGTCCTCGATCTTTTCACGCAGGCGGCGGATGGCCACGTCCACGGCCCGGACGTCGCCCACGTAGCCCTCGTAATTCCAGACCTGCTCCATGAGGGCCTCACGGGAAAAGACCTGCCCCTTGTGGGCGGACAGCAGGCGCACCAGCTCGTACTCCCGCTGGGTCAGCTCCAGCGCTTCGCCGTCCTTGCTGACGGTCATGGCCTGGGGGTCCACGGTGATGCGGCCCAGCTCCAGCCGCCCGCCGCCGGGGGCGGGCGCGGCAACAGTCATGCCCGTGCGGCGGATGTTGGCCTTTACACGGGCCAGCAGCTCCCGCATGGAGAAGGGCTTTGTGATGTAATCGTCGGCGCCAAGCTCAAGGCCCAGCACCTTATCCGTCTCCTCCTCGCGGGCGGTGAGCATGATGACCGGGGTGGCCCGGCCCTCCGCCCGGAGACGGCGGCAGACCTCAAAGCCGTCCAGTTCCGGCAGCATCAGGTCCAGCAGGATGAGGTCCGGGTCCTGCTCCAGCGCCAGCTTCAGGCCGGTGGCGCCGTCGTAGGCCTCCAGCGTGTCATAGCCGTCCCGGACCAGATTGAAGACCAGAATGTCCACGATGTTTTTCTCGTCCTCTACCACGAGGATCTTTTTGCCCATGGTCAGTCCTCCTTGCACAGGTACGCCGCCCGCAGGATGGCGGCCACGGATTTGCTGTCCTCCAGTCGGCCGTCCGCCGCCATGGCTACGGCTTCTTCAAAGGGGACGGTCACCTGCTCCAGAAATTCGTCCTCGTCGGGGTGAGTCTCGCCGAAGGTCAGGTCCCGGGCCAGATAGAGGTGCTGAAGCTCGTCGCAGAAGCCGGGGGTGGGCAGCAGGCGGCCCAGCTCGGTCCAGTGCCCGGCGCGGGCGCCGGTCTCCTCACTCAGCTCCCGCTGGGCGGCGGCGAAGGGGTCCTCGCCGGGCTCCAGCTTGCCGGCGGGCACCTCCAGCACTGCCCGGCCGCAGGGATAGCGGAACTGCCGCACCAGACGCAGATTCCCGTCACTGTCGATGGGGACGATGACCACCGCGCCGGGGTGGCGGACCACCTCGCGGAAAGCGGTCTTGCCGTTGGGGAGCTGTACGGTGTCCAGCCGGACGTGGAGCAGCTTGCCGTCGTAGGCGGGCTGGCTTTCCAGCAGCGTTTCTTTCAGATCCATGACGTTGTCCTCCGGAAAATAAGATCAGAGCCGCGCCCCGCGGCGGGGCGCTGTGCAGTCATTTACGTATATTATATCACGGCTCCGCCCCGGATTCCAGCCCCCGGCGGGGGGCGATGCCGTACTTTTTCATTTTGCGGTACAGAGTGGTGCGGCCCACGCCCAGCCGCTGGGCCGCCTGCCCCTGACGATAGCCGCAGGCCTCCAGCGCGTCCAGAATGGCCTGCCGCTCGGCGGCCTCCATGGTGGAGGGGGCGGGCAGCCCGGCGGAGACGGGGGCGGAGGACGCTTCGCCGTCGTGGGGAAGGGCGGCGGCGGCCTGCTCCCCGCCCACGGTCTGGCCCGAGGCGCTGATGCCCAGCCGGAGCACCACGTTGCGCAGCTGGCGCACATTGCCCGGCCAGCGGTAGGCGGTGAGCACGTCCAGCGCGTCGGGCGAGAAGCGGACGGGCAGGTTTTCCCGCTGGACAAAGTGGTCCACCAGCAGGGGGATGTCCGATGGGCGCGCCCGCAGGGGCGGGACGCTGATCTCGATGGTGGACAGGCGGTAATAGAGGTCGGAACGGAATTTGCCCGCAGCGGCCAGCGCGTGGAGGTCGGCGTTGGTGGAGGCCATGACCCGGGTGTCCATGACCAGCATCCGGCTGCCGCCCAGCCGCTCGAACTCCTTTTCCTCCAGAACCCGGAGGAGCTTGGATTGCATCCGCAGGTCCATCTCGCCGATCTCGTCCAGCAGGAGGGAGCCGCCCCCCGCCAGCTCGAACTTGCCCTTTTTCGCCGTCACGGCCCCGGTGAAGGCGCCCTTTTCGTGACCGAACAGCTCGGACTCCATGAGGTTGTCCGGGATGGCGGTGCAGTTGATCTTCACGTAGGGGGCGCTGCCGCTGGGGAAGGCGGTGGAGTGGATGGCGCCGGCCAGAATTTCCTTGCCGGTGCCCGTCTCGCCGGTGATGAGGACGGGGTAGCGGGTGAGGGCCGCCTGACGGCACTGGTCCAGCAGGGCGCGGACGGAGGGGTGCTCGCCGATATAGTCGTTGAAGGTATAGGAGCCGGAGGCCCGGGCAAGACTGTCGTACAGGGCGGCGCTCTGGCTGTGGCTGTCCGCCAGCGTGGTCAGGGCGCGCTTGAGCCGGTTGGTGTCCAGACTGAACAGCATGCCAAGACCGCCGATGCGCTCCTCTCCGTCGTAGATGGGCAGCTCGGTGACGATGTGGTACTTGCCGTGCATGAGGACCAGCCGGTTGGCTTCGGGCACACCGGTGCGGGCCACCTGCCCCAGATGGGTGTCCGGATCCAGCTCCTCGATGGGGCGGCCCACGCACTCCTCCTGCGTCAGCCGGAGGTCCCGGAGGGTGGGGAGCGAGTAGCGCACCAGACGGCCCTCCGGGTCCACAAGGCCGGAGGCGGAAAAGCCGGTGTCCATGATCTCGTCCAGAATGCCGCCCCGGGTATACATCTGTTCCTTTGTCATGTGGATGACCATGGCGGTCCCTCCCTGATGGTTCATTTTGAACCATTGTATCAGAATGAGTACAGATTGGCAAGGGGTATCCTGTCAGACGGCGGCAAAACGTCTATTTACGGCGGGGGTCAGGTGTGGTACACTGTACGGGACGCAGTTTTGCCGGGATCGTTTACACTTTGTTAGACAATTTTCCGGCGAAAAGGCTTATAATGCAGCTTACATATACTAAGGGAGGTCATCCTTTGAATTACCGCAACGGCTACGGCCCCATCGACCGCTTCTGCGCAAAGCACCCGCGCTTCGGCATCCCCAACCTGATGCTGTACGTGGTCATCGGGCAGATCATTGTTTTCGTGCTGGACACGGTGTTCCAGTTCACGCCCCTGATGTCCGCCAGCCTGTGGCTGGCCTTTTACCGGGACGCCATTTTCCACGGGCAGATCTGGCGGCTGGTGACCTTCGTCTTTCTGCCCAGCGACAGCAACCCCTTCTGGCTGCTGCTCAGCTGCTACTTCTACTACTGGATCGGCCAGTCACTGGAGCGGGCTTGGGGCACGACGAAGTTCACGGTGTTCTACCTGTCCGGCGTGGTGCTGTCCATCATCTCCGGCCTGATCCTCGGCGTGAGCAGCATCTATTACATCAACCTGTCCATCTTCCTCGTCATCGCCACGCTGTATGGGGATATGCAGGTGCTGCTGTTCTTTGTGGTGCCCATCAAGATGAAGTGGATGGCGCTGCTGGACGTGGGCATGATTTTGTACGACGTTATCCGTTACGCGGCGAATGGCATGTGGGTCATGGCTCTCATCCCGCTGGCCAGCTTCGTGAACTTCTTCATCTTCACGTGGCCCCACTGGGCGGAGAAGCTCGGCCGGGTCCGGCGGAAGGCCGACCCGCAGGTCATCAATTTCAAGCACGCCCAGCGTCAGGCCCAGAAGCAGGCCCAGGCCACCGGCGGCTACCGCCACAAGTGCGCCGTCTGCGGCATCACCGACAAGGACGACCCCAACATGGAGTTCCGCTACTGCTCCAAGTGCGACGGGTACTACTGCTACTGCATGAACCACATCAACAACCACGTCCACATCCACAAGGACTGAAACACAAAAAGCCCCGCCGGAGCTGTTCCGGCGGGGCACTTTTTCATCTGAGAGGGCGAGGGTGCGGAACATCCTGCGAAATTGCGGGGAAAACGGCGGGATTCTGACGGAGGGCGGGGCATTTTTGCCGCATCCCTTGCTATTTTGCGGGATATGTGGCAAAATGAAAGCGCCATGTAAATCCAACCAGTTTTTCAGAGGAGGCCGTGACCATGAAATTGCTTCGGCGGCTGACGGCGGTATGCCTTGCCGTGCTTGTCACAATGTCCCTTGCGGTGTTCCCCGCCGGGGCGGCGGAGGCCGGGGAGGGCACCCGGATCACCGTTCTGTTCACCCACGATATGCATTCCCACCTGCTCCCGGCGGCCAACGGCGAGGGCGGCGGCTTCAGCGGCGGCTATGCCCGGCTCAAGGCCGTCATCGACCAGCAGAGGGCACTGTATCCCGACGCGCTGCTGGTGGACGGCGGCGATTTTTCCATGGGCTCCCTGTTCCAGACGGCCTATGCGGACTCGGCCCTCGAGCTGCGGGTCATGGGGCAGATGGGCTACGACGCCACCACCTTCGGCAACCACGAGTACGATTACCGGGCGGAGGGCCTCGCGTCCATGCTGAACGCCGCGGCGGACAGCGGCGATAAGGTGCCCGCCATCGTGGAGGCCAACTATCTGCCCCCCGCCGAGGGCGAGGAGGGCTATGACGAGACGGCGCAGGCCGTGTGGGACGCCTTCGCCAACTACGGCGTGGCGGACTACATCCTGCTGGAGCGCGGCGGCGTGTGGTACGCCATTCTGGGCGTCATGGGCGTGGACTCCGACGAGTGCGCCCCCATGTCCGGCATGATCCTCCACGACCACGTCAAGACCACCCAGCGGGTGGTGGACGCGGCGGTGGCCGACTGCATGGAGCGGAACGGCGTGGAGCCGGTGGTCATCTGCCTGTCCCACGCGGGCACCGACGGAAAGGGCAAGGGCGAGGACTACGAGCTCGCCAAAAAGGTGAAGGGCATCGACGTCATCGTCTCCGGCCACACCCACTCCACCCTCGCTGAGCCCATCATGGTCAATGGCACCTATATCATGTCCTGCGGCGAGTATTCCAAGAATCTGGGGGTGCTTGACCTGAACCGCCGGGACGACGGCGTGATGGAGCTGCTCGGCTACGAGCTGATCCCCATCGACGACACCATCACCGGCGACGCCGCCATCGCCCGCTGGATCGAGAGCGCCAAGGGCGAGGTGGAGAAAAGCTACCTTTCCAAATTCAACATGAGATTCGACCAGGTGCTGGTCCGTAACAGCTATGATTTTGACACGGTGGACGAGGTGTACGCCAGCCACCACGAGTCCGATCTGGGCGACCTGTTCTCCGACGCCTACAAGTGGGCGGCGGAGCAAGCCACGGGGGAGCCGGTGGACATGGCCCTCACCGCCTCCGGCGTTATCCGGGAGTCCATTCCCGTGGGGGATGTCACCGTGTCCGACGTGTTCAACGCCGCGTCGCTGGGCATCGGCGCGGACAAGGTGCCGGGCTACCCGCTGGTGGCGGTGTACCTCACCGGAAAGGACTTAAAGACCGCCATGGAGATCGACGCGTCCGTGTCCGACCTCATGGGCGCCGCCCGGCTGTACTGCTCCGGCGTGGGGTATGAGTACAACACCAGCCGGATGATCTTCAACAAGGTCACCCGGAGCTGGCTGGTGCGCACTCAGGCCGACGGCACCAAAACCACGGAGAAGATCGACGACAGCAAGCTCTACCGGGTGGTGACGGGGCTGTACTGCGGGCAGATGCTGGGGGCGGTGGAAAGCTCATCCTTCGGTCTGCTGTCCATCACGGCCCGGGACGCCGACGGCAGCGCCATCGACATGGACCGGCTGGAGGACTACATCGTCCACGACAAGAACGGGAACGAGGTCAAGGAGTGGCACGCCATCGCCACCTACCTCCAATCCATGGGCGGCGAGATGGACGAGTATTACAGCCGGCCCGACGGCCGGAAGCTGGTGTACGCCAGCCTGAATCCGGTGGAGATGCTGAAAAGCCCCAACAGGTTCACGCTCATCGCCGGGGCGGTGATCGTCCTGCTCATCGCCGTCATTGTGCTGGTGGTGCGGAGGATCGTCCGCCGGAGACGGGGCGGCGGCGGTCATGGCGGCTCCGCCAAGGGATACACGCCGTATCACGGAAAGAGAAAGTGAGCGTATGAATAAAGAGGAGACGTATCAGTACCTGACGGAGCACGGCGTGGCTTACGAGATCACGGAGCACGCGGCGGTGTTCAACATGGAGGAGCTGGATTCGGTACAGCTTCCCTACCCGGAGTGGGACGCGAAAAACCTGTTCGTCCGGGATGATAAAAAGCGCAATTATTACCTCATCACCGTCAAGGGAGACAAGCGGGTAGACCTCAAGGAGTTCCGGAAACAGCACGGCCTGCGGAATTTGTCCTTTGCCTCGGCGGAGGATCTGATGGAATATACGGGGCTGACCCCCGGCTCCGTTACGCCGCTGGGGCTGCTGAACGACCCGGAGCACCGGGTGCGGTTCTATCTGGACGGGGCCTTTGCCGGGAACCGCATCGGCGTTCACCCTAACGACAACACCGCCACGGTGTGGATGCAGGCGGACGATCTGGTAAGGCTCGTCCGGGAAAACGGAAATGAAATGGAATTTGTTGAGCTGTAACGGATAAAAGGAACCCCCGCCCCGCGGCGATGCCGCGGGGCGGGGGTTTGTTTGTGTTAAATTTTGTGCCCTTACTCCTCCGCCATGG
>CAKUPH010000101.1 GCA_934675115.1 uncultured Oscillospiraceae bacterium | reverse complement strand
TTATCCCCTGTGCGCTTCTTTGGTGACTTTCTGTGCGTACAGAAAGTTACCCCAGCGGAGCGTCCGCAGGACGCACCAAAATCATCGCCGATTTTCCGGCGAATATAAAGAATACAAAAAGGAGCATCCATGCACCTCACCACAAAAGCCCTCGTGCTGAGGGAAGTCAACTACAAGGAATCGGACAAGATCCTCACGGTGCTCACCGCCGACGGGGGCAAGCTCACCGTGTCCGCCCGGGGCTGCCGCAAAAAGGGCAGTCCCATCGCTGCGGCGTGCCAGCTGCTGGTGTGGTCGGAGCTGACGCTGTACGAGTACAAGGGCCGCTGGGCTGTCAAGGAGGCGTCCGCCGAGCGGCAGTTCGACGCCGTCCGCCGGGATCTGGACAAGCTGTCGCTGGCCAGCTACCTTGCCGAGGTCTCCGAGACGCTGGCCGAGGAGGGCCAGAGCGAGCCGGAGCTTTTGTCCCTCATCCTCAACAGCCTTCACGCGCTGGACGCGCTGGATGTGCCCCTCCGGCAGGTGAAGGCCGCCTTTGAGTGGCGGGCCATGGCGCTGGCGGGGTATGAGCCAATGATCGACGCCTGCGCCGTCTGCGGCAGGGAGGACCCGGAGGAGCCAAGGCTCCATCTGGGTGAAGGCGTGCTCCACTGCGCCGCCTGCCGGGCGGGGGTGGGGGACGGCATCTCCATGCCGCTGACCCCGGCGGCGCTGGCCGCTCTGCGGCACATCGTCTGGGGCAGTCCCAAGCGGCTGTTTTCCTTCCGCGTGGACGAGGACTCCCTGACCCGGCTGGGGGACGCCGCCGAGGCGTACCTCATGACCCGGCTGGAGCGGGGCTTCCGCACCCTTGATTTCTACAAGAGCCTTTCGGCGCCGCCGGAGGGCTGATTCAGGAGATAACACATATGACCGAATTATTTGAAAAATCCATCCATACGCTGGAGCTGCCCCGGGTGCTGGACATGTTGGCAAACGAGGCCGTGACCGACGAGGGCAAGGAGCTTTGCCGGAATGCCCGGCCCTCCGCCGACCGGGCGGAGGTGCTCCGACTCCAGAAGCAGACCTCCGCCGCCTTTGATATGCTGGTGAAGCGGGGCACACCCAGCTTTTCCGGCGTCCGGCCGGTGGCCGCCGCCCTCCAGCGGGCGGACCGGGGCGGTTCGCTGAACACCCGGGAGCTGCTGGACATCGCGCAGGTGCTGCGCTGCGCCCGGAGCGTGAAGGAGTACGGCACCGGCGAAGCCACGGGCAAGACTGTGCTGGATGGGTACTTCTACAACCTGTCCGCCAACCGCTTTCTGGAGGACAAGATCACCGGCTCCATCCTCAGTGAGGAGGAGATCGCCGACTCCGCGTCCCCGGAGCTTGCCGACATCCGGCGGCACATCCGGGCTGCCGCCAGCAAGGTGCGGGACGTGCTCAACCGGCTCATCTCGTCCAACCAGTCCAAGTATTTACAGGACGCCATCATCACCATGCGGGGGGGCCGCTACGTCGTCCCGGTGAAGAGCGAGCATAAGAACGACATCCCCGGCCTTGTCCACGACGTGTCCGGTTCCGGCGGCACCTTCTTCATCGAGCCCATGGGCGTGGTGAATGCCAACAACGAGCTGCGGGAGCTTCAGGCCAGGGAGGAAAAGGAGATCGAGCGCATTCTGGCGGAGCTGTCCGCCGACTGCGCCGGGTTCAAGGACGGCATCCAGCAGGATTACGAGCTGCTGGTGGCGCTGGACGCCATTTTTGCCCGGGGCCGCCTGTCCTCCCGGATGGGGGCCATGGAGCCGGTGCTGGGAAACTACATCGAGCTGCGCCGGGCCCGGCACCCGCTGCTGGACCAGAAGACCGCCGTGCGCAACGATCTGGCGCTGGGCAGGGACTTTGACACGCTGGTCATCACCGGCCCCAACACCGGCGGCAAGACCGTCACCCTGAAAACGCTGGGCCTGCTGACTCTTATGGCTCAGTGCGGCCTGCATATCCCCGCCGCTGACGGCTCCACCGTCAAGGTGTGCTCCATGGTCATGGCGGACATCGGCGACGAGCAGTCCATCGACCAGTCCCTGTCCACCTTCTCCTCCCACATGGTGAACATCGTCTCCATTCTGGAGCAGGCGGACGACAGCGCCCTCATTCTCTTCGACGAGCTGGGCGCGGGCACCGACCCGGTGGAGGGCGCGGCGCTGGCCGCCGCCATTATCGAGTCCGTCCGGGCCATGGGCTGTCTTGTGGCGGCCACCACCCACTATGCCGAGCTGAAGGTGTACGCCATGTCCACCCCCGGAGTGGAGAACGCCTCCTGCGAGTTCAACGTGGAGACGCTGGCCCCCACCTACCGGGTGCTCATCGGCGTGCCCGGCAAGTCCAACGCCTTCGCCATTTCCCGGCGGCTGGGCCTGCCTGATTACATCATCCAGAAGGCTGCTGACCGCATCGACGCGGAAAACGTCCGCTTCGAGGACGTGCTCAGCCAGCTGGACATCCAGCGGCAGGCCATGGAGCGGGAAAAGGAAAAGGCGGAGCAGCTCCGCCGGGAGATGGAATCCGCCAAGGCCCAGGCCGACCAGTACCGGGAGCGCATCGAGGAAGAGCGCCGGAAGGCCACGGAAAAGGCTCAGGCCGAGGCCCGGGCCATCATCGACGAGGCCCGGGACACAGCGGACAAGGTGTTCAAAGAACTCAACGAAATGCGCCGACGTCAGGAAAAGGCCGGGGCGGGCGTGGACGACAACGAGCAGCGGGCGGAGCTGCGCCGGAAGCTCAACGAGGCGGAAAACGATCTGGGCGGCCGGAAAGAAAACCTGCCCCCACCGCCCCCCACCCGGGACGCCGTAGCGGGCGATCTGGTGGAGATCGTGAAGATGGGCACGCAGGCGGAGGTCACCGCCGTCAACAAGGACGGCACGCTCCAGCTTCAGGCGGGCATCCTCAAGCTCAAGGCCCGTCAGGAGGAGGTCCGGGTGCTGGAGGACGCCACTGCCCGGAAAAAGCAGAGCGAGAAGGACAAAAAGCGCCATTCAGCCACGGTGAAGCACGAGTTCCGGGCGGCTGCCGCCAAGGCGGAGCTGGACATCCGGGGCATGATGGTGGACGAGGGGCTGGCCGCGGTGGATCAGTTCCTCGACAACGCCCTGCTGGGCAAGCTGGAGACGGTGACCATCATCCACGGCAAGGGCACCGGCGCCCTGCGCAAGGCGGTGCGGGAGCACCTCAAGCGCAGCCGCTATGTGAAGGAATTCCGCCCCGGCGTCTACGGCGAGGGCGAGGACGGAGTTACTGTAGTCACGCTGCGGTGACGGCCCTTCCAGACTGCACGTTTTGCCGGATAAAACGGAAGCGCTGGAAAGTATTTCATATGAACGGTTTCGACGAAGCCAATGAATTCAATTTGTGAAAAATGCCGTTGACGGAAGAGTCTGAATTTGGTATTCTAACAATAGACAAAATGTGAAGCTGCGAACGCTTAACGGCCCTGTGTCTCAATTAAAAGTGGGGGGAACCTAACTATGATCATGAAAGAAGCGACTGTGAACAATCAGGTGGGCCTGCATGCCCGTCCTGCCACGTTTTTCATTCAGAAGGCAAACGAGTTCAAGAGCTCTATCTGGGTCGAGAAGGATGAGCGCCGCGTCAACGCCAAGAGCCTGCTGGGCGTGCTCTCTCTGGGCATCGTGAAGGGCACCACCATCTCCCTCATCGCTGACGGTCCCGACGAGGAGGACGCCGTCAACGCGCTGGTGGAGCTCATCGGCTCCGACTTTTCCGAGTAAATAAACAGAACCTTCAAAAAGCGCCGCTTTTTGCGGCGCTTTTTTCTTCGCAACGGGAGAAAAAACGCATTTGAAAGGATGGGACCGCCGTGCGCGTCATTACCGGTTCCGCCCGGGGCAAGCGCCTGCGCGAGTTGCCCGGGCTTGATACCCGCCCCACCACCGACCGGGTGAAGGAGGGGCTGTTCAACGTTATCCAGTTCGACATCGAGGGCCGCCGGGTGCTGGACCTGTTCGCAGGGACGGGCCAGCTGGGCATCGAGGCCCTGAGCCGGGGCGCGGCCTTCTGCGACTTTGTGGACAGCGCCCCCGCCGCCATGAAGGTCGTCCGGGAAAACGTCCGCTCCTGCGCACTGGAGGAGAAGGCCGCCTTTCATCAGAAGGACTTTCTTTCCTTCCTGTCCGCCGCCTCCGGAAAGTACGATCTGGTGTTTCTCGACCCGCCCTATGCCTCCGGGAATCTGGAACGGGCGCTGGAATACATCACGGAGATTGACATTGTGTCCCGAAATGGTATAATGATTTGCGAAAGTCCGGCGGACTACAGCCTGCCGGACCTGCCCGCCCCCTATGAGAAGGGGCGTGACTACCGATACGGAAAGATTAAGCTGACGCTGTACCGCAGGAGTGTTTGAATATGAAACGAGCCATTTATGCCGGCAGCTTTGACCCACTGACGCTGGGCCACCTGAACATCATCAAGCGGGCTGCCGCCATGTTTGACGAGCTGATCGTCTGCGTCAGCGTCAATTCCAGCAAGTCCGGCGGGCTGTTCACGCCGGAGGAGCGGATGGAGCTCATCCGCCGGGTGACGGCGGACCTCCCCAATGTGGAGGTGGACTGCTGCCGGGAGCTGCTGGCCGCTTATGCCAGAAAGAAGCAGGCCCGGGTGCTGGTCCGGGGCCTTCGGGCGGTGTCTGATTACGAGGCGGAGATCCAGATGGCCATGATCAATGCCAAGCTGTACTCCCGGCTGGACACGGTGTTTCTGTACACCAGTCCCAAGTACGCCTACCTCAGCTCCTCCGTGGTGAAGGAGATGGCCCGGTATGGGGCGGATCTATCCGACTTCGTGCCCCGGCAGATCATTCCGGACGTAAAGAAACGGATGGAGCACACCATTAAAAAGGAAGAGGAGTGAATGTCATGGCTACCGGCGTGGAAGAACTGGTGGATATGCTGTTCGATATGATCGACGAGGCGAAGAACGCCCCGCTGAGCAACGGGAAATGCGTCATCGAGCGGGACAAGGCGCTGGATCTGCTGGATGACATCAAGGCCCAGTTCCCGGTGGAGCTGGCCGAGGCGCGGAAGATCCTCAACGCCCGCAACGAGTATGTGGCCGCCGCCAAGCGGGAGGCCGACGAGATTCGCAAGCGCGCGGAGATCGAGGCCAAGCAGATGGTGGACGAGAACCAGCTCATGTCTCAGGCCCGCCAGCGGGCAAACGAGATGGTGGCCCAGGCCGAGGGCAAGGCCAAGGAGGTCCGCCACGCCGCCAACGAATACTGCGAGGACGTGCTGCGCCGGACGGCGGAGGCTCTGGCCGACGCCCACAGCGAGATGAATCAGGTCCGCGCCCGGTTCCGCACCGCCGCGGGCAGCAGCGCTCCCGCCCCCGCTGCCAACAGCCGCGTCTACGACGTGGAAGCGGAGAAATAAGAACGCAGAAAGTTTTTCCAGATCTGATTGACATAAAAAATCCCGGCACAGGATTATGTGCCGGGATTTTTTCGTTTTTACATGAAAACAACAAGATGTTGTGGGCAAAAGATGAACGTGACACAAGAGCGTGTGTTCAGGGAAAATTCAGATAGTAGAACGCATGTTTTAGTGCGTAAAAAAGCCCGGAAAGCGTTGCAACTGCTCATTTTTTCTGAGAAAAAGTGCTTGCTTTTTGAAAAGGGAGAGGGTATACTAAAACCATAATTGGAGTGAAATGGAGTAAGCTATCCATAAATCGGAGCAGATTGGAGGGAACAGCATGACTGGCACCTATGAGCACAGCATCGACAACGCCGGCCGACTGATCGTTCCCGCCAAGCTCCGGGAGGAGCTGGGCAGCACCTTTTATCTGGCCGTGGGCGTCAAGGAGAACCTGACGCTCTATCCGCTGGCCGCGTGGAACAAGCTTCAGGAGCGGGTGGCGGGCCTCACCACCGCGCAGGCCGCGTCCATGGACGTGTTCTTCGCCTCCGCCCAACTGTGCGAGGCGGACAAGCAGTGGCGGTTTCAGGTGCCCGGCTATCTGAAGGATTACGCTAAGATCGACCGGGACGTGGTCATCACCGGCAACAACGACCGCGCCCAGATCTGGAGCGCCGACAGCTGGAAGGAAAAGACCCGTCAGCAGCTCAATCCCGAGAACATCGCGAAGCTGCTGGAAGGGCTGGGGATCTGAGCCATGGAATATACGCACAAGCCCGTTCTGCTCCGCGAGTGCATCGAGGGGCTGAACATCAGACCGGATGGCATTTACGTGGACGGCACGCTGGGCCGGGCGGGGCACTCCCGGGAGATCGTCTCCCGGCTCACCACCGGGCGGCTCATCTGCATCGACCGGGATCAGGCGGCGCTGGACGCGGCCCCCGGGCGGCTGGAGGGCCACATGGATAAGGTGACCCTCGTCCACGGCAACTTCGGCGATATCGCCTCTATTCTTGATGATCTGAACGTCCCTGCGGTGGACGGGATGCTCTTTGATCTGGGTGTCTCGTCCCCCCAGCTGGACGACGGTTCCCGGGGCTTCTCCTATTTGCAGGACGCCCCGCTGGATATGCGGATGGATCAGTCCGCCGCCCTGACGGCCTATGACGTGGTCAACGGCTGGAGTCAGGAGGAGCTCAAGCGCATCCTCTGGCAGTACGGCGAGGAGCGCTACTCCGGTCTCATTGCCGCCGCCATCGTGAGACGGCGGGCGGACAAGCCCGTGGAGACCACGGGAGAGCTGGCCGACATCATCCGCGGGGCCATGCCCGCCAAGGCCCAGCGGGAAAAGCAGCACCCGGCCAAGCGGTCCTTTCAGGCCATCCGCATCGCCGTCAACGACGAGCTGGGCGAGGTGGAGCGGATGCTGGACAGCGCCCTGCCCCGGCTGAACCCGGGGGGACGGCTGGCGGTCATCTCCTTCCACTCGCTGGAGGACCGTCTGGTCAAGACCGCTTACGCGGGCTGGGCCAAGGGCTGCACCTGTCCGCCGGACTACCCGGTGTGCGTGTGCGGCAAGAA
>CAKUPH010000100.1 GCA_934675115.1 uncultured Oscillospiraceae bacterium | reverse complement strand
TGTCGGACAGGGACGTGACGTCGGTGTCGTCCAGATAGTACTCGCCGTAGGTGGGGATGTCCAGGCAGCCCAGCACATTCATCAGCGTGGACTTGCCGGAGCCGGACGCGCCCACGATGGCCACGAACTCGCCCTTGCCGATCTGGAGGGTGACGCCGTCCAGCGCCCGGACCTCACTCTCCTGCCCCTCGTTATAGATCTTGTAAATATCCTTGATGTCAATGAGCATGGCGTTACCTCAGCCGTACATACCGTAGCTGTCGCTGCCGTCGGTGACGGTGTAGTTGATGAAGACCATGTCGCCGTCGTTGACGCCGGACTTGATCTCCACGCTCTTGGTGTCGGAAATGCCGGTCTCCACCAGAACGGGGTAGTAGCCGTCCTTCTCGGTGGGCACGTTGGTGATGGAGGGATCAAGCTCGATGGCGTTGTCCGGCCGCTCATCCCGCTGGACGAAGACCACAGTCTGCTTGTTGCCCTCGCTGTCCAGCACGGACTTGACGGCGGTGGTGGGCACCAGCACGCAGTCCTCGGACTGGCTGGTGACGAAGGAGTAGGTCAGCCACGCGCCGGCATAGAGGGTGCCGTCCATGTTGTCCACCTCCAGCGTCACGGGGAAGGTGGTGGTGCCCTGACCCACGTTGCCCTCGGTGTTGATGTTGGTGACGGTGCCCATGTAGCTGCCGCCGTTGTAGTCGCTGAGGGTGATCATGTCGCCCAGCTTGACGAAGCCGATGTTCCGGTCGTCCACGGTGATCTCCACGATGATGGTGGCGGTGTTGGCGATGGTGATGACGGCGTCGCCAGCCTTGACCTCGGCGCCCTCGACCAGAGTGCAGGAGGTGATGGTGCCGTCGATGGGGGAGACGGCGTTCAGGGCGGCCATGTCGTCCTGCGCCTTCTGGAGGGTCTCCTGCGCGGCCTTGATCTGCTCGTCCAGAGACTCGGAGCTCATGGTCAGCAGCACGTCCCCGGCGTTGACGTTGGCGTAGTTGTGGAGGTTGGCCTTCACCAGCGGGCCGCTGGCCTTGGTGGTAAGGGTGCGCACCTCGTAATACTCGGTCTTGCCGTCCTCATAGGGGTACATGGGGGAGCTGCTGGCGTCGTAGATGGTGGCGGTGGCGGTCATGTCGGCGGTGAGGGTGCCGGGGTTGTCGAAGGATACCACGACCTCAAAATAGGTGCCGCCCTCGGGAGTGATGTAGCTGACCTTATTGACCTCGTCCACCTTGCCCACGGTGGTGAACATCACGCTGCCGACGGACACCTCGGCGGCCTGACCGACCTTGATGAGGCCGTCGTAGGCGTAGCTGAAGTAGAGGGAGATCTTGAGCTTCTTGTCATTGACCAGCTTGGCCACGGCGGTGCCCTCGCCTACCATGTCGTCCTTGCTGAACTCGGCCACCTCCATGAGCTTGCCGGAGAAGGGGGCACGGAGGGTCAGGTTGGCCAGCTTCTCGTTGAGGCTGCTCATCTGCTCCTGGGCGGAGGCCAGCACGTCCTGCGCGGCCTGACTGTAAATGTTGAACAGCGGCTGCCCGGCGTACACCTGATCGCCGGAGCTGATGAACAACTCCTGCACGGTGCCCGCGGCAGGGACGGTGATGGTGGAGGAGTCCTTTGCCTTGGCGTTGCCGCTGCCCTGAACGGTGCTCTGGATGGAGCCTATGTAGGCGGGCTCGGCGTAGATGGTGCCCTGACCGCTGTCCTTGCGGAACACCAGATACCACATGCCGAAAATGATGCCCGCCAGAATGGCGGCGGCCACCACGATGGCGATGATCCGCTTGACGGTCTTGTTATTGCGCTTCTTGGGCGGGGCGACCCGGCTGGGATGGCCCTTGGGGGGCGCGTCCTTGGCGGGGACGTCGGCGGCCGGGGCGTTCTGCTCCGGTGCGGTGGGTGTCTGAATGTCAGTCATGGTGCAGTTCCTCCTGTTTTGCTGTGATCTTTTTGAAGTGTGTATTCAGTGTAATCGAGGGCACTGGAAAAAACAACAACAAATTGGATACAATTTTCTTTAAGTATTTTTTAAGACTGATGATTAGACGATGGTCCTCGAGGGAAAGTTCCGCCTGCCGGAGAAAAAATTGCCGACCGCCGGATTAGACTTTTTTTGAAGGGGCGGCCCCCTATAATGCTTGTCAGGGGGGATGGGCGTGACGGTGATCTACATAGACATGGTGTTTCTGCTGAATCTGACGGCCAATTATCTGCTCCTGCTGGCCGGAGGGCGGATGTCGGGGGCGGTGCTCCGCCGGGGCCGGATGGGGCTTGCGGCGGCGCTGGGGGCGCTGTACGCCTGCCTTGTGTTCCTGCCGGGGGTGGGGTGGCTGGCCGCGTGGCCCTGCAGGGCCGGGGCGGGGGTGCTTATGGTGGTGACCGCCTACGGCGCCGGGCGGCAGCTGCTGCGGTCGTCCGTCATGTTTTTTGGCGCGTCTGCGGGTCTTGCGGGGCTGGTGCTGGGGGCGGAGCTGCTGGGCAGCGGGCCGCTGACCACAGCCAACGGCGTGCTTTACTCCCGGTTCGACCTGCGGCTGCTGCTGGTGCTGTTCGTGCTGTGCTACTTTATTCTGTCGCTGTTTTTCCGCCGGGTGGGCCGCCACGGCGGGGGAGAGCTGGTGGGGCTGGACGTGGGCCTGTTCGGCCGGACGGTCCACCTGACCGCCCTGCGGGACACGGGCAACACCCTGTCCGACCCGGCCACCAACCGGCCTGTCATCGTGGCGGACTACGGCGCGGTGAGGGCGGCCCTCCCCGCCGAGGCGGACCCGTCCCGGCCCGTGGACAGCGTGAAGCGGCTGAACGCCATTGGTGTGAAAGGCGCGCGGCTGCTGCCCTTCCGGGCGGTGGGGACGGAGCTTGGCCTGCTGCTGGCGGTGCGGTCAGACGGCGTGACGGCGGACGGTGCGGAGCTGGGGCCGCTGCTCATCGCCCTGTCTCCGGGGCCGGTGAGCGACGGCGGGGGCTATCAGAGCCTGATAGGAGGGATTTGATATGATACTGTGGACACTGCGGCTGTGGCTGGCCCGGCTGGGGGTGCTGCTGCCGGGCAAGGTCATGTACATCGGCGGCAGCGACACTCTGCCCGCGCCGCTGAACCGGGAAGAGGAGGCGGAGCTGCTCTCCCGGCTGGGAGAGGACGAGAGCGGACAGGTCCGGGCTGCCCTCATCGAGCACAACCTCCGCCTTGTGGTGTATATCGCCCGGCGGTTTGAAAATACCGGCGTGGGCATCGAGGATCTCATTTCCATCGGCACTATCGGTCTCATCAAGGCGGTGGGCACCTACAATCCGGAGAAGAACATCAAGCTGGCCACCTACGCCTCCCGGTGCATCGAGAACGAAATTTTGATGTATCTGCGCAAAACGTCCTCCCGGCGCAGCGAGGTGTCCTTTGATGAGCCGCTGAATACCGACTGGGACGGGAATGAGCTGCTGCTCAGCGACGTGCTGGGCACCGACGGCGACATGGTCATGAAGCCCATCGAGGAGGACGTGGACCGGGCGCTGCTGGCCCGGGCGGTGAGCCGCCTGCCGGAGCGGGAGCAGACCATCATCACCATGCGCTTCGGCCTGAACGGCAGCCGGGAGCGGACACAGAAGGAGGTGGCCGACCAGCTGGGCATTTCCCAGTCCTACATCTCCCGGCTGGAGAAGCGCATCATTGCCCGGCTGAAGAAGGAGATCCTGCGGATGCTGTAAGGGCGGGAAAAATCCATCGAAAGCGGTCTTACGATAAAAAATATACCCCGCCCCGCCGCCGTATGAAACACCCCGCCGGGGAGATACTGAACGTACAGTATTTCAAGCGGGGTGAGGTCATTGCAGGGCAGGGTGGAGATATGCGGGGTCAACACCTCGAAGCTCAAGGTGCTGAAAAACGAGGAAACCGTGGAGCTGCTGCGGCGGACGAAGCAGGGGGACATGGCCGCCCGGGAGCAGCTCATCTCCGGCAATCTGCGGCTGGTGCTGTCGGTGATCCAGAGGTTCGCCGGCCGGGGAGAAAATGCGGACGACCTCTTTCAGGTGGGGTGCATCGGCCTCATCAAGGCCATCGACAACTTCAACACCAATCTCGATGTGCGCTTCTCCACCTATGGCGTGCCCATGATCGTGGGGGAGATCCGCCGCTATCTCCGGGACAACAGCGCGGTGCGGGTGTCCCGCTCCATGCGGGACACGGCGTACAAGGTCCTTCAGGCCCGGGAGCAGTACGTGGCCGAGCACCAGCGGGAGCCGTCCATCGAGGAGATATCCAAGAAGATCGGCATCCGCCGGGAGGACGTGGTCATGGCGCTGGACGCTATTTCCGACCCGGTATCCCTCTTCGAGCCGGTGTATTCCGACGGCGGGGACGCGCTGTGCGTCATGGATCAGGTCCGGGATGTGAAAAACACCGATGAGAGCTGGCTGGAACGCATCGCCCTCCGGGAGGCCATCGCCGCTCTGGGCGAGCGGGAGCGCAAAATTCTGGACATGCGCTTTTTTCAGGGCAAGACCCAGATGGAGGTGTCCGCCGAGGTGGGCATTTCGCAGGCGCAGGTGTCCCGGCTGGAGAAAAACGCCATCAAGCAGATCCGGAAGAGCCTTTGAACGCCGGGCCGCGTCGCCGCAGTCCCTGACACCAGGTTCCGTTTCCCGCAAGCGGAAAACTTCACGGATGTCAGGACTGCTCCTCTCCCCACAAGGCGACAGCCTTGTGGGGAGCCCATTCGGTCATTTTGCACGTTTGCGGGGCGAGAAGTGTTTTCTGCCACGCACATGTCGCGGCAGAAAACGGATCATGTTTCGTTTGCCGCTGGGTTGGCGAAACTCTACGAGGTTTTTCGGCACGCTTGCCGGGCCGCGCATATTGCGGCCCGGTTTTTCATATGCTGTCCTGTTCAGTATCTGGGAAAGGCGGGGTGGCCATGCGGTGCAGGATCGCGGAGCTGCGGTATAAGGAGGTCATCGACATCGCCGACGGCAGCCGCTACGGCTTCGTGGGTGACGTGGAGTTCGAGGCGGACACCGGCGCTATCCGGGCGCTCATCATCCCCGGGCGGCTGCGGTGGTTCGGCCTGCTGGGCCGGGAGGAGGACACGGTGTTCCCGTGGCAGGCGGTGAAACGCTTCGGGGACGATGTCATCCTCGTGGACGGCGGCGGGCGGGAGAAGTCCGGACGGCATAGGGGCAGAGAGGACTGACAATGGAACGGGCCGGAACAGAAAAGGAGCGTGTGCCGCTATGCGGCACACGCTCCTTTTGATTGGAGAAAACTTATTTGGTGTTCTTCTTTGCCTGACGGGCGGCCTGGGCTTCGGCCTTGCGCTTGAGCAGCTCTTCCTTGGCCAGCGTACCGGCGGCCTTCACGTCGTCCAGCGTCACGCGGTAGCGCTTGTTGCTGACAGTCATGTGGGCGTAGTGCTTACGGAACCGGCGGCTGTAGCGCTCCAGCTGAGACAGCTGCTCGCGGTAGCGGCGGCGCAGCTCCTCGGAGCCGTCATCCAGCCTGGAGGTGAGCTCAGCCTTGCCCAGCGCCAGCTTGAGTTTCAGCTCTTCACCCGCGGCAGCGGCATTCTCGCGGCCCTCGGCCAGCTTGAGTTTCAGCTCTTCGCCTGCGGCAGCGGCGTTCTCACGGCCCTCAGCCAGCTTGAGCTTCAATTCCTCGCCCGCAGCGGTGGCGCCCTCCATGAACTTGGACACCAAAGCCAGCTGACGGATGGTCAGCACCACGTCGGCCACCAGAATGGTGCCCAGCGTACCGCACAGGGTGTAGACCAGCCAGAGGGGGATGCGCTCGTACAGGGATTCCACCGCCGGGTGGATCCAGAAAATGACCACATAGGACAGCACGCCCCACGTCAGCGCCACCCACAGGCAGACGCGGCCCTTGATGTTGAACTTGCTGTGGGAGTAGTCCCAGTATTTCATGTGGGTGGTGGTCTCAAGGAACCAGCCCACGAAATATTCCCAGCTGGTCATCACCACCACGGCGGTGACGTAAAACAGAACCAGATTGCCCTTCAGCGGGGTGAAGAACAGCACCATCAGCAGCACGCCGCAGCCATAAATGGGGCAGATGGGCCCGTACAGAAAGCCGCGGGGCACCAGCTTGTGCTCGTGGATGGAGCAATAGCAGGTCTCCATCAGCCAGCCGAGAAAGGAATAAAAGAAGAAAAACAGAAACAGCTCGTACCAGGGGTAACCCATAATGGTCATTGTGTCACGCTCCTATTGTTGTCGTCCAGCAGGATGCCCATGATCCCGTTGTATACCCGCTCCGGGTGGGCCTTGAAGCGGTCGGTGATCCGCCGGGCCGACTCCTCCGACGGGACCCAGAGGGACAGGGACATGAGGTCGTCCGTCTCGTCGGCCAGCGTCAGGCGGATGCGCTGTCCGCCGTTGCCTGCTGGCTCCGATTCGGCCTTGACCTGCGCGTTCCGGCGGATGGCCTTGTTCAGGGGGACCAGCCGCTGGTCACAGCGGCTGCGAATGACGGGGGAGAGGCTGCTCTCACCGGCGGCGATGTTCCGGCGGCCCTTGTCGGTAATGACGTAGGAATCGCCCTCCCGCGCGAGGTGGCCGCTGCCGATAAGCTCGGACACCGCTTCGGCGTACTGGAAATAGTCCACGCCGTCGTCACACAGAGCCAGATCGGTCAGCGTCGGGAAATCCACCGGCCCGGCCAGCCGGGAGACCAGATACAGCACCAGCAGCTTGATGTCCAGCTTGTTGTGAATGAACCCCGCCATGAGAATGCCCCCTTGGAAAAGTTGTGCAGCATCATTATACAGAAAAGGAGGGGCGCTTGCAAGAGAAAAAGGTAAGACGAATTGACAGGAAAACGCCGTTTTACAGAAAATGCGGAAAAAACGAAAAATAAGTGTTGACATTTGCGGACGGTTCTGGTAAGATACATTTCGCGTTGAGCCGGACGGCAAAGGCGTGAACAGAATATGGGGGTATAGCTCAGCTGGGAGAGCGCTTGAATGGCATTCAAGAGGTCAGCGGTTCGATCCCGCTTATCTC
>CAKUPH010000099.1 GCA_934675115.1 uncultured Oscillospiraceae bacterium | reverse complement strand
TAACAACTTGCCCATGAGGCCCCTCCGCTGGATGTCTCCCGCTGAAGTCACTGTCCTATATGTTTGACAAACCTACAGGGTTTGAAGGACGGGGGGCGTCTGTTTTAGTGACAAAGGTATACTGCCGGGGTTATATAATGGCTGATTTATAGATATTGACAACAAACGAAATTCCGATTACACTTTTATTTGGTACAGTATGCCTCAGGCTGCCGCCGTGCGGTCTGAGCCGCGTTTCTGTACCCGGCTTCCGCGGACGGAACACCGCGGCGGCCGACGGCTGATTCCCGGAGAAGCTGGGCTGGGGAAGGGCCGGGCATGAAAACGGCCGTGGGTCCGGTACGGACGCGCACGGTCATATGGGAGCGTGAGAAAATGGAAGCGGAGCAGAATTATAAGGAAAAGCTGGCTCCTATCTTTGCGCGGTATCAGGACGACAAATGCAGTCTGATCGATATCATGCAGGAGGTTCAGGCAGAGTATGGGTA
The DNA here is from genome assembly GCA_934675115.1 of uncultured Oscillospiraceae bacterium. GTDB lineage: Bacteria > Bacillota > Clostridia > Oscillospirales > Oscillospiraceae > Enterenecus. Next base: position 6,652 of record CAKUPH010000099.1, on the reverse strand, counting down.
TCTGCCGGTTGACGCGATCTACGAGATCTCGGCCCATACCGGGGTCTCCCCGGCGACGATCAAGGGCGTCGCCACGTTTTATTCTCAATTCAGACTGACCCCCATCGGAAAGTATCTGGTCACCCTGTGCCAGGGTACCGCCTGCCACGTCAACGGCTCGGAGCAGATCCGCAAGGCCCTGTGCGAGGAGCTGAAGATCCAGTGCGGCGAGACGACGGAGGACGGCATGTTCACCCTGCAGGACGTGGCCTGTCTGGGCTGCTGCTCGCTGTCTCCGGCCATGATGATCAACGGCAATACCTACGGGTCCCTGACGCCGGACAAGGCCATCCGCATCGTCCGTGACCTGAAGAAGGGGGCGGAAGCATGAGAATCGTGATCGGAGAAGGCTCCTGCGGCATCGCCGCGGGCGCGAAAAAGGTACATGAAGCGCTGGAGCAGTGCGTCGGCGCAAAGCATCAGATCGGCATCACCGGCTGCATCGGCATGTGCTTCCTGGAACCCATCGTGGACCTGTACGACGGGGAGACGCTGGTCCGCCGTCTGGTCCATGTCAGGCCGGAGGACGCGCAGGCCATTGCCGAGGCCTGCGACACCGGCGACCTGTCCAAAGTGGACGGCATCACCATCGCGGACGAGGACGCGAAGTTCCTCACCCAGCAGGAGCGCATCGTGCTGCGCAACTGCGGCATCATCGACCCCATGTCCATCGACGCCTACATGGAGAAGGACGGCTATAAGGCCCTGAAAAAGGTCCTGACCTCCATGACGCCGGAGGAGGTCATCGAGGAGATCAAGATCTCCGGTCTGGCCGGGCGCGGCGGCGCGGGCTTCCCCACGTGGTTCAAGTGGAACGCCTGCCGGAATTCCGTCGGGGACGAGAAATATCTGATCTGCAACGCGGACGAGGGCGACCCCGGCGCGTTCATGGACCGCGCCGTCATCGAGTCTGACCCCCACGACCTGATCGAGGGCATGCTCATCGCGGCCTACGCCATCGGCGCGGCCAATATCATCGTGTACGTCCGGGCGGAGTATCCGCTGGCCATCGTCCGCCTGAAGAACGCCTTTAAGCAGGCGGAGGAGCGGGGCCTGCTGGGCGACCACATTCTGGGCACGGATTTCTCCTGTAAGGCCCGCATCAAGGCCGGTGCGGGCGCCTTCGTCTGCGGCGAGGAGACCGCCCTCATCGAGTCCATGGAGGGCAAGCGCGGCATGCCGAGGCTCAAGCCGCCCTTCCCGGCCCAGTCCGGCTATCAGGGCAAGCCCTCCAACATCAACAATGTGGAGACCTTCGCCAATGTGGCGTGGATCATTAACCACGGCGGCGCGGCCTTTGCCGCCATGGGCACCGAGAACAGCAAGGGAACCAAGGTGTTCGCCCTCACCGGCAAGGTCCTCCGTGGCGGTCTGGTGGAGATCCCCATGGGCCGCACACTGCGTGAGGTCATCTTCGACATCGGAGGCGGCATCCGCAACGGCCGCCAGTTCAAGGCCGTGCAGATGGGCGGCCCCTCCGGCGGCTGCATCCCCGCCGAGCTGCTGGACACCCAGATCGACTACAAGGCCCTGTCCGCCACCGGTGCCATCATGGGCTCCGGCGGCATGGTGGTCATGGACGACAGCACCTGCATGGTGGGCATGGCCCGGTTCTTCCTCGACTTCACCGCCAAGGAGTCCTGCGGCAAGTGCGTCCAGTGCCGCATCGGCACCCGCCGCCTGCTGGAGATCCTGACCCGGATCACCAACGGCGAGGGCAAAGAGGGCGATGTGGAGCTGCTGGAGGAGCTGTGCGTGGCCGTCAAGGACGGCGCTCTGTGCGGTCTGGGCCAGACGGCCCCCAACCCGTTGCTCACCACCATCCGCTATTTCCGCAGCGAGTACGACGCTCATATCCGGGAGAAGCGCTGCCCCGCCAAGGAGTGCGCCGGTCTGCTGACCTACCGGATCGATGCCGGCAAATGCAAAGGCTGCTCCGCCTGTATGAGAAGCTGCCCTGCGGGCGCCATCAGCGGAAAGCTCAAGGAGCCCTTTACGATCGACGCCGGGCGCTGCATCAGATGCGGCCAGTGCGCTTCGACCTGCCGGTTCGGGGCCATTATCACGGAGTGAGGAGCGTGCGGACATGAGAGAGATTACATTGACCATTGATGGTATCAAGTGCGTCGGACAGGAGGGCCAGACGATCCTTGAGGTCGCCGCCGCCGCGGGGATCCACATCCCCGTGTTCTGCCACGACGAGATCGTAAAGCCCTGCGGTGCCTGCGGCATCTGCGTGGTGGAGGCGGAGGGCAATCCCAAGCTGCTGCGCTCCTGCTCCACCATGGCCGCTGACGGGCAGGTCATCCACACCCGGTCCGAGCGCATCGACCGAGAGCGCCGGATCACGCTGGAGCTGCTGATGAGCGACCACGAGGGCGACTGCCGCGGCCCCTGCTCCCTGCGCTGCCCGGCGGAGACCGACTGTCAGGGCTACGTCAAGCAGATCGCGCTGGGCAACGACCGGGAGGCCGTGCGGATCATTAAGGAGAAGATCCCCATTCCCGCCTCCATCGGCCGGGTCTGTCCTCACCCCTGTGAGCTGGATTGCCGCCGCCGTCTGGTGGAGCAGCCCATCTCCATCGCGCAGCTCAAGGCCTTTGCCGCCGATCAGGATATGCGCTCCGCCGACCCCTACCGGGCGGAGAAGGCCAGCGCCACCGGCAAGACCGTAGGCATCATCGGCGGCGGCCCCGCCGGTCTGACCGCCGCGTACTATCTGGCCCTCAAGGGCCACGACGTCACCGTGGTGGATGCCATGCCTGAGATGGGCGGCATGCTGCGCTACGGCATCCCCGAGTACCGCCTGCCCAAGAAGGTGCTGGCGGCTGAGGTGGAGCAGATCCGTGATCTGGGCGTGAAAATGGAAAACAACGTGAAGCTGGGCCGCGACGTGAGCTTCGCGGACTTCCGCGCGAAATACGACGCCGTTCTGGTGGCCGCGGGCGCGTGGAAGGGCCGCGGTGTGGGCTGCACCGGCGACGATCTGGACGGCGTGTTCGACGGCATCACCTTCCTGCGCAAAGTAGGCACCGGCGAGCAGGTGGACGTGGGCGAGACCGTTGTGGTCGTCGGCGGCGGCAACACCGCCATGGACGCCTGCCGCACCGCCGTGCGCGTGGGCGCGAAAAAGGTTTACGTGGTCTACCGCCGCAGCCGCGATGAGATGCCCGCCCAGCCCGAGGAGATCGAGGAGGCGCTGGAGGAGGGCGTGGACTTCCACTTCCTCACCAATCCCGCCGAGATCATCGGCGAGAACGGCAGAGTCACCGCCGTGAAGCTCCAGAAAATGGAGCTTGGCGAGCCCGACGAGCGGGGCCGCCGCGCCCCTGTGGCCATCCCCGGCGAGTTCGAGATCCTTCAGGCGGACAGCGTCATCGCCGCCATCGGTCAGGCGGCCGACCTCACCGGCCTTGAGGACGCGGGCCTGACCCTGAACCGGGGCAACATCGCCGCCGACGAGGTCAGCTTTGCCACCAGTCTGGACGGTGTGTTCGCCGCGGGCGACATCACCAACCGCGGCGCGGGCATCGCCATCGCGGCCATTGCCGAGGCCAACAAGGCCGCCACGGCCATCGACGCCTACCTGAACGGCAAGGCCGTCTCCGGCCATACGCCCTTTATCTCCAGGCGCAAGGAGAACGATGCGCTGAAGGCCCAGCTGGCCCAGCGGGAGAAGCTGCCCCGGGCCGAGGCCGCCCAGCGCAGCGGCGAGGAGCGCCGGAAGGACTTCGGCGCTGTGTGCCTCGGCTTCACCGAGGAGCAGGCCCGCGCGGAGGCCAAGCGCTGCCTTGAGTGCGGCTGCCACGACTATGGCCAGTGCAAGCTGGTGAAATACGCCGATGAGTACAATGTGCAGCCCGACCGCTTTGCCGGAGAGAAGCACCCCGGCTTCAAGGAGGACCGCCTGACCGTCATCGAGCGGGATCAGGGCAAGTGCATCACCTGCAACCTGTGCGTGCGCATCTGCGATCAGGTGGCGGGCGTGGGCCTGCTGGGCCTTGTGGGCCGCGGCTTCACCACGGTCATCAAGCCCGAGTTCCGGGATCCGGCGGCCACCGCCGTCTGCGCCACATGCCGGAAGTGTGCGGAGCACTGTCCCACCGGTGCGCTGAAAATTCTGGGTTAAGCTGTATGTATCACAAAATCGGCCCGTCCGCATTTGCGGACGGGCCGATTTTTGATTGAAGAAAAAGGGGAACGCCTGCCATGCAGGCGCTCCCCCATGTTCGTCAGCCGTTTGCGCCGTCATCTGTGCTGTCGGAGCCGCTGTCCGTGGGCGACTGCTGCTCGGAACTGTCGGGAGCCATTCCGTCAGGCGCACCGCTGGGACGTTCGCCGGGCTGGCCGTCAGGCGGCTCCGGACGGTCACCGGAGGGGAAATCGGGCAGCTGGCCGTCAAAGCCCTCGGGAGGCTCGCCGGGGGTGCCGGAGGGCTGCCCGCCCGTGCCATCCATGCCGGTGGATACCGTGCCGTCCTGAGCTGTGGCCGCTCCGGAGCTCTCGCCGTTGACGCAGAGGGTATAGGTGCTGTCCGCCGTCAGATCGGCGGAGGAAAAGACCACATACCGGGCGTCACACAGGGCCTCGCCGCTGTAGACGGTGTTCCCGTCGGCGTCATGAATGGTTACGGCGTCGCCTGCGGCGATGGAAACGGAGCTGCTTACGCTCATGTCGGCGGGGGCTGTTCCGGTTTCGGGAGCAGCGGAGCTGTCGCTATCGCCGGTCTGGCTGCTGCCGCCCTGACCGGGGAAGCCGCCGGGCTGTCCGCCCATGCTGCCGGAGGAACCGAAGAACAGGCAGGGCTGAGTGGCTTCCAGACTTATCCCCATGCCGCCGCTGCCTCCTGCGGCCAGCACGGTGCCGCCAGAGATGGTGATGGTGCCGTCGGCGTCCAGCGGCTGGTTGTCGGCGGTGTTGGCCGTCCAGACGGTCACCGTGCCGCCGGAAATGGTCAGGTCGCCGTTGGAGTCGAAGCCATCGCCGCCGGAGGTATAGGCATTGATGACGCCGCCGGAGATGTTCATGGTAAAGGTGTAGCCGCTCAGGTCGGAGTTGGCGGCGTTCAGGCAGTCGTCGGAGGAGATGATGCTGATATTGCCGGAGCAGATATTCAGCTCTGCCGCTTCGATGCCCTCATGGCTCTCGGTAATGTTGATGTCCGGGCCGTCAGTGCCCGCCCCGCCGATGGTCATGACGAGGTCGCAGTGAATGGCATCGTCTCCGGCGGCGATGGTAAGGACGCCGCTTTCGATGGTCAGCAGTTGCTCGGCGTTGATGGCGTCGTTGACGGGGGCGCTGATATCCAGCGTTACATCCCGGATGGTGAGGGATGCCTCGCCGTCCTCATCGGTGGTCTGGCCGGACTTGATGCCGTTTTTGCCGTTGGCCGTGAGATTCAACGTGCCGCTGCCGCCGATGGTGACGGAGGAGCCATCCTTGCACTTGATGACAGCGTTTTCCGCGCTGCTGTTATCGGGGTAGCTGGCGTCGTTGTTCCGCTCGGAGTCGGTCAGGGTGTTTTTCGTGCCGCCAGCCGCCAGAATGGTGACCGCTGTGGACTTGCCGCAGGTGATGGGGGCGGTATCGGCGCTGGTGAGGGTCAGACCCTCCAGTACCAGCGTTACGCCAACGGTGCCCTTTTTGATTTTGATGGAGCCGTCGGCGCAACTGCCGGAGACGGTGTAGGTGCCCGCGCTTTCGATGGTGAGAGCGGTGCCGTCAATGTCATAGCCGCTGTTCCCGCCGGAGACGGTGATGCCGCTGTCAGAGAATACGAATGCGGCGGTGACATCCGCTTCATCCGTGCTGCCGGAGCTTCCCCGCGCGTCCGCCTGCGGCGCACCGCAGGCGGCGAGGGAAAACGCCATCGCCGCAGCGGCGAAGAGGGAGAGTGCCTTCCTTGTTTTCATACAAATGACCTCCTTTGTCATTATGGGTGTGATGCTGCCGCTATAAAAGCGGCGGCTTGCCGGAAGCAATTCCACTTTCCTGAGACTGGCTCTATCATAGCCGGTCTGCCTAAAAGAAACTTAAAGGAACAAAACTTTTTTCTTTAGGCAGTTTTTAGGTTGCGCCTTTATTATGGGGTCACAAAGGGGGAGAACACCATGGCAGACAAGATTCAAAGCTGCTTTGAGCGGTATGAGAAAAAGTATATGCTCACCCCGGACCAGCAGCGGTTCCTGCTGGACGGGATGCGGCCGTATATGCAGGCGGATGACTACGGCGAATACACCATCTGCAACGTCTATTACGACACGGACGACTGGCAGCTGGTCCGGGCATCCATCGAAAAGCCGGTCTACAAGGAAAAGCTGCGGGTGCGCAGTTACGGTGTTCCGGCAGCGGACGGCAGCGTGTTCGTGGAGCTGAAGAAAAAATACGACGGCGTGGTGTACAAGCGCCGGATCGTTGTGCCTGCCGGTCAGGCGGAACCTCTCCTGCGGGGCGAGCTTCCGGAGGACGGCTTCGGCCAGATCGGGCGGGAGATCGGTTGGTTCCAGTCCTTTTACCGTACTGCTCCCAAGGTATTCATCGGCTACGACCGGCTGGCCTATGCGGGCATCGACGACCCGGAGCTGCGCATTACCTTCGACACCGGCCTGCGCTG
>CAKUPH010000098.1 GCA_934675115.1 uncultured Oscillospiraceae bacterium | reverse complement strand
TCCGGACGCTGTATCGCTCCGCCGGGGGCTGGGTGATGCTCCAGCTTCAGGATCTGCTGGGGCTGGGGGACGAGGCCCGGTTCAACACCCCGGGCACCGTGGGGCCCCACAACTGGAGCTGGCAGGCCCGGGCGGAGCAGCTGGACGCCGGGACGGCGGAGCGCTTCCGGCGGCTGGCGGAGGAGTGCGGGAGGTAGGCGGGCTTTTGAGCAAGCGTGCGAGGAACGGAGATGAAACAGATGATGAACCTGCCGGAGCAGGTACGCCGGGCGCTGGCGCGGCTGGAGGACGCCGGGTATGAGGCGTTCGTGGTGGGCGGCGCGGTGCGGGATCATGTCCGGGGCGCGGACACGGGGACGGACTGGGATATCACCACCAGCGCCCTGCCGGAGGAGACGGAGGCGGTGTTTGCTGGGTACCGGGTCATCGAGACGGGGATGAAGCACGGGACGGTGACGGTGCTGCTGGACGGCGAGCCGCTGGAGATCACCACCTACCGGGTGGACGGCGGGTACAGCGACCATCGGCACCCGGACGAGGTGCGCTTTACCCGGAGCCTGCGGGAGGACCTGCGCCGCCGGGACTTCACCATGAACGCCATGGCCTACAGCCCCCGGACCGGGGTGGTGGACCCCTTCGGCGGGCAGGCGGATCTTGCCGCCGGGGTGGTGCGCTGCGTGGGCGAGCCGGACCGGCGGTTTCAGGAGGACGCGCTGCGCATCCTGCGGGCGCTGCGCTTCGCGTCGGCGCTGGGCATGGGCATCCACCCGGACACCGCCCGGGCGGCCCGGGACAACCGGGGGCTGCTGACCTCAGTCGCGGCGGAGCGGGTGCGGGTGGAGCTGACCAAGCTGCTGTGCGGGGCGGACGCGGAGCGGGTGCTGCTGGAATTTCCAGACATCTTGTCCGTGCCGCTGCCGGAGATCGGGGCTATGGTGTGCTTTGACCAGCATAATCCCCACCACGACCGGGATGTCTGGGCCCACACTGCGGCGGTGACGGCGGCCATCCCGGCCCAGCCGGTGCTGCGGTGGGCGGCACTGCTCCACGACGTGGGGAAGCCGCCCTGCTTTTCGCTGGCGGAGGACGGTGTGGGGCATTTTTATGGCCACGCCGCCGAGAGCGCCCGGATGGCGGACGGCATCCTGCGGCGGCTCCGGTTCGACACGGACAGCCGGGAGGAGATCGTCCGGCTCATCCGCTATCACGACCTGCCCATCCAGCCGGAGCGCAGGCCGGTGAAGCGGCTGATGAACAAGCTGGGGCCGGACACCGTCCGGCGGCTCATCGAGCTGCACAAGGCGGACACCCGTGGGCAGTCCGCCATCTGCGCCGGGCGGATCGCCGAATACGATGCCGTGGCGGCGGTGCTGGACGAAATTCTGAACGAAAAGGAGTGCTTTTCCCTCAAGGATCTGGCGGTGAACGGGACCGACATGACGTCCATCGGGCTGGCGGGACGGGACATCGGCCGGGCGCTGAACGCCTGCCTGACCGCTGTTATGGAGGAAAAGCTGCCCAACGAGCGCGCGGCCCTGCTGGAGTATGCGGAACAGGTGAAAAAAGAGTAAAGGACACCCCGGGAACTGTGGTTTCCGGGATGTCCTTCTATTGTTCATTTAAGCGGGAGGCTTTCCGCGTTATCCCTGCTCCGGCATGGCGGAAATGACAAAGCGGATGTCCTGCCCGGTGCGGTCCATGGAGGACCATTCCTCCCGCTGGGCCGCGTTTTCCGGGTCGAACTGAACGTCGGTGGCGTAGATCACGGCGTAGGTGGCGGCTTCCGTGGCGAAGAGGTAGCGCCCAATGCCCGCAAGGCCGCTTTGCGCGAATTCCTCCGCCGACATGGAATAGTCCGCGTACTGGAACACGGAGAACAGCGTCCCGCGATAGGGCGTGTCTCCAGAGCTGTGGGCATCGTAGATGGACTTCACGCAGAACTCCCACATGGGGGAGTCGTAGGGGCCGAAGGTGCCTTCGACCACTTCGTATTTCCCCTTCCAGCTGTCGGGGAGGATGAGGGTCACGCCGATCTCCGCAAGCTCCACGGTCTCCTGCTCCGCCGGGACCTCCACGACGGTCTCCCGGGCGAAGGCGAGGGCCCCCACGCTGAAGCTGGAGATCATGAGCGCCAGCACCGCGGCGGTTGCCAGCAGCTGCCGCACCCATTTCCGGCGGCGGAGCGCCGCGTAGTTGGGGATGTGCTCCGCCTGGGCCACCAGCCGGTCGTCGATGTTTCCGATGTGCTCCGCGAGCTGCTTCCTGTTCATACTTCGATTCCCTCGCTTTCCAGATAAAGGCGCAGTTTCCGGCGCGTTTCGTACAGGATGGACTTGACCTTGCCGGGAGAGAAGCCGGTGGCGGCGCAGATCTCCGCGATGGAGTCGAAATACCAGTAACGCCGGAGAAATACGTTCCGTCGTTCCTCCTTTTGTCGCCGGAGAAATGTGCTGATCAGCTCTTCAATGAGCCGGCATTCCGCCCCGGATTCCGCGCGGTCCGTCCCGGAGACGCAGTCGCCCAGCTCCTCGAAGGAGGCGACGGCGGCGGGGCTGCGCTTGGCCGCGGAGCAGTATTCGTACTTTTTCAGGGCGAGATTTCGCGTGATCCGGCCGATGAAGGCGGAAAAAATGGTCGGCCGTTGGTCCGGGATGGCGTTCCAGACGGCAAGGTACGTGTCGTTGACGCACTCCTCGCCGTCCTCGCGGCTGGCGAGGATATTCCCGGCGATGCGGGCGCACAGCCCGCCGTATTTCAGGGAAGTTTCCCGGATGGCGGCCTCATCCCGCGCCCAGTACAGCGCGATGATCCTTTCGTCGTCCATGTGGGTCCCCCTCCTTTGTCGTTTTCTCTGAAAGCTGCTTTCACAAGATAAGTACGGTTTTCCCGGCTGTTGGTCGGAGGTTTTCCGAAAAAATTTTAACCCCGGGTGGAGGGAAAGGCAAGAGGGAGCGGGCAAAAATGAAAAACACCCCGGAATCTGTGAATTTCGGAGTGTTTTGATGCGGATCTGCATGGAAATGAGCCGTGACCAGCGGCTTTATTGCAGATACTTCCCGGCCTCCTGCTCCAGCTCCTTCCAGACCGGATAGTCCGCGCCGTGCTCGTCATAGAACTGCTTCAGGTCCCGGTCCAGCGCGCTCATTTCGTCGATGGCGTTCATAGCCTGACAACTCTTACACCATCATATTCCAGCGATGGCTGTATCGATCTCAGTCCGATATTCTAAAGGAGCGTCTACTGCCATACCGCATCGCATACAAATCAGAAGACAGTGCAGGTCGGTACGGCTGTCATAAGAGGATTCTTAATAAAAATACAGGTGATTTAAGATTATCTGTCAATAACATGCAGAGAAGCGCCGCTTTTATTTAGACCGCTAAGGATTCCAGACTCGTAGGTAATGCAGGCTTGAAGCAACTCTGAAAGGAACCTCTCTTGACAGCTCGATCTGTATCTGATATAGTCACAGCATAAACTGTGCTGATGGAAAGCACAGTTTGCTGGGAGGTTATGCCCTGCGTCAAAGGATCCTTTTGACGGCGTTTGAAGCTTTATTGCTGATTAACTACAGCATACAAAAAACAAATCAGGCTCTGTCACAGGTATGGTTGGCAAGGATAGGTATTGTGAGATAATTGTTGGGGAAGCCTATAGGCTGATAAGCGCACAGGAGATCATGGTGGATATCCGCACGCGGGAAGAATACGACGGCGGGCATATCGAAAACGCCGTTCTTGTCCCCAACGAGAGCATTGGGAGCGAAATGCCCGAGGCGCTGCCCGATAAGGAGATGACGCTGCTGGTCTACTGCCGCAGCGGCCGCCGCAGCAAGGATGCCGCTCAAAAGCTGCTGGAGCTGGGGTATCAGAAGGTCTGCGACTTCGGCGGCGTCATCGACTGGCCCTACGGGCTTGTAAAGGAGAGATAATCTTGGACAGTTCATTTAACTTGGCCGTCCATGCGCTGGTCTGCCTGAGCCACAGCGGGCGCTCATTGAGCAGCGAGGTGCTGGCGGAGAACATCTGCACCAACCCCACCCGGATCCGCCGGGTCATGGCGGGGCTGAAAAAGGCAAACCTTGTAGAGACCCGTGAGGGCTTGGACGGCGGCTACCGCCTGACGGAAAACCCGGCGACCCTGACCCTGCGGCAGGTGGCGGCGGCGGTGAACGCCCGCTTTGTGGACTGCGCGTGGCGCAGCGGCGACATCGACCGGGATTGCGCCATCTGCTCCGGTATGGCGGGCGTGATGGACGCGCTGTACCGGCAGATGAATGAACAGTGCGCCGCCTATCTGGCGCGCATTACCATCACAGATATTGAAACACAGCTTTTTACACAGAAATAGGAGGATATACGATGCTTACCATTACGACCAACAGCTTTGAAAACGATGTTTTGCACGCGGACAAGCCCGTGCTGGTGGACTTCTGGGCACAGTGGTGCCCCTACTGCCGCCGCATCGCCCCGGCCTTTGATAAGGTGGGGGAGCAGTACGCCGACACTCTGACGGCAGGCAAGATCAACTACGACGAGGAGCCGCAGCTCATCGAGCGCTTCGGCATCGACACCATCCCCACGCTGATGCTCTTTAAAAACGGCGAGGTGCTCGGCTCCGTTGTCGCGCCCGCCTCCAAGGCGGCCATTGAGACATTTATCCGGGAAACGCTGGCACAGTGAGGACGCGATTATGGAGCAGATCTATGATATGATCGTCATCGGCGGCGGCCCCGCCGGATACACCGCCGCCCTGTACGCCGCCCGTGCCGGGCTTTCCACGCTGGTGCTGGAAAAGCTCTCTGCCGGCGGGCAGATGGCGCTGACGGAGCAGATCGACAACTATCCAGGCTTTGAGGACGGCATCGAAGGCTTTACGCTGGGCGAAAAGATGCAGCAGAGCGCCGAGCGCTTCGGCGCGGTGACGGAGCTGGCGGAGGTCTACAAGGCCAGCCTTTCCGGGAGGATCAAGACGCTGGACACCAGCGAGGGCGTTTTCAAGAGCCGCACGGTGGTCATCGCCACCGGCGCGTCGCCCCGCCCCTTGGGCGTTCCCGACGAGGATACGCTTACGGGAAAGGGCGTTCACTACTGCGCCGCCTGCGACGGCGCTTTCTATCGCGGCAAGACCGTGGCGGTGGTGGGCGGCGGTAACTCCGCAGCGGCGGATGCCCTGACCCTGTCCCGCATAGCCCAAAAGGTCTACCTCATCCACCGGCGGGACAGCCTGCGGGCCACCAAGGTATACCATGCGCCGCTGGTGGCTGCGCCCAACATAGAATTCTGCTGGGGCAGCACGGTCTCCGCGCTTCTGCACGAGACCCGCCTGACGGGACTTCAGCTGCAAGATGTCAACACCGGGGCGGAACGGGAGCTTGCCTGCGACGGGCTGTTTGTCAGCGTGGGACGCGCTCCGGCCACGGAGCTGTTCCGAAGTGAGCTGGCGCTGGACAAGTCCGGCTGCATCATCGCGGACGAATCTACCCGCACGAATCTTCCCGGCGTGTTCGCCGTAGGCGACGTGCGCACCAAGGCGCTGCGGCAGGTAGTCACCGCCGTATCGGACGGCGCGGTGGCCGTCCACTATGCGGAGGAATATCTGGCGGAGAGCCGATAAGGGAGGATGTTTTGAGAAGTACATTTCCGGGTTTGATACGATCCCGGAAGCCCTGAAGGATAAAAGAGTGCCCGAGGCGGACAGAACGCCGGCAGAGAATCTTGCGTATCAGGTGGGGTGGACAACACTGCTTTTGAAATGGGAGGCCGATGAGAAGCACGGAATGAAAGTGAAAACACCGTCGGAGCAGTTTAAGTGGAATCAGCTGGGCGACCTGTATCAATGGTACGCAAGATATTCTCTTAATGATGCGCTGCGTCGGCGCCGTCCGGGTTTGGACGCCATCCATCCATAAGATCATCGTTCTCCATGATAAACGGGCGTGCCGTGCTTTGTCCCCATGAGACATCGTACTTGCCCATGAGATAATCGCTCAGTGCCGTTCGGTCCGCAAAGCGCAGCAGCCGGTACGGCTCCTGAAAGGCAACCTTTTCTACAAAGTACAGCGTCCCGTCCTTCGTCGTCAAAAGTACGCCAACATGCCCGACAAACAGCAGAGATTCCTCCTCGGTCGGCTTGTCGTGGAAGAACACAGTAATGAGACGTATTCTTTCGTTTTCCCGAAACGAAATACCCCTGGATTTCCATTCCTCCTGCACAGCCTGAACATGATGTTGAACATCCGTGGTGTCCTCCGCCTTCATGGAGGAATACAGTGCGCGGAAATCTGCAAGGCTGCTTCCACCCAGCGCATCCGGGTCAGTCTTCAGTGTTTCCTCGTCCATGAACAGCACATCTTCGCCCGCGGTATCCATAGGGGTGTTGTCTCCTGCGGACAGGAAGTCACCGAACAGTTCCATTGCGGTTATTCTGCAGTTATAGCCCGGAAACGTCCCGTTCTTCACCGTCCATTCGTCCTGCATTGTATAAGGGTCATATTTCGTATACAGCAGCTCTGCTTCCTCAAAGCCATCCGTAAGCCATTCCTGCTTCACGCTGTCATTAAAGCGGTCCACACGACGGAAAAAGCCCTGAACACGCCCGTCTGACACGCCTGCGCCGGAGAGCAGGTCCTGCAGGAGCTCTCTTGATCCACTGTCGTTCAGGTTCGTGTACTCGATCCGTTCCAATGCCGGACGCTTATCTGGCGAATCAGTGTCCGCGCCGCAGCCCGCGAATGCGGAAGCGATAAGAATAACACATATAGTCAGCATTCTCTGCCGAAATGGTTTCATAATCTGCTCCATCCTTTCCTTTGACCATCGACTATTTTGCAAAGCTTATTATACCACTCAAGCATAAGGTCTATGTTAAGCAAGAGGTCTTTGGGGCGATTGGAACAGCGAAAGACTGGCGTTTACTACCCGGTTGACAAAACGGATCATTTCCTCTTTGCTGTATTTGTCATAGCCCTCCACGACAACATGCATCAAACCGTTTGACAGATGGGTATACATCATTTCCAGCTCTGTCCCACTGGCTCCGGGCAGTTCTTTCCGCCAGTAAGCAATGCTGCCCTCCTTGGCCAAGGCGATCATCCGCATGAGGACCGTTGAGTTTGTATTCCCCAGAATCAGGGCCCTGCAGGCCGCCTGATTCTGATCGACCATATCGTAGATGGCTTCGATCAGAGCCGTCACATCAAACGAATTGACATAGCGAAGGGATTTCTCAAATGCATCGATGAGTTCATTCTCAATGCTCTCCATCAGGGCAAAGCAATCGCTGTAATGGGCATAGAAGGTGGCACGGTTAAG
>CAKUPH010000097.1 GCA_934675115.1 uncultured Oscillospiraceae bacterium | reverse complement strand
TCCCCGGCAAGGTGCCCAACCCCGTGAATATGCCGGACTACTGCTACTTCAAGGACCGCTGCGAGATGTGCGTGGAGGGCTGCGACGGGGAGTATCCCCACGAGATCAGCCTGAGCCCCACCCACAAAGTGACCTGCTACCGCTATTACGACGGTAAGCGGCCCGATCTGGAAGAGGTCGTGGAGGAAGAAATGGCCGGCGGCTCTGAGAATGAAAAGGGGGCGGAATAAATGGCCAATCAGAAGAACGAAAAGAATGAGGCGAAGAAGTCCTCCCTCGTCATCGACAACAACTTCACCCCCGTGACCTACGATCCGCAGTATATCCTGATGGTCAATCAGCTGAAGAAGTACTTCCCCATCAAGGGCGGCATGGTGTCCAAGACCGTGGGCTACGTCAAGGCCGTGGACGGCATCACCTTCAACCTGAAGCGGGGCACCACCATGGGCCTCGTGGGCGAGTCCGGCTGCGGCAAGACCACCACAGGCCGCACCATCCTCCGCCTGTCCGGCGATAAGACCGGCGGTCAGGTGCTGTTCAACGGCGAAGAGGTGTACGACAAGTCCCCCAAGGAGATGCGCGCCCTGCGCACCAAGATGCAGATCATCTTCCAGGATCCGTTCTCCTCTCTGTCTCCCCGTCTGCCCGTGGGCGAGATCATCGGCGAGGCCGTCCGGGAGCACAATCTGGTGCCCAAGGCGGAGTTTGACGACTATATCGATCAGGTCATGGATAACTGCGGCCTTCAGCCCTACCACAAGGACCGCTATCCCCACGAGTTCTCCGGCGGCCAGCGCCAGCGTATCTGCATCGCCCGCGCTCTGGCCCTGAACCCTGAGTTCGTGGTGTGCGACGAGCCGGTTTCCGCTCTGGACGTGTCCATTCAGGCCCAGATCATCAACCTGCTCCGTGAGCTTCAGGAGCAGTACAAGTTGACCTACCTGTTCATCTCCCACGACCTGTCCGTGGTCGAGCACATTTCCGACACCGTGGGCGTCATGTATCTGGGAAGTCTGGTGGAGTACGGCTCCACCGAGGACATTTTCCGCAACCCGCTGCACCCCTACACTGAGGCCCTGTTCTCCGCCATTCCCATCCCTGATCCTAAGGCGAAGATGAACCGCATCGTGCTGGAGGGCTCTATCCCGTCCCCGGCCAATCCCCCCTCCGGCTGCAAGTTCCACACCCGCTGCGCCCACTGCATGGAGCGCTGCAAGGTGGAGACGCCCGTCCAGCGTGAGGTGGAGCCGGGCCACTACGTGGTCTGCCACCTGTACGACAAATAAATGGCGCGCAGAAAAAAGGTCTACGACGATGACGACGGCCGCACCATTGCCGACATGAGCGGCGTGGGCCGTCCCAGCCTTTTCGGCTTGGGGGGACAGGCTCCGGCCGAAAAGCCCAAGGCCGCCCCGGAGCAGCCGGAGCGGAGCGACCGCCCGTGGGAGGAGCCGGACCGGTTCACCCCGGAGGAGCGCCGGATGTATATTTTCGGTGCGCTGCGGGCGGCGCTGCTCATCGCGCTGGTGTTCATCGTGGGCCTGGGCATCGCCATTGCGGTGATGCTCTGGCTCTGGTCGTAACTGACGCATTTTGCCTCACAGAGGCCCGTTTTACGCGGGCTTCTGTGAGGTTTTGTCTTTTCATGGGGGAAGAGCTGTGATATAATAATATCTACTGAATAAACCGCTTTGCGGTTTATTCACACGGCGTATGCCGTGTAATTCCATAAAAACGGCGTTTTTAACCGGTTTTATGGAATTTAGACATTGCAATAGAAAAAAACGCGGGACCATCCCGCCGATTCAATGCAAAGGAGGCGGCGCCCATGACACCGCAGGAACAGCTTCAGCGCTGGGTCGATGAGAGCAGCAGTATCGTCTTTTTCGGCGGAGCCGGTGTGTCCACCGAGAGCGGCATCCCCGATTTCCGCAGCGTGGACGGCCTGTACCATCAAAATTACGACTACCCGCCAGAGACCATTCTGAGCCACACCTTTTTTATGGACCGCCCAGAGGAATTTTACCGGTTCTACCGGGAGAAAATGCTGATTTTCGGGGCGCAGCCCAACGCCGCCCACCGCAAGCTGGCGGAGCTGGAACGGGCGGGGAAGCTCAAGGCCGTGGTCACCCAGAACATCGACGGGCTGCACCAGCTGGCGGGCAGCCAGACGGTGTATGAGCTCCACGGCTCTGTCCATCGGAACTACTGCATGAAGTGCCGCGCCTTTTACGACGGAAAGTGGATGGCGGAGACGGTGGGCGTGCCCCACTGCCCGGTGTGCGGTGGCCTTGTGAAGCCGGACGTGGTGCTCTATGAGGAGCAGCTGGATCAGGAGACGCTGGAGGCGTCGGTGCTGGCCATTTCCCGGGCGGATATGCTCATCGTGGGCGGCACGTCGCTGGTGGTCTATCCCGCCGCAGGGCTCATCAACTACTATCGAGGGGACAAGCTGGTGCTCATCAACCGGGACGCTACCCCCTATGACCGCCGGGCGGATCTGGTCATCCATGATTCCATCGGCAAGGTACTGGGCGAGGTGACGGTATGATGAATCTGAATCAGCGGCCCCGCTGGCAACAGATCCTCATCGCCGCAGCCAAGGCCGGGGCCTATCTGGCGCTGTTTTTGGGCAGCCAGCTGGTGGTCAGCATGGTGTATTCCACCCTGATCAGTATGCGGATGATGCTGGAGGATTCCAACGGCTTTGATTTTCAGCGGTATGTGGACGCGGTGCTGGCCCGGAGCATGGAGATCTCGCTGGTGTCCAACCTGCTTACCCTGCTGATCCTGCTCATCGTGTTCAAGGCCCGGCGGAAAAAGCTCCGGAAGGAGCTGTGGCTGGAACCCGCCTCCGGTCTGCTGTTCGGCTGGGCGGCGGGGCTGGCTTTCTGCCTGTACTGGACGGTGACTCTGGTGATGACCTATTTGCCGGAGTCGTGGATGAACGACTACGCGGAGGCGTCCTCCGTGCTGGATCAGACGGGCTTTCTGACAGTCCTGTCCACGGCCATCATTGGTCCCATTGCGGAGGAGGTCATCTTCCGGGGACTCATCTTCACCCGGCTGCGCCGGGTCCTGCCGGGGCAGTGGGCCATCGTCATTTCCGCCGCCGTGTTCGGCATGTGCCACGGCAATTTTGTCTGGTTCCTGTATGCGTTTTCTCTGGGACTGCTCTTCGCGTGGGTGACGGAGCGTACCGGTTCCATCCTGCCCGGCACGGTCATGCACATCGTGTTCAACTCCACTAACGAATTGGCGGTGCTGCTGGGCGACGAGACGAGCATTGTTTTTTTCGTGTTCATCCTTGCCTTCGGCACCGCCGGGACGGTGTTCTGCGCCCTCCAGCTTCGGAATGCCGTGCCGCCCCGGAAAACGCGGGCTGAGGGTTTCTTTGAGACGGGGGACCGCACCGTGACGGTGCAGGGTTCCGCTCCCGAGTCTCATCCCGCCGCGCCGGAGCTGACGGTCCAGCTGGAAAAGCCCGCCCGTCCGGGGCAGACCTGCTGGGATGAGGACTCCGGGCCAAACCACAGATTCCCGCCCAACAAATTATAAAGAAAAAGCAGACGGCCTGCGGGTCGTCTGCTTTTCAATATATATTTATCGTAAAACGATAAAAACAGATTGACAAACGATGTGTACTGTGCTATGCTGTCAGCAGAACGGAGGAGATGTCCATGGAGTCTGCCGGAGTGCGGAAGCTGGCCCGGGCGCTGCGGGTCATGGTGGTCGTGGTATTTGCGTGCAATCTCATCGCGCTGCTGTTCGTGCCCTTTTTTGTGATGCTGCAATCGGCGAAGATCTCGCTGGCCAGCGTGGGCAGCGACCTGCTGTACGGCGGGGATGCCATGTTCGGCTACGTGCCGCCGGGGTCCTGGATCATCTGGTACGGTTTTTTGTTCCTCACCAGCTTCGCGGAGGTGTGGGCAGAGAGCTACACCGCTGTGCTGACGGTGTTTCTCTGGGCCTGCGGCGTGTGTACCGCCGTCATCCTGTGGCAGGCCAAACGGGTGCTGGACGGCATTCTAAAAGGGGAGACTTTCACCTTCGCCAACGCGGCCAGCATGCGCCGGGCGGCGATGTGCTGCTTCGTTATCTCCGGGGCGGCGCTGGCGCGGACGGTGTGGGGGCTTGCGTACTACCGCTCTGTCATGCCCCTGCTGAGTTACAACTTCCTGTTTGTGCCGATGTTCCTCATGGCGGGCCTTGTGTGCATGGTCATGTCCGCGCTGTTTCGTCAGGCGGCGGAGCTGAAGGCGGAAAATGACCTGACCATCTGAGGGGGCGGAGCCATGGCGATCGTAGTGAATCTGGACGTGATGATGGCGAGGCGGAAGATGTCCCTCAATGAGCTGTCCCAGCGGGTGGATGTGACCCTTGCCAACTTGTCCATCCTGAAAAACAACAAGGCCAAGGCGGTGCGCTTTACCACGCTGGAGGCCATCTGCCGGGCGCTGGACTGCCAGCCCGGCGACATATTGGAGTATGTTCCGGATGAGAGGGAATGAACGGGGCTGACAACCGAACAGCAGAGCGAACCGCATGACCGCCCTCATGGTCGTGAGGGCGGTTTTTTGCACCCAAAATACGGATCAAAGGAGAAATTTTTATGAAAAAATCGGGAAAGATCGTGCTGACGGCCATCATCGGCACGCTGGTACTGGCGGGAGCGGTTCTGGCGTGGGCGCTGCTCACCGGCCGGGACGGGGTGGAGGGCGACCTCGTGTTTGTCAACGGCAGCGGCATTGCCGTCGGCTCGGTGGGCATTGACGAGATGGGCGCGGACGGCGGGATTATCAGCTCCACCGTTGGCCAGAACGCGGACAATAGCGTTATGGGCCGGGGGGCCAGCATCGGCTTCGAGGTGGAGCGGAGCTATCCGCTGGAGGTGACGGCGTACAGCGCCGTGGGCGGCCGGGGGGTGCTGGCCCGCCTGACGGTCAGCGAGGCCCCGGCGGGGGAGCGCTGGTACGTGGTGGCCCGGGACGACGGCGCGGGCGGCGTGACGCTGGAGCTCACCGGCCAGCGGCCTGACGAGCTGAAGTGAGCGCTGGTATTTGGAACACAAAATGAAAACTCCCGGATGACAATTTGTCATCCGGGGGTCCCTTTTTGTCATTCAAACATGGCCATGTAGCGGCGGAAGATCTCGATGCCGTCCACCGTGTCCAGGCGGCGGTTGGCGCAGGTCATCCGCTCCGGGTGGAACTGGGTGGAGATCAGGGGGAAGGAGGTGTGCTCCACGGCCTCCACGATGCCGCCCTCCGACCAGAGCACGGGGGTCAGACCATCGCCCAGCTTGTCCAGCGCCTGATGGTGGGCGCTGTTGACGCAGAATTCCTCGCCGTAGGTCTGGCGGTACCAACTGCCCTCGGCACTGTAGACCGCATGGACCTTGTCGCCGGGATCGGTGGGTACCCGGCGGTGGAAGCGGCACAGCACGTCGCCGATGTGCTGCTGGAGGGTGCCGCCCAGCCCCACGTTGATGACCTGATGGCCCCGGCAGATGCCCAGCACCGGCTTGTTCAGGGCGAGGAAGCCGCCCAGCAGCTCCAGCTCTGCCATATCCCGGTCCCGGTCGATGTCGGCGGAGCCGTCCAGCTCCTGCCCGAAGAGGTCGGGGGCGATGTCGCCGCCGCCGGTGAGCAGCAGGCCGTCGTAGTCCAGCGAAAACTGGGGGCAGCAGGCCACCACGGGAAGGCCGCCGGCGGCCTCGACCGCGGCGACGTAGTTTTCACAGGCTCCGGTGCCGGAAATCAGAATTTTGGGTTTCATCCGTTGTCAGCTCCATTCAGATAGTCATATGCAAATTGGGCGTACAGCGCCGCGCCCCGGGGGAGGGCTTCCTCGTCGATGCGGAAGCATTCGTTGTGGTGGGGGTAGACGGCGTCCAGCGCCTCGTTCCGCCCGCCCAGAAAGGCGAAGAGGGTTGGGACGTGCTCACCGTAAAAGGCGAAGTCCTCGGACACCATGACCGGGGGCAGGTGGCCCAGCCCCTCCGGGCCGTACAGCGTCTCCGCCGCATGGCGGCCGATGGCGGTGAGGGTGGTATCGTCGTTGGACACAGCCCGGGCAGTGGGGATCCATTTCAGCTCCGCCGTGCAGCCAGAGGGCAGGCAGGCGGCAGAGAACAGGGCGGACAGGTCGCCCTCCAGCCGGGCGCGGAGGGCAGGGTCGAAGCAGCGGGCGGTGCCCGTCATGGTGACGGTGTCCGCCACGATGTTGAACTGCTCGCCGCCGTGAATGGTGCCGACGGTGATCACCAGCGGCTGGAACGCATCGTGCCGCCGGGCGACGTAGCCCTGCAGCTGGGTGACGGCGGCGGCCGCGGCAACGATGGCGTCGCAGCCCAGATGGGGGGATGCGCCGTGGGCGGCAGTGCCATGGACGGTCAGCTCGAAATTGTCGCAGGCAGACATGCGGGGGCCGCTCTCCACGCTGATGAGCGGGGCTTCCAGCCCGCTCCAGATGTGCATGCCGAAGGCGGCATCCACGCCGTCAAGGCAGCCGTGGTCGATGAAATAGAGGGAGCCCATGGACGTCTCCTCCGCCGCCTGAAACAGGAAGCGCACGGTGCCGCACAGCTCGTCCCGATGGGGGGCGAGGAGCTTTGCCGCGCCCAGCAGCATGGCGGCGTGGCAGTCGTGGCCGCAGGCGTGCATGGCGCCGTTTTGGGAGGCGTAGGGCAGGCCGGTGTTTTCCCAGATGGGCAGGGCGTCGATGTCCGCCCGGAGCAGCACGGTTTTGCCTGGCTTTCCGCCCACGAGGTCGGCCATCAGGCCGGTGTGGCCCTCGAACCGGGTGACAGGGATGCCGAGGGCGGCAAGCTCCGCCGCGATGTCCTCGGTGGTCTGGTATTCATGGAGACTCAGCTCCGGGTTCTGATGAAAATGGCGGCGTAAGGCGCGGATGTACTCCTGCTCTGCCTGAGCCGGTGCGGAAAAGTTCATAAGCGGCCTCCTTGGGTGGAAAAAATGCGGGTGAGCGCGGCGGAAGCGCGAAGCTCACTGAGATTTGGTATACCATAGAACCCGCGGAAAAGCAAGGATTTTTGCGGCGGCGGGCCCGGGAAACGGTAAAATACGAGGCGCTCAGGGCGGGGGATGGAGAAAGCCGCGGCCTGTAAATCGGGCCGCGGCTTTTTGATGGAAGGATCAGCAGTGTCGATCTCAGGAGATGACCTCGCCGCCGGGGGCGGAGTTGGCGTTGGACCAGATGCGCTCCAGCGCGGCCCAGTCGCGGTCAGCCAGCTTGAGGGTCCACTTCTCGACCTGTTCCTGCCGGACCGTGGTCCCGACGTATTTGTGGGAGTTGGTGGCCTCCTGAATGGCGGCGTAGTACCAGATATCCGTGTTGGTGTTGTCCGGCCATGTGACCATCGTCTCATAGGGCAGCAGGCAGTCCTTATGGGGCTTGCGGCCCAGCGTGCGGTTGACGACGGTACAGGTCTCGGCCCGGGTAATGAAATCATCAGGGCGGAACATGCCGTGATCGTCGCCCTCGATCAGGCCAAATTCCACGGCGGCGGCCAGATAGCGGGCGTACCACTCGTTGCCGGTGACGTCGGGGAAGCGACCGTC
>CAKUPH010000096.1 GCA_934675115.1 uncultured Oscillospiraceae bacterium | reverse complement strand
GTTGCAGTGCAAGGCTTCCGAGGCGAATATATCCGGATTGAAGCCACCTGACAAAGCCTTGAAAACACAGGTTTTCAAGGCTTTTTTCATTTTCATGGAAAATTGGGCCGCATCCTTTTTTGCACTTTTCAGTGAAAGGATGCGGTTTATTTTGAAGTGTAAGATCCCGTCAAGATTTGCACGCCACTTTGTTTACAGGTCCCTTATTGTACATTATCTTCCTTTTTGCTGCCGCAGGAATGACCCAAAGCGGGTACTTCCGGCCATTGAAAATTCTCTATCATGACCATACCCGCCGCCCGGAGGGGCGGATAAAATTCAGGTAAGGGCGGCGGCCGCACAGGGCAGCGCCGAAAAAACACCTGAACAGGGAAGGGGCGGAAACAGTATGGAGCTGAAGAGTATTTTCGGCTTGGAAGGGAAAAACGTGGTCGTTACCGGCGCGGGCTCCGGCATGGGATACGCGGCGGCGAAGCTGCTGGTGGAGCTGGGGGCCAACGTGTACGCTACCGTCCGCAGAAAGCCGCTGGATTTTGCGGTGACCCGGGAGATCCGGGCGGATCTGGGCAGTCAGGCGGGGGCGGACGCCGCCATCGCGGAGCTGCCGGACACCATTGATGCGCTGTACCTCTGCCACGGCATCGCCAACGCGCCGGGCAGGACCAACGCCATGGAGGTGCAGCTGACAAACTTTTACAGCTTCAAATACCTCACTGAGCGGCTGCTGGACCGCATCGCGGACGACGGCTCCGTGACCTTCATTTCGTCCAACGGCGGCAAGGAGTGGCGGGACTCGCTGAAGGAGTGCGAGGAGATCATCGCCTGCGACACATGGGACGAGGCCCGGGCGTGGTATGAGGCTCACCCGGAGAGCACCGGCGGGGGCTACGTATTCTCGAAAAAGTGCCAGTTCGTCTATGTCATGAGCAAGTGCCACGCGCCGGAGTTTATCGGCCGCAAGATCCGCCTGAACGCCATCGGCCCGGGCATGACCAAAACCGGCCTGACCGACGACTTCAACCGCTCCGTCAACGGCGATGCCGCCGCGGGGCAGGCCATTCTGGAAAAGTACAGCCTGGAGTTCTGGAACGGCCGCTGGGCCGCACCGGAGGAGATGGGCTATCCCATGGCCGCCATAGGCAGCAAGCTGTTCAGCTACATGAGCGGCCAGATCATCTATCTCGACTATGGCACCACCAGCCTGTGGGAGTTGGGCGAGCTGCGGAAAAAGGCGGAGTAAACCCGCGTTCCATCATAACGGGATCAAAAGCATCAGGGAAGGGTGCGCCGCGTACGCGGCGCGCCCTTCCCTGTCTGCAAGAGATTAATTACGCGTTTTTGGCCCGGTAGACGGCCCGTTCCGTCACCGTCATGCCCATGGGTTTATCCCACGGGGCGGTGGGGACGCGTTCCGCCTTCTGGCACTCGAAGGCCACGGACAGGATCTTTGCATTTACACACTTTTCCAGATACCGGTCGTAAAAGCCCGCGCCCATGCCCATGCGGCTGCATTCCTCGTCGAACACCGTGCAGGGGCACACCACAAGGTCGATGTCCTCCGGCGGGATCAGGTCGGACTTTTCCGGCACCGGCTCCATGATGCCGTAGTAGCCGCTGACCCACGCATCCTCCCCGTGGGGGAGCAGGGCGATCATCTCAGTGTCGCTGACGCACAGGGGGAAGGCCAGCCGCTTCCCGGCGGACTCTGGCGCAGACTCCAGCGCCTCCAGCCGCACCTCGCCCCGGGTGGCCCGGTAGATGAGGACGGTCTTTGCCGCCTGAAATTCCGGGACGGCGATGAGGTTGGCCACCAGCCGGCGGGACAGGGCTTCCCGCTCCTCGGGGGAGAGGGCGTCCCGGGCGCGGATCTTCTCCCGGCGGAGCTGCTTTCGCCCGTCGGGGTCGGGGAGAGGGGCGGCGTGAACGGCGGTTTCAGCCATGGGTGAGGACCTCCCTTTCAATTACTTTCCCTTATGATAGCAGAGTTTGGCCCGCCGGGGAATGGGTAGTTTTCGGTATTTTGCCTGAGAAAAACATCCACAAAACGGCCAGAAGCGGAGATATACTACAAGTGGAGCATTGCCCGTCCCATTTCCCGGATGTAAAATATAAGGTACTACATCTGACCATGATCTGATACGGGCAGAGAAATGGAGGCAGAACGTATGGACATCAAGTATAACGAGGCAGTCCGGCGGGGTATGCTGGCGGGCATCGACAAGCTGGCGGACACGGTGAAGGTCACCCTCGGCCCCCGGGGGCGGAACGTGGCCATGCACCAGAAGGCCGACCAGCAGGGGGCGGATTACTCCGACCGGGCCGCCGCCGGCGCGCCCATCCTCGTCACCAACGACGGCGTCACCATTGCCCGGAGCATCGTGCTGGCCGACCCTGTTGAAAATATGGGGGCGCAGCTGATAAAGGAGGTGGCCCTCAAGACCAACGACGGGGCGGGGGACGGCACCACCACCGCCATCGTGCTGGCCCAGAGCCTGCTCCACGAGGCGTTCCGGAACGCCGCCGCCGGGGCGGACCTCATGGCGCTGCGGCGGGGCATCCAGTCCGGCGCGTCCGCCGCGTCCGCGGCGCTGGCAGACATGGCCCGGCCGGTGAGCACCCGGGAGGAAATGGCCCGGGTGGCGGCCATCTCCTGTGCGGACGAAACGCTGGGCGATATGATCGGCGAGGCGCTGGACCGGGTAGGCCCGGAGGGCGTTGTCACCGTGGAGAACGGCCAGCGGCTGGAGACCGCGCTGAACATTCTGGAGGGCATCGTGTTCGAGCGGGGCTTCGTTTCCCCCCTGATGGCCACCGACGAGATGAAGACCGCGGCGGAGCTGGACGACCCGTACATCCTTCTGTGCGACAAGAAATTCACCGATGCCCAGGACCTCATCCCCGCCCTCATGTGCGCGGCGGAGGATGACCGGCCCATCCTCATCATCTCCGACGGCGTGGAGGGGGAGGCGCTGGCCCTCATCCACACCAACAAGGTGGAGGGAGACATGGACATCGTCTGCGTGCCCGCCCCGCTGTACGGTGAGGGCCGCCGCTGGCGGATGGAGGACATGGCGGTGCAGACCGGCGGCGTGTACGTGACAGCGGAGCTGGGACTGGACGTGCGGAAGGTCACCCGGGGCATGCTGGGCACAGCGAAGCACGTGAAAGTCACCCGGCAGCAGACGGTCATCACCGGCCCGGGGGGCGACCCCGCCGCCATCGAGAAGCGGGTGCAGGAGCTGCGCTGGCTGGTGGAGCACACGGATTATGAGTTTGACCGCCAGCGCCACCGCGAGCGGCTGGCCGCCTTTGTGTCAGGCGTGGTCCGCATCGACGTGGGCGGCCGGACGGAACCGGAGATCTGGGAGCGGAAAATGCGGGTGGAGGACGCGGTGAACGCCGCCCGTGCCGCCCGGGAGGAGGGCGTGGTGCCCGGCGGCGGGATAGCGCTGCTCAACGCCGCGCCCGCGCTGGACGCGCTGGCGGAGACGCTGGAGGGGGACGAGCGCACCGGCGTCATGGCCTTGCGCCGGGCTATCGAGGCCCCCGTGCGGCAGATCGCGGTGAACGCCGGGCTGGACGGCGGCGCCGTGGCGGCCCGCCTGCTCCGGGAGAAGCCGGGCACCGGCTACGACGCGGACCGGGACCGCTATGCGGACATGCTGGAGGCCGGGGTCATCGACCCGGTGAAGGTGACGCGGCTGGCGCTGGAGTGCGCCGCGTCCCTGACGGCCACGCTGCTGGCCGCCGAAGCCGGCGTGACCGATAAGGCCGGAGAAAGGAGCGGCGGAAAATGACGAGAGAGGGCGCGTGGAGCGCGTTTGTGGAGGATTATGACATCACCGTCCCCGACGAGCGGGTGGAGGAGGAGCTGCGGGTGATGCTCACGGCGCTGAGCCACCAGATGCAGTACGCCGTTTTCACCACCGGCCGGGACGCCCGCCTGCCCACGCCGGAGGAGCAGGAAGCCCAGCGGGAGGAGCTCCGGGACGAGGCGTATCTCGCCGTCAAGGAGGAGCTGGTGCTGGCGGAGCTGCTGGCCCGGCAGGACTTCCCCGTGAGCCGGGAGGAGCTGGAGGCGGAGGCCGAAGCCGTGGCCCGGCGGCAGGACGTGACCGTGGAAATGGTCCGTGGCTTTTTCGGCGAGGATCTGGCCCCGCTGGCAAGGGAGATCCGCCAGCGCAAGGCCATGGACTGGGTCTGGAAGCAGGCGCAGTCCGGCATCTGACGATCCTTTGAGCGAAATTTCCGGCCGAAGGTGCGATCCGGCGGAAAACTGAAACCGACAAAA
Organism: uncultured Oscillospiraceae bacterium; assembly: GCA_934675115.1. Lineage (GTDB taxonomy): Bacteria > Bacillota > Clostridia > Oscillospirales > Oscillospiraceae > Enterenecus. The sequence continues at coordinate 3,494 of CAKUPH010000096.1, read as the reverse complement.
GAGAGACCGGCTGTCCCGGAAAGGGACAGCCGGTCTTTTTTCATGCGGCTGCGCATATACCGGCAAAGTGCTGTGGAAACTGAAAAAATCCCTTGACGGCATTGGCAAAAGCGTGTAAACTGTAATTGTTATTTACTGAACGTTCAATAATGAAAAAGAACAAATCTGGAAGAAGGGAAGAGACATATGGCCAAGAACAAAATCGTAAGTCTGGACGAAGCAATGAGCCACATCCACAGCGGGATGAGCGTGATGATCCCGGGATTTGTGAACTGCGGCGTTCCGGAGACGCTGATCCGCGGGATCATCGCCGCGGACTACTCGGACTTCAGCGTCATCTCCAACAACACCAGCGTGCAGGGCCGGGGCATCGGCCTGCTGGTCCACGAAAACCGCATCAAGCACATTACCTGCTCCCATATCGGCTCCAACAAGGAGACGGTGGCCAAGGTAGTGGCCGGTGAGATCGACGTGACCTTCACCCCACAGGGCACCCTGTGCGAGCGCATCCGGGCCGGCGGCGCCGGCATCGGCGGCATCCTGACCCCCACCGGTCTGGGCACCCCCATGGAGGAGGGCAAGCAGATCATCGAGGTGGACGGCAAGAAGTATATTCTGGAGACGCCGCTCCACGCGGAGCTGGCCCTCATCCACGCGTGGAAGGCGGACAAGATGGGCAACTGCATCTTCCGCCATACCGCACGGAACTTCAACTCCATCATGGCCACCGCCGCCGACCTCGTCATCGTGGAGGCGGAGGAGATCGTGGAGGTGGGCGAGCTGGAGCCCGACTACATCATGACCCCCGGCTGCCTTGTGGACTACATCGTGCAGGGCAGCAGACCGGAATAAAAAGGAGGTACGGAATATGAACGCAAAGGAATTTATTGCCCGCCGTGCCGCCAAATTTTTTGCTGACGGCGACCTTGTGAATCTGGGCATCGGCCTGCCCACGATGGTGGCCAACTACGTGCCCGAGGGCATCGACGTGTGGATCGACTCCGAAAACGGCGTCATCGGCCTGAACGGTACGCCGGAGGAAGCGGACCTGAATCTGGTGGATGCCTCCGGCGCCCCCGCCGCCCTGCGCTGCGGCGGCTGCTGCTTCGACTCCTTCACCTCTTTCGGCCTCATCCGGGGCGGCCACGTGGCCTTCACCATTCTGGGGGCCTACGAGGTGGATCAGGAGGGCAACCTTGCCAACTGGACCGTCCCGGGCAAGACCACCGCGGGTATGGGCGGCGCCATGGATCTGGTGTCCGGCGCCCGGCAGGTGCTGGTGACCATGACCCACACGGACAAGGAGGGCAACCCGAAGATCCTTGAGAAATGCACACTGCCCCTCACCGCCGCCCATGAGGTGGACTATATCATCACCGAGCTGTGCGTCATCAAGGTTACGCCGGAGGGACTGCTGCTTCAGGAGTTGGCCCCGGACGTCACCGCGGAAGAGGTGCAGGCCAAGACCGGCGCGAAGCTCATCATCCCGGACAAGATCGGGAGCATGGCCTGATGGAACCGCTGCTGATCTTCGGCCTCGCCGCCACCCTGATCGTCATCGTGGGGCTGTCCATCTGGTCCGGCGCGAAAAATAAGGGCGGCGAGGCGAAAAATTCCATGCCGGTGGTGGCCGGAGTCATCATCGGCACGCTGGTGGGCGGCTCGTCCACGGTGGGCACCGCCCAACTGGCCTATAACTACGGTCTGTCCGCGTGGTGGTTCACACTGGGCGGCGGAATCGCCTGCCTGATCCTCGCGCTGGTATACGCCGGGCCGCTGCGCCGCTCCGGCTGCCCCACGCTGGTGGGCATGATCCGGAAGGAATTTGGCCCCACCGCGGGAATGTCTGCCTCCGTCCTCAACTCGGTGGGGACGTTCATCAATGTCATTTCCCAGCTCATTTCCGCCACGGCGGTCATCGCGGTCATCGCGCCGGACATGGGAATTATCCCGGCACTGATCATTTCGGCGGTGTTCATGGCGCTGTACGTGGTGTTCGGCGGGACGAAGGGCGCGGGTATGGTTGGCATCGTCAAGACTGTGCTGCTGTACGTGGCCATGATGGCCTGCGGCGTCATGGTGCTGGGCATGGTGGGGGGCTTCTCCGCCTTCGCGGACATGGTCCGCGGCATTGACAACCCCGCCGGGGTGAACTTTTTCTCCCTGTTTGCCCGCGGGGTGGGCACCGACGGGGGGGCCTGCCTGTCCCTGATCCTCGGCGTGCTCACCACCCAGACCTATGCTCAGGGCGTGCTGTCCGGCAAAACAGATCGAGCGGGCAAGGGCGGCGCGCTGCTGTCCGCCTTCCTCATCCCGCCCATCGGCGCGGGAGGCATTCTGGTGGGGCTGTACATGCGGGCCAACGCCGCGCTGTATCCGGGCCTGACGGCCAAGACGGCGCTGACCACCTTCGTGACGGCCCACGTGCCGCCGCTGCTGGCGGGCGTTATCCTCGGTGCGCTGTTCGTGGCGGTAGTGGGCACCGGCGCGGGCCTTGCGCTGGGCATTGCCACCATTGTGAACAACGACATCGTGAAGAAGATCACCCACAGATTTGACGACCCGAAGAAGGCCTCCGCCCTGTCCAAGGTGTGGATCGTGGCGGTGCTGGCGCTAGCCTGCTGTCTGTCCACGGGGACGCTGGGGGACACGATCTTGCAGTTTGCGTTCATGTCCATGGGCCTGCGGGGCGCGGTGGTGTTCGTGCCGCTGCTGTGCGCGCTGTGGCTACCAGGGCGGATCGACAAAAAATTTGCTGTGGCGTCCATCATCGTGAGTCCTGTGCTGGTGCTCATTTTCGGCGTGGTGAAGGTACTGCCCTTCGACCCGCTGTTTGTGGGCATTCTGGCCTCCTTCGTCATCATGGGCGCTGGACTGGCCGCCGGAAAAGGCAAAAACGGTGCTCTCGCCGCGTAAACGGTGGAAATCTGTGCGCGGACTGTGGAAAAATTCCGCAGATACCTCATAAAAGCAAAATCGCAAGTATCAGGAGCATCCCGGACGGAACCCGTCCGGGATGCTCCTTTTTACCGGGGAAAAACGCGGCAGACCCGCCGGACACGAAAGAAGTATCCGGCGGGTCTGCCTGTATGAAAAAAGAAGAGAAAGAAGAAGTCAGGTTCGGGGACCCACGTAATTGACGGCGTCCGTCCGGCGGGGGGCGCGGTCATGAGGGGCAAGATCGCCGTAGCCCAGACACAGGGCGAACTGGGCGCGCCAGCCGTCTGGGATCTGGAGCAGGACGGGCAGCTCCGGATGCTTCGGGGCGTTCACCGCCCGGGCAAAGGACACGATATAGCAGGAGCTCAGTCCGAGGGACTGGGCGGCGATGGCCATGGTGGTCATGGCGTTGGCGCAGTCCACCATGGACCACTTCTGGCTATCGTCCACGGAGACGATGATGGCCGCAGGCGCGGCGCGGAAGTTGTCAAAGTCCGGCTCAACCTCGCGGCCGGCGGCCAGCAGAATCTCGCGGTTCCTGGCCACGATTTCAT
>CAKUPH010000095.1 GCA_934675115.1 uncultured Oscillospiraceae bacterium | reverse complement strand
CTTGACCTTGAAATGGGCTATATCGACTCCTTTTACGATGTCATCGAGGTGGAGACGGGCTTTCTGAAATACGCTATGGACCTGCTGGCCCGGGAGTACGCCGACGACCTGAAGCGGCTGGACGTGGAGCTGCCCGATGTGTCCGGCATCCCCTGCATCCGCTTTGACGAGGCCAAGCGGCTGGCGGCGGAAAAGTACGGCTACAAGATCCGGGACCCCTACGATCTGGAGCCGGAGGAGGAAGCCCACATCGGGCGGTACGTCAAGGAGGAGTACGGCAGCGACTTCGTGTTTGTCACCCACTACCCGTCGAAAAAGCGGCCGTTTTACGCCATGGACGATCCGGAGGACCCGAAGTACACCCTGTCCTTCGACCTGCTGTTCCGGGGCATGGAGGTCACCACCGGCGGCCAGCGCATCCACGGCTACCATGAGCAGGTGGCCAAGATGGAGGAGCGGGGGATGGACCCGGCGGACTTCGAAAGCTACCTCATGATCCACAAGTGCGGCATGCCGCCCCACGGCGGACTGGGCATCGGGCTGGAGCGGCTGACCATGAAGCTGTGCGGGCTGGATAACGTGAGATATGCGTCCCTGTTCCCGAGAGACAGGAGCCGTTTGGAGCCGTAAAAGGGTGGACGCACAGCTTCATGTACGGCGCGGGTGCGCCGTACAAGCGTTTTCGCCCGTGGCGAAAACCTTGGCGCAGGGGCAATTCACTTGCCCCGAGCACTGGGCACGGATATTTTCTGCGGAAAATATGGGCGCTTCGCGCGCCGTGCCTTCCAGGGGGAACCAGTTCCCCCTGGATACGGGCCTTCGGCCCGATACCCCCTCCGCTCTCCGAGGGGAATGAGAGTTGCTGAAAGGACTGATACGATGAAGATCACCACTGAAATGGTCGATTATATTTCCGAGCTGTCCCGCCTGTCCCTCCCGGAGGAGGAAAAGGCGGCCATGACTGCCCAGCTGGAGCAGATCGTGGGCTACATGGACGTGCTGGCAAAGCTGGACACCGACGGCGTGGAGCCCATGAGCCACGTGTTCCCGGTGAAGAACGTCCTCCGGGAGGACGTGGTGGAGCCGTCTTACGACCGGGCGGCCCTGCTGAAAAACGCGCCGGTGCCGGACGAGGAGGCCTTCCTCGTGCCGAAGGCCGTGGAGTGAGGAGGGGACGAAGATGAAATTGCAGAAACTGACCGCCCTCGAGCTGGGCGCGGCCATCCGCCGGGGCGACGTCTCCACCGAGGAGGCGGCCCGGGCGGCGTTGGACGCCGTGGAGCGCCGGGACGGGGCGCTGAACAGCTTCATCACCGTCACCGCTGAGCGGGCGCTGGAGCGTGCCCGGAGCCTTCAGGCCGGGGCAAAAACGGCGGAAAGCCCGCTGTACGGCGTGCCCATGGCCCTCAAGGACAACATCTGCACCGTGGGGGTCAAGACCAGCTGCGCGTCCAAGATTCTGGGAGATTTTGAGCCGCCCTACGACGCGGCGGTGGTGGAAAAGCTGTCCGCCGCCGGGGCGGTGAGCCTCGGCAAGCTGAACATGGATGAATTCGCCATGGGCTCCACCACCGAGACGTCCTTCTACGGCCCCACCCGCAACCCGTGGGATGAGAGCCGGGCCCCCGGCGGTTCCTCCGGCGGCGCGGCGGCGGCGGTGGCCGCCGGGCTGGGGTGGTACGCCGTCGGCTCCGACACCGGCGGCTCCATCCGGCAGCCCGCGTCCTACTGCGGCGTCACCGGCATGAAGCCCACCTACGGCACCGTGTCCCGGTACGGACTCATCGCCTACGCCTCGTCGCTGGATCAGATGGGTCCCCTGTGCCGGGACGCCGCCGACTGCGCTGCCGTGCTGGATGTGATCCAGGGGCAGGACCGCCGGGACGGCACCAGCCTTGCCGGGAACTACGGCCATCTGCTGGACGGCCTCACCGGCGACATCCGGGGCATGAAGATCGGCATTCCCGCGGAGTGCTTCGGCGATGGGCTGGACGGCGAGGTGCGGAGCGCCGTCCTCGCCGCGGCGGAGGTGCTGAAGAGCCGGGGGGCGGAGCTGGTGGAGCTGTCCTTCCCGGTGATGGAGTACGTGGTGCCCACCTACTATATCATCGCCGCCGCCGAGGCATCGTCCAACCTGTCCCGGTTCGACGGCGTGAAGTACGGCTGGCGGGCGGAGGGATACGACGGCCTTGCCGATCTCTACTGCAAGACCCGCACCGAGGGCTTCGGCGCGGAGGTGAAGCGGCGCATTCTGCTGGGCACCTTCGTGCTGTCCACCGGCTACTACGACGCCTACTACAAAAAGGCCCTTCAGGTAAAGGCGGTCATCAAGGAGGCCTTTGACCGGGCCTTTGAGCAGTGCGACCTGCTGCTGGCCCCCGTGGCCCCCACCACGGCGCCCCGGCTGGGAGAGAGCCTGTCCGACCCGCTCCAGATGTATTTGAGCGACATTTACACCGTGTCCGTCAATCTGGCGGGGCTGCCGGGGCTGTCCATGCCCTGCGGCTTTGATAAAAAGGGCATGCCCATCGGTGCGCAGTTCATCGGCCCTCACTTCGGCGAGGGGAAGCTCCTGAATGCCGCCCATGCGTTCCAACTGGACACGGACTATCACAAGCAGACCCCGAAAGGAGGCGAGCGGGCATGACTTGGGAGACGGTCATCGGCCTTGAGACCCACGTGGAGCTTGCCACGAAAACGAAAATTTTCTGCGGCTGCACTACCGCCTTCGGCGGCGCGCCCAACACCCACTGCTGCCCGGTGTGCACCGGGATGCCCGGAACGCTGCCGGTGCTGAACCGCTCGGTACTGGACTTTGCGGTGAAGGCGGGGCTGGCGCTGGGGTGCAGCATCACGAAATACAGCAAATTCGACCGGAAAAACTACTTTTACCCCGACTTGCCCAAGGCGTACCAGATCAGCCAGCTGTACCTGCCCATCTGCCGGGACGGCGCGGTGCCCATTTCCACGGGCAAGACCATCCGCATCCATGAGATCCACATGGAGGAGGATGCGGGCAAGCTGGTCCACGACCCGTGGATCGACCAGACCCGGGCGGACTACAACCGCTGCGGCGTGCCCCTCATCGAGATCGTCACCGAGCCGGACTTCCGCACCGCCGATGAGGTCATCGCGTACCTTGAAAAGCTCAAGGAGACGCTGCAGTATCTGGGGGTGTCCGACTGCAAGATGCAGGAGGGCTCCCTCCGGTGCGACGTGAACCTGTCCGTCCGGCCTGCGGGCAGCACGGAGCTGGGCACCCGGACGGAGATGAAGAACCTCAACTCCTTCAAGGCCATCGCCCGGGCCATCGACTACGAGACCAAGCGGCAGATCGAATTGATCGAAGAGGGAAAGCGGGTGGTGCAGGAGACCCGGCGCTGGGACGAGAACAAGGACGCCACCTACGCCATGCGCTCCAAGGAAAACGCGCAGGATTACCGCTATTTTCCTGAGCCGGACATCCCGCCCATCGAGCTGACGGACGAGTATCTGGACGGCGTCCGGGCGGCTCAGCCGGAGCTTGCGGAGGAGAAGCGGGCCCGGTATCAGGCGGAGTACGGCCTGCCGGAGTACGACTGCAAAATGATCACGTCGGACAAGGCGCTGGCCGACCTGTTCGAGACGCTGGTGGCCCGGGGGGCCGCGCCCAAGCAGGGGGCCAACTGGATCATGGGCGAGGTGCTGGGGGCCCTGTCCGCCCGGGCCATGGAGCCCAAGGACATGAAGCTCACGGCGGACACGCTGGCCCGGCTCATCGCGCTGGTGGCGGAGGGCAAGCTCAACCGCAACACCGCCGTCAAGGTGTTCGAGGCCGTGTTCGACGACAACGGCGACGTGGACGCCTACGTGAAGGCCCACGGGCTGGAGCAGGTCAGCGACGCGGGACTGGTGGAGGAGGTCGTGGGCCGGGTGCTGGCGGCCAACCCCCAGTCGGTGGCCGACTTCAAGGGCGGCAAGGAAAAAGCCTTCGGCTTTCTGGTGGGCCAGACCATGCGGGAGCTGAAGGGCAAGGCGGACCCCAGGGTGGTCAACGAGACGCTGCGGAAAAAACTCAGCGGAGAACTGTGAAATAAAAATCGTCCACGCTCCATATGATGGAGCGTGGACGGTTTTTATTTTTGCGGGTATCTACAGGAGAAAAAACGTTATTGCAGCATTTCCACAAATTCCTTGAGCAGCGGATGGGTGCTGTCCGCGGGCCACGAGACGTAGCGGGAAATGGACAGCTCGTCGATGGGGAAGATGAGCAGGTCCTCCATGTTGAAGCCGGAGTCAAAACGGTTGTCGGGCACGATGGCGGCCACATTGCCCAGATGGAGCTGAAGTAGCAGGAGCCAGGAGGACTTTGCGAATTTCAGCACCTGATTTCTGCCGACCTTATCCAGCCAGGTTTGGGTCCTCAGGATCTGCGTCTCATCGAAATTGACGGTGTAGAGGTCTCTTTTGGACAGGATCTCCGCGATGCGTTCCTGCACCGGAAGGGATTTGTTCCAGCAGGGGTCGTCCTTGACGGCCAGATTCAACTGCTGCCGGCTGATGTGGACGGAGTGGATCCGGATGTTTTTGGGATAGTGGAAGTCGCCCACAGTCACATGCAGCGTCCCGTCCAGCAGCTGCGGGAATATGGCGTTGGAGGCGATCTCGCTGATGTTGAGCCGGGTGTGCGGATATTTCTCCGAGAGCGTCCGCACGGCGGAGACGAACTTCGCGGTCATGGCCGGGTCCATGGTAAACGCAGCGCTGTCCACGCCGATGGAGAATTCCTCCGGGATCACGGCCTCGCGGGACATACGCTGGATCTGCTGCAGGGACTGCGGCAGGGTATCCAGCTCGTCCAGCAGCATTTCTGCCGAGGAGCGCAGGTACCGGCCCTCTGCGGTCAGCGAAAGTCCGGCGGGGTCGCGCTCGAACAGCGTGACGCCCAGCTCCGCCTCCAGCTTCGCAATGTGCTGGCTCAGATTGGACTGGGAGATGAGAAGCTCCTTTGCCGCGCGGGTAAAGCTCAGCTGATCCGCTACCGCCATAAAGTACCGCAGCTGTGTGATGGTCATAACAAATCGCCCTCCCAAACGCCGCCGGAACAGGGTATCGGAACGGCGCGTTAATATAAAAATTATACCAGAATCCGGGAATTTGTCAAGAAAACGGCGCGGGAGGCGGCACCCGGCGGAGCGGACGAAAAAGCCGTGAAACGCAGGCGCACCAACGGATTTATGAAAAAACTGTGAACGGAGGCATTAGTAAAAACTAATAGCACAGGCAGGCATAAGCAAAAATGTATTTTACAAAACGCCGGTGAATCGACTATAATCCAGACAGGAATTAGGCAAAGTGCAAATGTGAGGATGTGCAGATATAATGCTGAACCAATCTGGAAAAAAGGAACGGGTGTGGAGCAAATATTTCATCATGATATTTGTGTACGCCATTTTCTGTCAGTTCACCATGACGGTGACGAACTATGTGCTTCCCCTGTACGTAGTCAACGCCCTCAAGGCGCCGGTCACTATCTCGGGTGTGCTCAGCTCCGTGTTCGCCGCGGGCAGCATGATCTGCCGCTTCGCTACGGGCAATCTGGCCGACAAGTACGGCCGCCGGACCATGATGATCATCGGCGCGGCCATCATCAGCGTGTGCATGTTCGCGCTGGGCTTTACCACCTCCATCGTGATCATCGTGGCGCTCAAGGCGGTGCAGGGCGTGGGCCACGCGCTCAACTCCACGTCGTCCAACGCGGCGGCCTCCGACGTGGTACCCAAGAGCCGCTACAGCGAGGGTATCGGCTACTACGCGATGCACTCCACCATCGTGGGCGCCTTCGGAGCTACCATTATCATCGCCCTGATGAACGTCGGCTCGACGGACGGTGCGGCGGATAACTACAGCCTGCCGCTGATGGTGGCGGGGGCGTGCGGGATCGTGGCCGTGATCATCGCGGTCTGCCTCAACTACGAGAAGACGATGCACATCGCCCGGGCCAAGAGCTCCGGCAAAAAGTTCAACATCCACGACTACATTGAGGTCCGCGCTCTTCTCCCGGCGCTGCTGGTCATGTTCCAGTGCATCTGCACCGGCTCCGGCATGTTTCTGCTGCTGTACGCCACCGAGATCGGCCTCGGCGCGGCCATGAGCTTCTACTACATCCTTTCCACCGTGGTGTCGGTGGCGGCGCGGTTCACGCTGGGCCGTATCACCGGCAAGTTCAAACCGGTTTTCGTGATCCTGTTTGCCGTGCTCCTCCAGATCTCCGCCTATCTGTTCATCGCGCTGGCCCCCGGGATCGTGTCCCTGTACTACATGGCGGTGATCAGCGGCGTGTTCGGCGCGATCCTGACGCCGGTGCTCAACGCGCTGAGCCTGAAGAGCGCGCCCGCCACCAGAAGCGGCGCGGCCAGCGCCACCTACTGGCTGGGCTTTGACATCGGCATGGCCATCACCCCGATGATCTTCGGCGTTGTGATCGATGTGGCAGGGTACTCCGCGTCCTTTATGGCTGGTGCGGTCTGCATGGGCGTGTTCGCCGTCTGCGCGGTGATCGCGCTGCGCAAGGTGAAGCCTCTGGACGAGATCGTACAGCCGGAGGAGGACTGACAAAAGCACTTCGGACGAGACGGAAGGATGGTTGATATGGCCAGAAAAAAAGAAAAGGCCCGGAATACCGGTACCTCAAGCGCTAAAAACGGCGCGGGCCGGGCCGGAGGAGTCGGCGGACTCGTCGCCGGCATCGCGGCGGCCTTGATCGTGTTCCGGTTTTCCAACGGCGGATGGCCGGAGGTCGACTGGACCCACGTGGTGTTCATCGTAGCGGCGCTCTTCGTGGTCTGGAAGATATCCGACGTGATCCGGAAAAATCTCCCGACGCCGGAGGAATACGCACAGCGGAAGAAAAAGGAGTGATCCAGGACCCGTTTATGAGCAAAAACCCATCCCCGGCACCCCCGATACAGCAAGATCGTTATTAATTGGCCCCCCTCCGCCGGACGCGGCGGCCCGGCGCCAGCCTGCAGGCAGGCTGTCCGCGGCGGCCGGAGGGAGCCGTTAATATAGCACGGTTCAAGTGTTTGAAAGGAGAAAAGGGAAATGGTACAAGACAGAAGTAAGATCGTAGAAGAACTGCAAAAACCCTGGAGCGGCCGGACGATCAGGAACTACATCGCCGGTATGCTCTCGTCCCTGGGTCAGCAGGGCCTGACCACCGCGCTGTTCAGCACCTTTTTCACTCTGGTCTACAGCGTCTATCTTGGAGTCTCGCCGGACAAGATCGCACTGGTCCTTTCTGTCGGCATTATTATCGACGGCATTTCCGACCTGGTCATGGGCTTCGTGGCCGACCGCTTCAGAACCAAGTGGGGCAAGGCGAAGCACTGGTTCATCTGGATGGGCATCCCCGCCGGTCTGTGCACCGCGCTGATGTGGATGGCGCCGGAAAACGGCACGGAAATGCAGAAGCTGATCTATGCGTTTATTATCTATAACGTGTTCTGCACCGTCATCACCACCATCCGTATCCCCGCCGCCGGTCTAGGCTCCCTGATCAGCAGCAACTCCAAGGTCCGCGGCAACCTGGGCTTCTTCGTGGGCGGCGCCACCACCATCGCCACTTCTCTGTCCGGCTGGCTGCTGAACCCCATGAAAGCCCGGTACGGCGATACCCTTCAGGCTTACCGTTCTCTGGCTATCCTCTGCGGCATCCTCGCCGCCATCTGCCTGGTCGCCACTGGCCTGCTGCTCACCGAGGAACGCACCAAGGAAGACTTCGAGCAGATCGACCGCGAGTACGAGGCCATGCACGGCAAGAAGGGCAACATGTTCTCCGACTTCGGCAACCTGGTCAAGAACAAGTACTGGATCTTCAACACGCTGATCTCCTTCTGCAGCTCCTTCTCCATGGGCTTCGCCTTCGGCTCCATGGCCTACTTCA
>CAKUPH010000094.1 GCA_934675115.1 uncultured Oscillospiraceae bacterium | reverse complement strand
CGCCCTTTGCGTTCGATGTCGAATCCGCGTTTTCTCCCTAAGCGTGCTTTTGGTGACTTTTCGCACGATCGAAAAGTCACCCCAGCGGAGCGTCCGCAGGACGCACCACTCCACTTCGCCGGACTCCCGGCGAATACGGGAGAATAGGGTTCAAAGGCTCCGCCTTTGGCCTTTCCTTCTTTCGTGAAAGAAAAAAGCCCGCAAGGCTTTCAGCCTTGCAATTCCCTCCCCTGCCTTATATAATAAGGCAAACCCCGAAGGGAGGCCAGCCCATGAAGCGCAGCTTCATCATCACGTTTCTCTGTATCGAGGCCGCGCTGTACGCCGCCTTCCTGACACTGGACCTCACCGGCGGGGCCGGGCCGGACACGGCGCTGAAATACGGCGGCATCCTGCTGTGCCTCGCCTTTTCCGTCTATGCCGCGGCAAAGGGCGGCGACCGGCTGGTGCCCGTCGCCCTCGTCCTCACCGCGCTGGCGGACAGCCTGCTGCTGGTGCTGGACGCTTACTACGCTCTCGGGGTGCTCATCTTTCTGGAGGCGCAGTCCGTCTACCTCATCCGCCTGCGGCTGACGACGGGCCGGGCGTGGCTCCTCCTGCGGGCGCTGATGCCGCTGGCGGCGGGGGTGCTGCTCTACGCGCTGGGGCAGGCCTCGCCGCTGAATCTGCTGGCGGGGCTGTATTTTTCCCAGCTGCTGGTCAACGCCGCCATCGCGTGGACCGTCCCCGGCCGCCGGGGCAAGCTGTTCGCCATAGGGCTGACGCTGTTCATCGGCTGCGATGTATGCGTTGGCGCCTTCAACGCCGCCCCCGGTCTGCTGCCGGACGGGCTCTGCCGGTTCGCCGCCGTGGGGATGTGGCTGTTTTATCTGCCGTCGCAGGTGCTGATCTCGCTGTCCGCCCTGCCGGAAAAGGAGCTTTGATATGAGACCCTGCAAGCTGCTGTCCGTTCTGCTGGCTGCCGCCATCGCCCTGACCCTGCTCACCGGGGCCATCGCCGCCCCCATCCTGTGCCGCCCCTTCTACTACGCCCACATCGGGCCGCTGGAGCTGGAGGAGCGCACCGGCCTCACCCGGGAGGAGATCCGCACCGCCTACGACGAAATGCTCGACTACTGCCTGGGCGGGGAGGAATTTTCCACCGGCGTACTGAAATGGTCGCAGAGCGGCAAGGACCACTTCACCGACGTGCGGGTGCTGTTCCTGCTGGATCTCCGGGTGTTCGCCGCCGGAGCCGCCGCCATTGTCCTACTGCTCGTCGCCGGGCGGCTCCGCCGCCGCTCCCCCGCCCGCCTGCTGGGCCGGGGGCCGTGCTTCTGGGCGGGCGCGGGACTGGGCGGCGCGTTTCTCATCGTAGGCGGGCTGGCCGCGCTGGACTTCGACCGGGCCTTCACCGTGTTCCACACCATTTTCTTCCCCGGCAAGACCAACTGGCTCTTCGACCCGGACACCGACCAGATCATCAATATCCTGCCGGAAACATTTTTCATGGACTGCGCCATCCTCATTCTGGCCGTTCTCGTCATCGGCTGCGCCGCCCTTATCCTCGCCGATTTTCTGGCCGGACGGGATCGCCGCACTTGACACCATTTCCCCGCCATGCTAATATAGTGGAGTATGAACTGAATATCGCGATGAACGCCATGAAGTAGCGCAGGCAGACGCCGCCAGAGAGAAGCTGTCACCGGCTGAAAGCAGCTTTCGGATCAAACCTGTTGTGAATTGCAAGCGGGAGCGAGAGGGATCTGGACGCCCTCCGTCCGGCCACGTAACGGCCTTTGAGTGAAAAACGAGAGTGGGACCGCGAATCATATCGCCTCTTGTACCGGACAGGTACAGGAGGCGTTTTTATTCTGTAGGAGGGGATCATTTGACCCGTTTAGGCGAACTGCTCCGGGCCTATCAGGCCCGGGACCCGGCGGCGCGCAGCCGTCTGGAGATCTTTCTGCTTTACCCCGGCGTGCACGCCGTCATCTTTCACCGGGTGTCCCACTGGCTGTGGGTGCACAAGCTGCGCTTCCTGGCCCGGCTGAACTCCCAGATCGCCCGGCACTGCACCGGCATCGAGATCCACCCCGGGGCCACCATCGGCCGCCGTCTGGTCATCGACCACGGCATGGGCATCGTCATCGGCGAGACCGCCGAGATCGGCGACGACGTGCTGCTCTACCACGGCGTGACGCTGGGCGGCACCGGCAAGGACCACGGCAAGCGCCACCCCACCATCGGCAACAACGTGCTCATCTCCACCGGCGCAAAGGTCCTCGGCCCCTTCCGGGTGGGGGACGGCGCCCGCATCGCCGCCAACGCCGTGGTGCTCAGCGAGGTGCCGGAGGATGCCACCGCCGTGGGCATTCCCGCCCGGGTGGTCCGGGTGGCCGGGCAGAAGCCCGACTTCGCTGACAAGGTGGATCAGGTCAGCGTCACCGACCCTGTCCAGAAGGAACTGCAGTCCATCCAGTCCCGGCTGGAGTTTCTGGAGAAAATGCTGGAAGGCTGCCATCTGGCGGGCATTCCGGCGAAGCACCGGGAAAATCCCGATTCCAGCGTGGATATAACGCAATAATATATACAATCAGCTATCAAGGAGGAGCTTTTCGATGTATCTTTACAATTCCGCCACCCACAAAAAAGAAGAATTTCAGACCCACACCCCCGGCCATGTGGAGATGTACACCTGCGGCCCCACGGTGTACCACTTCGCCCACATCGGCAATCTGCGCTCCTATATCATGGAGGACGTGCTGGAAAAATTTCTGCGCTATGACGGCTACGACGTCAACCGCGTCATGAACATCACCGACGTGGGCCATCTGGCCAGCGACGCGGACACCGGCGAGGACAAGATGCTCAAGGGCGCGAAGCGGGAGCACAAGTCCGTCATGGAGATTGCCAAGTTCTACACCGATGCGTTCTTTGACGACTGCCGCAAGCTGAACATCAAGCGGCCCGACGTGGTGCAGCCCGCCACCGGCCTCATCGACGAGTATATCAAGATTGTCTCCAGGCTCATGGACACGGGCTATGCCTACTTCGCCGGCGGCAACGTCTACTTCGACACCTCCAAGCTGGACCACTACTACGTGTTCAACGACCACGACGAGGAGGATCTGGCCGTGGGCGTCCGGGAGGGCGTGGAGCAGGATGAGAACAAGCGCAATAAGAACGACTTCGTCCTCTGGTTCACCAAGTCCAAGTTCGAGGATCAGGCCCTCAAGTGGGATTCCCCCTGGGGCGTAGGCTATCCCGGCTGGCACATCGAGTGCTCCGGCATCTCCATGAAGTACAACGGCGAATACCTTGACCTCCACTGCGGCGGCATCGACAACGCCTTCCCCCACCACACCAACGAGATCGCCCAGAGCGAGTCCTATCTGGGCCACCCGTGGTGCAAACAGTGGTTCCACGTCCACCACCTGAACACCAACCACGGTAAGATGAGCAAGAGCTCCGGCGAGTTCCTCACCGTCTCCCTGCTGGAGGAAAAGGGCTATGACCCGCTGGCCTACCGGTTCTTCTGCCTCCAGAGCCACTACCGCAAGGCGCTGGTGTTCACGTGGGAGAACCTTGACAACGCCGCCACCGCCTACCAGAAGCTCATCCGGCGCATCGCCGCGCTGAAGGCCGAGGGGGACGTGGATTCCGACGTATTCTATGACTACCGGAAGAAGTTCATCGAGCAGGTGGGCAACGACCTGAATACCGCTCAGGCCGTCACCCTGCTGTACGACGTGCTTAAGGCCAAGACCAATGACAACACCAAGCTGGCCATCCTCAACGACTACGACCGGGTGCTGTCCCTGTCCCTGATGGATAAGTCCATCGAGCTGCGGGAGAAGGAAGCCGCCGCGGCCAAGGCCGCACCCGCCGCCGGCGGGTTTACCGTTCAGGGCGAGGGCGACCCCGCCATCGACGCGCTGGTGCTCCAGCGGGCGGAGGCCAAGAAGGCGAAGAACTTCGCCGAGGCCGACCGCATCCGCGACGAGCTGAAGGCGCAGGGGATCGAGGTAGTGGATATCCCGAACGGCGCGACCTGGAAGCGTATCTGATCCTGCCCTTTCCTCGCGGCACAGCCGCTGCGGCCTACGCTAAAAATATGCCGCCGGCATATTTTCTTAACGCTGCGGTTCCCGGCGGCGCTGTCTGGAAAAAGGTATAACATCAGAAAAAAGAGCCGGGAAGTACAGCTTCCCGGCTCTTTTTTCTACCTAAATAATCATTTTCCGGATGTACCCCGGCGCTCATTCCTCGTAATACGCCGTCATCCGCTCCAGCACGGCTAACAGACGTTCATAGGTTTCATCGCCGGGTTGGAGGTCATATGCTTTCACGGGACCGCTCCCGCTCGCCTGATAGTAGAACCGGCAGTCCGCCGGGCTGTCCCCCGCGCAGAGGTACGCACTGCCGCCGTCCGCCCCGCCGGCCCAGACCGCCACATATCCCCCGTCCGGTTCAGTGACCGCGCCGCCGCTCCGGGTGTTCCGCTTCGCCGGGATGGCGGCCAGCAGTCCGGTCAGCTCCGCCGCATCCGATTCCGCAAAGGGGTGCTCCGAAGCGGTGAGCGTTCTTCCGCCCGGGCAAAGCCTGATGTACCCGAGATTGGAAAGGGGCACGTCTTTCAGCTCCCCCACCGGGACCGCCCGGCCCAAATACCAGAACGAACCCCCCGCCGCCCCGGCCAGAACGACGGTGAGCAGGATCAGAAGGATGATACTCCGTTTTTTCTTCATGGCCGCGCCGCCTTTCTTTGTACTTATATAAACAACATAACACAGGAGATTGCAGCACGCAACAGTTTTGTCAGTTTCGCCCTTTTCGCCCTACCGGCAAAAGAAACGCGGCAGCGCTTGCAAACTCCGCGCCGATGTCGTATCATTGATCTATCAAAATAATAAGGAAATGAGGTCCACCCATGGAATTGAAAGAAGCATTGGAGCAGCTTGAAGAGCTCCAGCAGAAGATCTTCGCCTACCGCACCGCCAACTCCAGCCTGTATCTGGACGGCGTCACCGTCGCCCCCAAGGACACCTCCGCCGGGCGGGGCGTGGCCCTCAGCATACTGGCCGGGGAGATGCACAAGCTGTTCGCCAACCCCGGGGTGGGCCAGCTGCTGGACTTTCTGGACAGCCGCCGGGACGAGCTGGACCCTGTCACCGCCCGCGAGGTGACGGTGCTCCGCCGGGATTACAGCAAGACCGCCCGCATCCCCGCCGACGAGTACATGGAGTACGCCATGCTCACCAACGAGGCCAGCGACGTGTGGCACCGGGCCAAGGAGAACAACGATTTTGAGTCCTTCCGCCCCGTGCTGGAAAAGCTGGTGGACTTCAACCGGAAGTTCGCGGGCTACTACGACCCGGACAAGGCCCCCTATGACGCGCTGCTCAATGAGTACGAGCGGGGCGTGGACATGGCCTACCTCGACAAGTTCTTTGCCGCCGTCCGGGAAAAGCTGGTGCCCCTCATCCACGCCATCGGGGAAAAGGAGCAGCTGGACGACAGCGTCCTCCACCGTCACTACCCCGTCGAAGCCCAGCGGAAGTTCTCCGACTACCTCATGGAGGTGCTCCAGCTGAACCGCGCCCACTGCGCCATCGGCGAGACGGAGCACCCCTTCACCCTGAACTTCACCAGTCAGGACGTGCGCATCACCACCCACTACAAGGAGGATGACGTGTCCAGCTCCATGTACTCCGTCATCCATGAGGGCGGCCACGCCCGGTACGAGCTGAACGTCGACCCGGCGCTGGACTACACCTGCCTTGCCGGCGGCGTGTCCATGGGCGTCCACGAGAGCCAGTCCCGGTTCTACGAGAACATCATCGGCCGCTCCCTGCCCTTCGTGCAGGCCATCTTCCCCAAGATGCAGGAGTTTTTCCCCGAGCAGCTGTCCGGCGTGACGGCAGATGAGTTCTACAAGGCCGTGAACAAGGCCCAGCCCTCCCTCATCCGCACCGAGGCCGACGAGCTGACCTACTGCCTTCACGTTATGGTGCGCTATGAGATCGAAAAACGGCTCATCGGCGGTACGCTGGCGGTGAAGGACGTTCCGGCGGAGTGGAACCGACTCTACAAGGAATATCTGGGCATCGACGTGCCCGACGACACCCGCGGCTGCCTTCAGGATTCCCACTGGTCCGGCGGCTCCTTCGGCTACTTCCCGTCCTACGCTCTGGGCAGCGCCTACGGCGCCCAGATGCTCCGCAACATGGAGCAGGAGATGGACGTATGGGGCCCTGTCTCCCGGGGTGACCTGTCCGGCATCACCGGCTGGCTCCGGGAGCACATCCACAAGTACGGCGGCATGATGGAGCCCGCCGACATCGTGAAGAACGCCTGCGGCGATTTCGATCCCACGGTGTACACCGACTACCTGACGAAAAAATATTCCGGGCTGTACGGGCTGTAAGCCCATTTCGCCGGGCATACTGTCCGGGAGAACCACATTCAAGGAGGTCTGTCTATGAAGATCGCGCTCGTCACCGGCGCGTCCAGCGGTCTGGGCCGGGAATTTGTCCGCCAACTGGGCGCGGACAGCACGCTGGATGAGATCTGGGCCGTGGCCCGCCGGGAGGACCGGCTCACCGCCCTGCAAAAATACACCGCCCGCCCGGTGCGGCCCATCCCCATGGACCTGACCCGGAGGGAGAAGGTGGAGGAATTGAAGGCCATGCTGTCGGCGGAAAAGCCCGACATCGCCGTGCTGGTCAACGCGGCGGGCATGGGCCGCATCGGCCCCACCGCCGACATTCCCGACGCCGACAACGACGCCATGATCGACCTGAATTGCCGGGCGGCGGTGGACGTGACGGCGGCGGCCCTGCCCTACCTCCGCCGGGGCAGCCGGGTGCTGGAGATCTGCTCCACCGCGGCGTTCCAGCCCATCCCCCAGCTCAACGTCTACGCCGCCACCAAGGCCTTTCTCATGAGCTACACCAAGGCCCTGCACTACGAGCTGCTGCCCCGGGGCGTCCACGTCACGGCGGTGTGCCCCTACTGGGTGAAGGACACGGAGTTCATCCCCAAGGCCGAGGAGACCAGCGCCAGCGGCTTCAGACACTACCCGCTGGCCTCCCGGGCAAAGCACGTGGTGCGCCGGGCGCTGACGGACAGCAAGCTGAACTTCTGGGTGTCCACCCCCGGGCCGGTGTGCACCGTCCACCGGCTCACCGCCAAATTCATCCCCCACGCCGTGATGGTCCCGCTGATGGACGTGGTCCGGCGGCTGTAAACGATTTTTCATTGTGAGGCGATCAACATGGAATTCACATTGGACGAACTGACCGAACAGGCCGCGCAGGCGGTGCGGGAGCTGCTGGACACGGCCGGTCTGCGGGCCGGGGACATTTTCGTGGTGGGCTGCTCCTCCTCGGAGATCACCGGCGGCCGCATCGGCAAGGCCTCCAGCCTTGAGGCGGCGGAGGCGGTGCTCCGGGGCATCTGGCCCATTCTGGGGGAGCAGGGCATCTGGCTGGCGGCCCAGTGCTGCGAGCATCTGAACCGCGCCCTCATCATCGAGGACGCCTGCGCCCGGCAGTACGGGTACGACCCGGTGTGCGTCGTCCCCCAGCCCAAGGCGGGCGGCTCCTTCGCCACGGCGGCGTGGCGGAGCTTCGAGCACCCGGTGGCGGTGGAGCACATCCGTGCCCACGCCGGGCTGGACATCGGCGGCACCCTCATCGGGATGCACCTGCGGGACGTGGCGGTGCCCGTCCGGCTGAGCCTTGACCACATCGGGAACGCCATCCTGCTGTGCGCCCGCACCCGCCCGAAGCTCATCGGCGGCAGCCGGGCCGTCTATGAGGAACAATAAAAAAGACCGGGGCCGGGAGCGCTGCGCTCCCGGCCCCGATTTTTAGCCCGCCGAAAAAGGCAAAGCCTTTTCCGACGAAAAGATCGCACCCCGCTTCATCGCACGCAATGTCCGCCTGTAGCAGCCATTGCG
>CAKUPH010000093.1 GCA_934675115.1 uncultured Oscillospiraceae bacterium | reverse complement strand
TCACCAAGGAGATGAAGAAGGAGTACACCATTCTCATGCCCCAGATGCTTCCCGTCCACTTCGGCATGTTCCGCCAGCTGCTGGAGCTGGAGGGCTACCGGGTGGTGCAGCTCAACAACTCGGGCCGCGCGGTGGTGGACGAGGGCCTGAAATACGTCCATAACGACACCTGCTACCCTGCCCTGCTGGTCATCGGCCAGTTCATGGACGCCATCAAGCGCGAGGGCTACGATCCCCACAAGGTGGCCCTGTTCATCACCCAGACCGGCGGCGGCTGCCGGGCGTCCAACTACATCCACCTGCTGCGCAAGGCGCTGGCCAAGGCCGGCATGGACTATGTCCCCGTCATCTCCGTGTCCTTCGGGCTGGAGAAAAATCCCGGCTTCAGCCTCACCGTCAGCCTTATCCGCAAGCTCATTTACGGCATGATGTACGGCGACCTCATCGTCTGCCTCGCGAATCAGGTCCGCCCCTACGAGGTCAACCCCGGCGACGCCGACCGGATGACCGACCACTGGCAGAACCGTCTCATCGAGGGCTTCCAGAAGGGCAAAGGCATGAACCGCAAGCAGATGCGCGCCGCCTTCGACGACATCTGCCGGGACTTTGCCGCCATCCCCGTCAACAAAGTGGAAAAGGTCCGCGTCGGCGTGGTGGGCGAGATCTATGTGAAGTTCTCCCCACTGGGCAACAACAATCTGGAGGACTTCCTGCTCAGTGAGGGCGCGGAGGTAGTCGTCCCCGGCCTTGCGGACTTTATGATCTTCAAGATCTACAACCGCGTGGTGGACGTGGACATCTACGGCGGCTCCCTGCTGAAAAAGAAGATTTGCCAGATGTTCATGGGGTATATCGAAGCCTGCCAGCGGGACATGATTGCCGCCATCTCCAACACCCGGTTCCGCCGCCCCGGCCCCTTCGAGGGCATGCACAAGCTGGTCCGCGGCTATCTGGGCGACGGCAACAAGATGGGCGAGGGCTGGCTGCTCACCGGTGAGATGCTGGAGCTCATCCACGCCGGAGTGCCCAACATCGTCTGCGCCCAGCCCTTCGGCTGCCTGCCCAACCACATCGTGGGCAAGGGCATGATCCGCCGCCTGAAGGACGACTACCCCAACTCCAACATCGTGGCCATCGACTACGACCCCGGCGCCACCAAGATCAATCAGGAGAACCGCATCAAGCTCATGCTGGCCAATGCCAAGGCGCTGGCCAAGCAGGAGCGCGCCGCCGAAGGCGAAAAGAAAGCGGCAGGTGTGGTGTGACGCAAATCAAAAGGACGCGTACCGGCATAACCGGTACGCGTCCTTTTTTCAGCGGTAAATACTTCGATCCTTTTACCGGAAGGTTCGGTTCATTTCCGCGCCATCCGCTCTTCAAGGTCCGCGCGGATCTTGATCATCTTGTCCTCGCTGAGCGTATAGAGAAAACCGCAGACCATCATCAGAATACCAAAGATGATCGTGACTCCGCCGAAGCCGAGGTAAATGCCGTTGCAGACGCTCTCCGTCTGGACCATAGCGGTATTGTCATAATGGAAGAAATTCAGTACCACAGACGCCAAGAAGCCGGCAACACCGCTGCCGCAGCCCATAGCCAGCGTCGCGAACGCAAAAAGCATACCGGGAACGCTGACGCCGGTCTTGTGATAGCCGTAATCGGATGCGTCAGGAAGGGCGCCCCAGACCACGGACAGGGTGAAGCAGTAAGCAACGCCAACCAGCGCGCCGCCCAGATAGACCAGCGGGAGATTCCGCTTGGCCAATAGGCTGACCACACCCACCAGCGTCATGCAGGCGGAGCCGAAAATCATGATCTTCCGGCGGCCGAACTTCTTGGTCAGCGCGGGCACCAGCAGGACGCCGCACACCGGGATGATATAGGTCTCCGTCATCATAACGGACATGGCGGTCAGATTGGGATCTTCCAGATAGTTGACCACATAGAAGGTCATCAGATTGCTGCGGACGCCCTGCGCCAGCATGCCCATCAGGCAGTAGCCGATGAGGATCAGCGCGTACTTGTTCTTGCCGATGCTCTTCAGCGCGGCCCACACGGAGGGAGCCTCGGGCTGATTGCCGTGCTCGTGCTCCATCTCCGCCAGCGTAACGTGCTCCTTGGTGCCGAGGCCGGTGCCCAGATATAGGAGCGCGCCGGCGGCCGCCATGGCAATCACGGCGATGCGGTATCCGGTGGGAGAATCGTCGCCATATGCACCAGCGTGTACTCATCATAGTCAAAGAAGCAGCTCTTCGGATGGGGCAGCTTCAGGTCAAACTTCCGGACAAAACCGCTGTCCAGTATGTCGTTCTGCTCCACGGCGATGCCGACCTTTTCCACCAGCAGATGCATCAGCCGCACGGCAATAGGAGAATACGCTTTTCCGGAAAACACGACATAGACGATCGCCTTGATACGGCCTGCCACATCCACCCGGTAAAAAAGCTGGACGTATGGAGAGATCGGACTGTCCTCATACAGCAGAATGGGACTCGGATCCACGTCGTCCGGCGGGAAAAAGTTGATCTCACTCAAATACTCCGCCGTTTTCCGGTTCAGGCCGTGGTTTTCTCTGATCTCCTGATAGAGCATATCGTCGGAATCCATGGACGAGGATGCGATCAGCTTCAGGCTGGGATCATACAGCTGAATCGGGCTGCCAATCATGGATACAGCGGTGTCCAGCAGTTGCTCCATCGGTGCGTTTTTCAGAATACAGGTATCCAGATTCCGCTCCCAGTTCATATACTGAAAGAACTTTCCCACCAGCTGATTGAGGATAACAGACAGCTCCCGGGGCGTTTCAATGGATACGCTGCATACGGACACCGGCTCCTCCCCAAGCGCACATATATACAGCAGGCAGAGCTTTTCCCGGAAGGGGCAGGCCTGATATACCTCATACACCGTTTCCGTCCGGTAGGAATCCGTCAGGTAGACCACGTCCTCTTTCAGCTCCCCACCGTCCCGGGGCAGCAGCTCCACCCCGCGGCAGATCTGCTCCAGCTGCTCCTCCCGCTGAATGTTCCAAGTGCAGTCCTGCAGGGGATCCAGCAGCATTCCAAGTGTAATATCCACAAGTCATCATCTCTCTTATCCGCTTTTTCTGACAAAATGCACGATTTTCGCAATTATACCAGCACCGTGCCAACCTGTCAAATCGGGGCTGTACCCCTTCGTCCCCACACGCACTTCTCCCGCATAGAATGGGTCGCGGCTTTTCCGCAAAGTGAGGTGTGCGCCGTTGCGCTCTGCCCTGACACCGGCCGAGGGAAACGCGCTGCTGGCCGCGGCCACGGCGGTCTCCGCCGCCATCGCGCAGGGCAAGAGTGCCGACGAACTGGCCCTGCTGGCGGCACTGTTCACCGTCATCGGCGATGATCTGGCTCTGCTGGCCCTCAGCGTCCCCGGGAATACGGAAACGCCGGACGGAACAGACTGAATCCTGTTCCGTCCGGCGTTCTTCCTTTTACGCTTCGCCCCGGTCCCTGCGGATGAGGAGCTTCAATGCTTCGACTCCCGCGCGGACGGCGGCATCCGTATCCTCATCCCGGATCTGATCCAGCCCCGCGGCGTTGCGCTCCTGATTCCAGATCACATGGAACACAGAGCCGCAGCGCACGCCGAGGGCGTTTGCCGCCACAAACAGCGCCGCAGACTCCATCTCGGACGCCAGCACCCCAAGGCGCTTCCACGCCTCCCATTTCTGCTCCAGCTCGTAGGACACCGGCATCCGGCCCGGCGAGTGCTGGCCGTAGAACGAGTCCTTGCACTGGACAACTCCGGCGTGCCAGCTCCGCCCGGAGGCCCGGGCCGCGTCAGTCAGGGCGGACAGCACCTGATAATCCGGCACCGCCGGGTACTCGATGGGCGCGTATTCCCGGCTGGTGCCCTCCATTCGCACCGCGCCGGTGGCCACCACCAGATCGCCGCTCTTGACGTCCAGCCTGATGCCGCCGCAGGTGCCCACCCGGATAAAGGTATCCGCACCGACGGCGGTCAGCTCCTCCATCGCGATAACGGCGGACGGCCCGCCGATGCCGGTGGACACCACGCTCACCTTTTCGCCCAGCAGCGTCCCGGTATAGGTCACAAATTCCCGGTTGGCGGTCACATGAACGGCGTTGTCAAAATACCGGGCGATCTTTTCGCACCGGCCCGGGTCCCCCGGGAGGATACAGTAACGTCCCACCTCTCCGGGCAGGCAGTTGATATGGTACTGGCGTTCCGTGGCGATCATTCGGCAGCCCTCCGCAGTTAGATTTTCCTTTATTATATGATCCGCGCCGCAAAAACGCAAGAACCGCTGTTCTCCACCGCTTTCGCTCTTGCTTTTTGCGCCGCGCTCCATTACAATAGACACGCTTCAATTATCCGAAAGAGAGATGAGTGGACTTGAATATCATCATTGCCGGTGCGGGCAAGGTCGGCACAACTCTGGCCGAACATCTGGCCGACGAGGGCCACAGCGTCACCGTCATTGATATCCGGGACGAGATCCTCACCAAGGTATCCGACCAGTTGGACGTCATGTGCACCAAGGGCAACTGTGCCTCTCAGGCCGTGCTGCGGGAGGCCAACGTGGCCGCCGCCGACATCCTGATTGCCGCAACCAATTCCGATGAGATCAACATTCTCTGCTGCCACTGCGCCCATCAGATGAGCGCCGCCTACACCGTGGCCCGCGTCCGGAGCACCGAGTATATGTCCGACGTGCAGGTGCTGAAAAACGATCTGGGCATCAACATGATCATCAACCCGGAGTTTGCCACCGCCGAGGAGATCTCCCGGCTGCTTCGCTTCCCCTCCGCCGCCAACATCGACACCTTCGCCCGGGGGCAGGTGGAGATCGTCAGCTTCCGCGTACAGGAGCGGGACGGCCTGAGCGGCCGGGCCCTGTCCTCCCTGTCCTCCCGCATCCGGGAGCTGCCCATCCTGTTCTGCGCCGCGGAGCGGGACGGCGAGGTCTACATCCCGGACGGAAGTTTTGTGCCCGCCCTGGGAGACAAAATGTACGCCGCCGGCACCCCCGCCGGCATCCATCAGCTGTTCCGCCTGCTGGGCCGGGACAACCACAAGGTCCGCTCCGTCTTTATCATCGGCGGCGGCCGCATCGCCTATTACCTACTGGATATCCTCACCCATCTGGGCATGGACTGCAAGGTGGTGGAGCGCAATGAGCTCCGCTGCCGCCAGCTGTCCGAGTCCTTCCCCCGGTGTCTGGTCATCCATGGCGACGGCACGGATCCCGAGCTGCTCACCGAGGAGCGCATGACCTCCAACGACGCCTTCGTGGCCCTCACTGACCGGGATGAGGACAACCTCATCATCTCCCTCTACGCCCACCAGAACGGCGTTTCCAAGGTGGTGGCCAAGTCCAGCCGCCAGAACTATGCCAGCATCGCCCGCTCCGCCGGGCTGGACTCCGTAGTGTCCCCCAAGCTCACCACCGCCTACCAGATCCTGCGGACCGTCCGCGGCATCCAGAACTCCAAGGGCAGCGTCATGAACGCCCTCTACAAAATCGCCGACGGCCACGCCGAGGCCATGGAGTTCGTGGCCGGGCCCACCACCCACTATCTGGGAGTCCCGCTGAAGAGCCTGCGGCTGAAAAAGGGCTTCCTCATTGCCGTCATCGTCCGGGCCGGACGCATCATCATCCCGGAGGGCTCCACCTCCCTTCAGGAGGGCGACACCGCCATCGTGGTGGCCAAGGACAGCGGCATCATGGATCTGAACGCTATCTACGCGGACCCCTTCGGGATCGGAGGCTGACCATGAATTTCAAGCTGGTCATCCGCATCACCGGCTCCACCCTGCTGGTGGAAGCCGCGTCTCTGCTGATCCCCCTGTTCGTGGCACTGTTTTACCACGAGGACCCGCTCCCCTTTTTGCAGGCTATTGCCATCATCGTCCCGGTAGGACTCTGCTTCCGGTTCCTCATCCGGGCCGACCGCGCCTTTTTTGCCCGGGAGGGCTTTTTCACCGTGGGCCTGATTTGGGTGCTGCTGGGCGTCTTCGGGGCGCTGCCCTTCTGGTTCTCCCACCAGTTCGGCTCTTACGTTGACTGTCTGTTTGAGACCATTTCCGGCTTCACCACCACCGGTGCGACCGTTCTCCATGCGGTGGAGGGTCTGCCTCAGGGCCTGCTGTTCTGGCGGGCCTTCACCCACTGGCTGGGCGGCATGGGCGTGCTCATCCTCACCACCGCCCTGCTGCCCTCGCTGGGCATTAGCTCCACCTACCTCATCCGGGCCGAAAGCCCCGGCCCCATCACCTCCAAGCTGGTGCCCAAGGCCTCCCAGTCCTCCAAGATCCTCTACTCTATCTATCTGGCGCTGACGGTCATTGAAGTCTTTGCTTTCCGGCTGGCCGGAATGCCGTGGTACGACTCCATCGTCCACTCCATGGCTGTGGCGGGCACCGGCGGCTTTTCCATTAAGAACATCTCCATCGGCGCATACGGAAGCCCTGTCATCGAGATCGTGGTCACCGTTTTCATGCTGCTGTTCTCCGTGAACTTTGCAGTCTACTTCCTGCTGCTGTGCGGCAAGGTGAAGCAGGTGCTCAAAAGCGACGAACTGCGGTTCTTCCTCATCATGGTGGCGGTGAGCACCGCCGCCATCGCGTGGAACCTCCACGGCATGTACACCACCGGCGACAGCATCCGCCACGCCGCCTTTCAGGTGGCATCCATCGTCTCCACCACCGGATTCTCCTCGGTGGACTTTGACATGTGGCCGGAGTTCTCCCGATTGTGCCTTGTGGTGCTCATGTTCATCGGAGCCTGCGCCGGTTCCACCGGCGGCGGCATCAAGTGTGCCCGGATCCTCGTCCTGCTCAAGACCGTCCGGCGGGAGATCCGCACCATCATCCACCCTCGGGCCGTCTCGGTGGTCAAGCTGGACGGCGAGCCGGTGGCCGAACGGACCCTTAACACCATCCAGTCCTTCTTCGTCATCTATATGTTCTTCATCTTCTGCGCCGCACTGGTGGTGGGTCTCGACAATTTCTCCTTCGGCACCACCCTCACTGCCGTCATCACCTGCGTGAGCAACGTCGGCCCCGGCCTAGAAATGGTCGGTCCCATGGGCAACTTCTCGCTTTTCTCCGATGTGAGCAAGCTGGTGCTCTCCTTCTGCATGATCGTGGGCCGTCTGGAGATCTTCCCGCTGCTGGTGCTGTTTAGCCGAAATGCATGGAAGCGTTCCTGATTTTCCCCGGCTTTTCGTCGCAACTATCAAAAACGCTTTTCTCCGGCCAAATCCCGCGAAGTATTTCTTGCAAAATTTCTATGATGTGGTAAGATAAAAAATGGACATTTTGTGAACAGACCGTAATCCCAATCTCAACAAAGGAGCTGTGTTCGAATGGAAAACCTCTTTTGGATCGGCTTTGTCGGCGCCGCACTGGCGCTGATCTTCGCTCTGATCCAGCGCAACAAGGTCATGTCCTTCCCCGAAGGAAATGACAAAATGGTCAAGATCGCATCTTCCATCCGCGAAGGCGCCAACGCTTACCTGAAGCATCAGTACACCACTGTAGCCAAGGTATTCGCCATCGTCTTCGTCATCCTGCTGGTCATCGCCTTTGCCGGCGGCGACAATATGCTCTCCAAGTTCACCCCCTTCGCCTTTGTCACCGGCGGCATCTGGTCCATGCTGGCCGGCTTCATCGGCATGAAGATCGCCACCAACTCCAACGCCCGTACCGCTCAGGCCGCTTCCGAGAGCCTGAACAAGGGCCTGCGGGTGGCCTTCTCCTCCGGCTCCGTCATGGGCTTCACCGTGGTCGGTCTGGGCATCCTGGACATCTCCATCTGGTTCTTCCTGCTGCGCTATGCCTTCGGCATCAATGACCCCGTTGAGTTGGGCAACATCATGGTCATGAACGGCATGGGCGCTTCCTTCATGGCTCTGTTCGCCCGTGTGGGCGGCGGCATCTA
This sequence comes from uncultured Oscillospiraceae bacterium, assembly GCA_934675115.1. GTDB lineage: Bacteria > Bacillota > Clostridia > Oscillospirales > Oscillospiraceae > Enterenecus. The sequence continues at coordinate 52 of CAKUPH010000093.1, read as the reverse complement.
CACCAAGGCCGCTGACGTGGGCGCTGACCTTGTGGGTAAGGTCGAGGCCGGC
>CAKUPH010000092.1 GCA_934675115.1 uncultured Oscillospiraceae bacterium | reverse complement strand
AACCGTGCCCGCTCTGCACGCCGACCCGCAGCGTGCCGTCCCTGTTCAGCGCAACGGACAGACCGCCGCCGGCGCTGTCCGCCAGCGCGAGGAACCGCTCCATTCTGGCCGGATTCAGGTAGCGGAGCACCGCCTCCCCGGCTTCGGCGCTGAGGTTGAAGCGCCTGTCGAAATCATCGACGCCCGTCTTGATCGTTCCTGTCCGGAAAATTTTGTCCAGCTTGCCACGGGGCCAGACGATCAGGCCGGAGGGCATTTCCGCCCCCATCCGGCACAGCATCCACTGACCCTGATAATCCACGGTCTCCCGCCATTCCCGCATACCGGTGTTTTCGTCCTCAAACTCCGCTCTGGAGGACAGGACGATGCTGCTCAGCTCGACCTGCATCCCCCGGTGGGCTGCCTTGACATACTCGCCGCCGCCAACATCGGTATGGGTGGGCAGCGGGATCCCCGAGCCCTCCACGTCCTCGTAGCTCAGGTGAACGCTCGGGTTAAATTCCGCGTTTTCAAAAACCTCGTCCAGCGCCTGACGCACCACAGTGTCGTTGAGCTGTACCCGGGCGGCGTCCTTGGTCTTATCCTTCAGCATCCCGCCCAGTCCGGCGATGACCACGCCGACGATGACCACGGGAATCATGGAGGTAACGATGCCAATCAGTGCGATCACCCCGCCGATGATGGCAATGATCTTACCGCCAGCCTTGCCATTTCTGCTGTTTTTCAGGGCCTGATCCGCCCGTTCATTTTGATGATCCATGAGTTTCTCCTTTCACCGCCAGAACAGCACGGTATCGTTCAGTATAAGATCGAGCAGCCCCTCCATTTCCCGCAGTGTCGTGGTGAAGCTCCGGCGCACCGCGTCGAGGTCACGCAGATCCACATTACTGGCCACGGAAGCAAAGCCGTAGTCTGTTTCCAGCGCCAGCGACAGCACGTTCCACTTCCAGCACAGGCCGAGGAGCGTTCCTTCCACACTCTGCTCCAGTTCAGCCGCCAGCTTCGCAAGTCTTGGATCAGGGACATTCCGGCCAATTCCCCGGACGGGGGACGGCGCCGCCGTCTGCGTCTCGCAGCGGATCACGACGCCTTTGAACACCATATCCCGGCAGGTCTCGTACCCCTCGTTGCCATTGCCGCGCTGATAGACATGGTACAGCCGCACGTTAGCAGCGGAGAAGCGGACTCCGCGATACACGCCCTCCCGGAAGCCCTCGACCTCGCTCTCCTCCCAGCCGCGGTCCACCAGCTGGTTTTCCTTCAAAAACGCTTCATCGATGCGCAGCTCGGCAGAGTGCCGCTCGGGACCGAAGGCTTTTTCAAGCTCCGCCTGAAAATACCCGCCGAGCTGCTCCCGCATCAGCTTTTTCAGCTTTTTCTTGGTGCCCTCCGCCAGAAAAATGACGCAGCAGAGGCCGACTGAAAACAGCACGCCCACAAGGACCGCCTTGAGCGCCGGCTCCCGCATCGCAAAATACAGGATGAGGCTGACCGCGATGCAGATCAAACCGAACCGGATGCAGAACCGCTCCCGCCGCTGATAGCGGCCCAGCTGTCTGGACAGCTCCGCCTCGCTCAGCTTCTCCGTTCCTATGCTTTCAAACTTGTTTTCTTTCATATCAGCCCTCAAATATCCCAGTTATCCATCCAGTCTTCGCCCCAGTTTACCGCCGGGTCATAGCGCTCGTCGGGGATCCAGCCCGCGGGATAGACGCTGCCATCCTCGATATGGTACGCAAGGCCGTCGTCGCCGATCTCATAATCGTCGCCCAGAAAATAATCGTTCACACCGTCGGAATACCACAGCCATGTCTCGGAACCCTTGCTATAGTAAAACTCCGCTTCGGAAAGATCCGTAAAGGCGCCGATGTCCCCGTCGCGGTAAAAAACGCCGTCAAAGTGCCCGTCGTCGCTGTACCGCCCGCCGTACTCGCCCTTGAGCGTAAAGCTGTCGCCGCTGCCGCCGGGGCAGAGATAGGCGCGTCCGCCGTTGTCGTAGAGATAGAGGCCCATCCCCTCCCCTTCGTCGTTGATGGTCCCGACGGCGGAGTAGTCCGGCGAACAGGCAATGTATTGCATGAGCGACGTGTTGATGACAATGGTCTCCCCCGCGGCGTTCTGCCACATACCGTCGCAGTTCTCCAGCTCCCATACGGTGAGCTCCGCTTTCTCGTCTCGGAGGAACGTATGATGGTCGATCATCAGGCCGTCGCCGTCACCGTTCTGGTTGGGCAGCAGCACGCCGTCGTCACGCAGGAGAAAGTCGTAGAGGAAGCCGTTGAACGTGATCATCGGCCTGCCGTCCACCTCGGAAAATTCGCCGCGGCCGCCCAACCCGTAATAGGACCGGTAAACGTAGCAGCCTTCCCCGCTGTCAAAATAGAGCTTCGTCAGTCCGTCGATGCTCCACATGCCGTCAAGAAACGCCATATCCGTGACAGGCTCGGCGGTATCACCCGGCTCGTCGCCATTGGGCTGGGCGTCGCCGCCGCAGGCGGTCAGATTCAGTGCCAGCAGCAGCGCGAGCGCGGATGGCAGGAGCTTTTTCCAGCGTTTCATGTCCTCTCCTCCGTCCCGTCTCAGTAGCAGATGCTGAAGAACAGGTCCCGGGACGGGTCGGTACAGTCGATGTCCATGATACCGGCCTCGGGAGAAATGCTGTCCATCTGCATGAGCTTCGCGCAGTCGCTGTAATTGTCCGGCTGGGTCTCGGCGGCAAAGACAAGGCCGTCGTAGCCCTCGGGCAGATAGACGATGTAGCTCTTGGTCAGCACCACGGCCCAGTCGTTCACGTTGTACTGCCAGTCGGTGGAGTAGGCAAACTCGATGAGGTAGCTCTGGCCGTTCCAGCTCACAGTGTGGAGATAGTAGTTGTCGCCGCGGTCGCTGTTGCCGTAGGCGGTGGCGGCGGTGAGCCACATGCCGGTGTAGAAGTCATACAGCTCGCTCTTCGTATTCGTGATATACTCTCCCTCAAAATAGGGAATGGACGTATCCGGGATGTAGCAGATGGCGTCGAACTGGATCTCACGGATACCGTCGTGGGTGTAATCGCTGTTCTTGGTCACTTCCCAGTAGCACTCGTCGGTGTTGTAGCCGTCGCCCAGATTGGAGTAGGAGCAGACGCCGTCCTTCAGCAGGAAGGTGCCCATATCCACCGCGGCGTTGATCTCAAGGCCGTTGCGGGAGAAATACGGGTCGCTGGACTGGATGCCCTCCACGGGGATGAGGGTGCCGTCGTTCACGGAATCGATAAGGTCGCCGCTGACGGTGCGGTCAAGGCGGAGCACGTCGCCGGTCCCGTCGTCGTGCAGCTCGATGCCGTAGCCGTCCACCAGCACCACGCCGGAAGCCAGTGTGTCGTCATCCAGATTGACAAACTCCCAGGTGGAATCCTCGTAGACCTTGAGCCAGATGTTTTCGCCGGTGTACTCCCACAGGCCCACATAGTCGGCGATGTCGCCCTCGGCTCCGGCGGGATCCTCATAGAAGGACGCCTCCGGATGGAACACAAATCCGTCCTCCCCTTCCCAGTACCAGACAAAGACCGTGTCGTTTCCGTCCTCGGGCTCAAATTCAAGGCGGACGTCGCTGTTGCCGTCGCCGTCCAGATCGTCAAGGGAGCAGCCGCTGAAGGAATCCCGGGCGTTGTCCAGCGTGAAAGGGTACTGCACCAGATCGTAGCCCACCTGCACCTCGTCATCATAGTAGAAATTCGTCCTGTCGTCGTGCACGCAGTAGCAGACGTCGATCTCCTGCCCGTCCAGCGTGATGGTGCTCATGCCGTCCACGACGCCCGTGGTGCGCCAGTCGTCCCCGGCCACGTCGCCGCCGTTGTTGTCGCTGCCGCTGTCTCCGCCGCAGGCCGCCAGCACAAGGCAGAACAGGACGGCCAGAGCAAGCGTCAGGCCTCTTCGCCACTTTTTCATGTCCTTCACTCCTCCTCTGTTTAATATTCCATCCACTCGAAGGCGCCCTCGTCGCCCCAGATGAGCGTACCGGTTTCGTACGCGACCACGCTGTAGGTCAGGCCGTCATAGACGTCGGAGTAGGCCTCAAGGGTGTTGTCCTCGACCGGAACGATGGTGCCGTAGTCCATCTCCTCGCTCTCCGCGCCGGGGGCCCGCTGATAAAGGCTCCAGTTCCCCTCGGTGTCAAAGACGATGTAGGTCTCCGCGGACAGGTCGCCGTCGTAATACCAGATGCCCTTGAGCCCGGCAATGTCATACGCGGCGCTGTGCTCGTCATCCTCAGTCAAGCCGCCGTTCCCGCCGTCATCGTACCCATTATCCTCCACTCCGTCACCGGGAGCAAAGTAGCCGTAAGAACCGATGTAGAGCCGCCCGTCCTGCAGCGAGATCACGCAGGCGGAGCCGTCAGCGTCGTCATATGCGTACATGCTGTTCCACTCGGACTCATACTGAAGCCAACCGGTGGCGACGATCTCTCCGTTTTGGTGGAGCCGCCAGTTTCCGTCGGTGTCGATCTCGATGTAATCGTAGTCGTACTGGGGCTCGCACACCCAGACGCCCGCGTAGTCGCTGATGTTCTCCGCAGTTTCGCCGTCGCCGCCCCTGCCGTCGTCAGGGGACAGCGCGCCCAGCTTCGCGTCGTACTCCGCCGCGTCATAGCCAGTGTCCATGTAGAAGGCGACGCTGCCCTCGGGGGGCGCGAAGATGAAGTAGTCCCCATCGCCAAAGTAATTGACGGCACTGGGGTCATAGTCCGGATTGATGGGCTCGCCGTCCTCGCCGTAGAACTGGACGTTGAAGCCGCTGTCCAACTCCTCCTGCGTGTACTCGCCAAGGTCGATCTCGGCCATCTCGCCCTCCTCCAGCGTCGTCTCGAGGCGGTTGGGTCCCCAGTCCTCCGCCGTCGACGGGCTGAACCGGATGTCAGCAATGGTGTACGTGGTGCGGTTTACCACGGTGACATGCAAAGCGGTCTTCTTCTCGCCGCAGCCGGCCAGCAGCATCAGGCTCATGGCCGCCAGCGCAAGGATGGCCAGCAGTTTACGTGTCTTTTTCATCATGATCTTCTCCTTATCCTTTCAATTTTTCATTCTTCTCAATGCTCCCGCTCCGCCATGGCGAGTATCTCGTCGTGGCTCAGCTCCACGCTGCCGAACCGGACAAAAATGCCATTGGTCACGGCGCTGTTCCACACCTGCGGGTCCGCGATCGGCCGGAAGCGCAGCTTATCCAGATAGGGCTTCATATCCAGAAACAGGCGGCTGCCGGACACAAAGTCCACCTGCAGGATATGGTCGGGAAGCGGCTTGACGGCTGATATATACTTCCGGTACAAATACGTTTCCTCCTTTCCCTGCTTATAAATGGGTATAAAAGATCCACCGTACAATTTCATTGTACGGTGGATCCTGAAAAAGAACTATTAACCAAAGGTTAACTCTTACCCATCATCTCCGCCAGACGCTTCCGCTTCGTCCGGGTGTCCCCCTCGATGCAGAGCTTGGAGTAGAGCTGATTGACATACTGCTTCACGCTGCCCTCGGAGAGAAACAGCTTTTCCGCGATCTCCCGGTTGCTCAGCCGGGCGGCGATCAGCTCCGCCAGCTCCAGCTCCCGGTCAGTCAGCGCCCCAAAGGCCGCCGGATAGGCATTCCCCCGCAGGAGCGTTTCCCGGCGGCGCTCACAGACCGCACCCAGTTCCATGATCTGTCGGAGAAATGCTTCGTCCTCTCCCCTGCCGCAGGCAGGGAGCGTATCCTTCAGATAGCGGTAGTTCTCGACGAAGGGCAGAATATAGCTGTCGGGGGCTGCGTCCCCCAGCGCCCGCTCCAGCAGCGCCAGGGCCTCTTCTCCCTTGCCCAGCATGGCGTAGGCCGCCGCCGTCTGGATGCGGACGTGAAGGGCCACCAGAGCGTAGTGCAGTCCATCGCACATGGCAAGGAGGCCCTCGCTCCGCCCGACGACCTTGGCATAGGCTCCCTGCGCCAGATAGACCTGATTTTCGATCATTTCCATCATGGGCTTGCCGGGGGCAAGGAAGTTCACGGTGGACAGCATATGCTCGCCGAACACCGGCGGGATCTTTTCCGGTTGACCCAGCAGTGCGTAGTAATAGGCGCAGATACTGTTGAAAATATTGATCCATGCGGTATTGTGCTGCCGCAAAAGTGCCGCGCGGCGCTGTTCGAAGGTATGCCGCTGCTTCATTTCCGTACAGAGAAACAGCCGCCGGGCCAGAAAATCACAGCACAGAGCCATATTCTCCTGCCCGTTGCCCTCGATCTGGGCATATGCGCCCTCCAGCTCGATCTGTGCGTCGGCAAACCGCCCCTGTATGAATGCGGCCTCCGCCCGCATGATGCGCTCCGCGCCCTGCCCGTGACCGTTGGTGATCTTGTAATAGTGTGGCATACACTCGTCCATTTCAGCCAGCTCTCCGGGCAGCGCCCCCGGCTCCCGGTGGAACATCATGAGCACTGACGGCGAGCCGAAGGTCCAGCCGCCATTGCTCTGGATGCTGATGGCCGGGTGGGACATCTGGGCGCTGGCGCTACGGTGCAGACGGCTCATCTGGGAGATGTCGTTATACATCAGAAAGCTCATGATGAGATCGCACTCACCCAGAACGTCGCCCCGTTCCCGCTCCGGAAGCTCCGGGTGCTCCGCGACAGCCTCCAGCAGAATGCCCTTCAGTTCCATCATCTTCGGGATGTGCCGCCAGTTGAACATGCTGCGCATCAGCACCAGAATGGCAAAGGGGTGCTCCTTTAGCACGGAGACGGGGCACTGCTCCAGACAGGCCAGCACTTCCGCCGGCTTCAGCGACGCCAGCAGAATGCCCGCGTCCGCCTGCACCACCCGGAGCAGTGCGTCAAAATTTCCGCTGGCCCGATAGGCAGCCATGGCGTGGAGATACAGCCGGTGCTCCTCGTACCACGCGCCGTAACGGTCCCGGCAGCGGCGCCGCTTCTCCTCATCCAGCGCGGCAAAAGCCCGCTCCGCACAGTCCTTCATCATGTGGTGGAACCGGTACGTGTTGCCGCCGGGCAGGCGCTTGACAAAGGCATTCTGCTCCGTCAGGGCGGTCAGCAGCTTTCCCGCTTCCTGATCCTCCGTGACGAACCGCGCCATTTCCACCGTAAATTCATCCGCAAGGCCCATGACCGCCAGAAACTCCCGCAGGCACGGGGCCAGCGGGTCGATCATGGCGGCGAAAAACATTTCGTAAATATCCGAGGTGCGGTCCGGAAGTGTACCCCGTTCAGATAGGGTGCGCAGATTCAGATATACGGCGGAAAACCAGCCCTCGCTGGAATAGAGCAGCAACTCGATCTGCTCGTCGGAAAGCTCGGTACCGCAGCGGTGAGCATAGACGGACAGCTCGGTATGGTTCAGCCGCAGCTGCTCCGCGCCGATCTGGTACACCTTTCCCCCCAGCCGGAGGACCTCCGCCATCGGCAGAAAGCGGTCCCGGCTGGCCACCAGCAGATGTACGTTGCCCGGCAGACGGTTGGCCAGAGTACAGAGAAAGCCTGGGATCCGGCCGTCCGTCAGCAGATGAAAGTCATCGAGAAACACATAGCAGGGCGTTTCCCCGCCCAATATGTGGCACAGGTCATCCGTCAGAAGGCTTGCTCCAGCAGAGTCTGCCGGGCAGTCGTAATCCCGCAGGAAATCAAGCCCCGCATAGGCAAAGGCATCCTGTACGCTCTTCCAGAAGATAGCCAGATTGTCCGAGTAGACGCTGATCCGGATGATGCGTACAGCTTCCGCCTTCGCCTGCTCCCCGAGATACCAGTTCACCGCCGTGGTCTTCCCGTAGCCCATGGGGGCCACCACGGTGGTCAGCGCGCAGCGGGAGATCGGCCGCAGGCATTCCTGCAAACGCTCGGATATGTATATGGTGTTCAGGTTCCATTTCCGTTTCGGCATGATGTCCACTCCTGGGCCGTTTTTTATAAATCGGGCTGTATATTTTGTTATTGTATCTGATTCTCTGCGGATTTGCAAGCTGTGCGTATAGGATAACATAAAGAACTGCCTGACTTCATTTGAAATCAGGCAGTTCTTTTCTGTGAATCATAAGAACCAAAAACAGTATATTGCGAAATTATTCGCAAGTCAACCCTTACAGGATTATCCAGCGCAAACTGAG
>CAKUPH010000091.1 GCA_934675115.1 uncultured Oscillospiraceae bacterium | reverse complement strand
TCGTTAAAATTTAGGCAATCCGCTGATTGTTTGATTTTTTGTGCACAGGATACCCGGAAAAGTTTCGTTTGTATTACCTGCTTGCACCCGGAACGCCGGTACGGTATAATATATAATGCCAAAAAATTAGAACGGAGGCTGCTGATATGAACGAAGTCATTAAGACTATTCTGGAGCGCCGCGCGGTGCGCAAGTATGAGAACAGGCCCGTCAGCCGCGAGGATCTGGAGACGCTGGTCAAATGCGGCCAGTACGCCGCATCCGCCATGGGCTTCCAGCCGTGGCATTTCACCGTAGTCACCGACAAGGCTGTGCTGGACGAACTGAACGAGGGCAACAAGGCCATCATGCTGGCCGACCCCAACACCCCCGCCCCCGTGCTGGAAATGATCCGGAACGGCACCTTTGATACCTACCGCGGCGCGCCATGTGCCATTCTGGTGTCCGGCGAGGGCACCGATCCCAACACCGTGGCCAGCTGCGCCAACGCCGTGGAGAACATGGCCATCGCCGCCAGGAGTCTGGGGCTGGACAGCTGCTATCTGGCGTCCTATCAGGTGTGTCTCAACGCCCCCGGCGGCGAGAAGCTGAAGGAAAAGCTGGGCATTCCCGCGGGCTTTGTGCCCAACTTTGCCCTTGCCGTGGGCTACGGCGCGGAGGAGCCCGAGGCCGCGTCCCGCCGGGAGGGCGCGGTCAGCTGGCTGTAAAATCATAGGGAAACGAACGAAACGGGCGCCGTTCCCATGGGAACGACGCTTGTTTTTTTGCGCGGTATATTTATAATATGTATGGAAGGGGGGAGAACGATGACGTGGCTCTTTGGCCGCCGGGGGGCGGACGGCAAGGCGCTGGCTTGGCCGCTGCTGGCGGAGGGTGCGAAGCTGGTCTGGGGCTGGGAGACGCTGCCGGACATTGCCCGCAGCCCCCGGGGCAAGCCGTATTTTCCGGACGCGCCGGAGCGGTGGTTCTCCCTGAGCCACAGCGGCGGGCTGGCGCTGTGCGCCCTGTCCGGTGACGGGCCGGTGGGGACGGACATCGAACGGGTGCGCCCCCGGAGTCCGGGGCTGTTTGTCTACGCCCTGACGGCGGAGGAGCAGGCCGCCTGCGGCGGCGACTGGGGGGAGTTTTACCGGCTCTGGACGCTGAAGGAGAGCTGGTGCAAGCGGGAGGACATCCCCATCTACCCGCCCCGGAAGCGGCCGGGGACGCCGCCCTGCCCCCACGGGAGCTTCGCCGGGGACGGCTGGCGGGGGGCGGTGTGCTGCTCGGGTTCCGTGCCGGAGGGCATCGTCTGGCTGTGAAAGCGGGCCTTTTGTCCGCCTTAAATATTTCTTAATCCGCTGCCCCGTTGTATCTTAATGGGGCGGTCTGCTATGATTGTATTACGATAGGAGAAGGAGGATGGCTGTGTACACCATTCTGATTTGTGACGACGACAGGGACATCGTTTCGGCGCTGGACATCTACCTCACCAGCGAGGGCTACCAGACCGTGGCCGCCTATAACGGGGAGGAGGCGCTGGCCGTCGTCCGCGCCCGGAACATCGACCTCATTCTGATGGACGTGATGATGCCGAAGCTGGACGGCATCAGGGCCACCGCGAGGCTCCGGGAGGAGGGAAACATCCCCATCATCCTCCTCACCGCCAAGAGCGAGGACAGCGACAAGGTGCTGGGGCTGAACATCGGCGCGGACGACTACGTGACCAAGCCCTTCAACCCCATCGAGGTGCTGGCCCGGGTGAAGAGCCAGCTGCGGCGGTACACCATGCTGGGCGGCAAGGCCCGGACGGAGCCGGACGAAAACGTCCTGCGCAACGGGGCCATCGCCATGGACGACGGGGCCAAATCGGTGACGGTGGACGGCGAGAGCGTTAACCTGACTCCCATCGAGTACAACATCCTGCGGCTGCTGCTGAAAAATCCCGGGCGGGTGTATTCCACCGCCCAGATCTATGAGCAGGTGTGGAACGACCCGGCTCTGGGCTCGGAAAACACGGTGGCGGTACATATCCGGCACCTGCGGGAAAAAATCGAGATCGACCCGGCGGATCCCCGCTACCTCAAGGTGGTATGGGGGCTGGGGTATAAAATGGAGAAGATGTGACCATGAAGCTGCGGGAAAACTGCTGGACAAAGGCGCTGGCCTTTCTGCTTGCCATGGCGGGCTTTACCGCCGCCGCGGGAATGGGCTGGTATCAGCTGGTGAATTACGACGCGATCTGGGGCGAATACTCCGGCAGCGAGACCGGGCCGGGAGACGGCTATACCGTCCGCTATCTGGAGCAGACGGACTGCTCCAGCCTCCGGACGCTGCTGCACTACTACAATACGCGGGAGCTGGGCAGCACCCTGAGCGTCTACTCCGAACAGGATCAGGCGGCGCTGGAGGAGCGGTTTGCCGCGGACAACACCAACCTGCGCTGGCAGGTCCGGGGCGATGACGGCGCAGTCATGTACGGCAACGCCCAGGGGGACATCCCCGCCCAGGCCGAGGGGCTGTACTGCGCCACCTACGAGTGGACCACCGCCAGCAATATAAGCGCGGCGGAGACCTCCGGCGACCCGTCGGATTATATGGACGTCGCGGTAAACTCCGGCGAGCTTCGGTATCAGCAGGCGGCAGACGACTGGCGCGAGCGGCTTTTGGCGCTGATGAACGAGTATACGGGGCCGGACTTGCCGCTGATGAGCGAAGAAGAGACGAACACAATCCTGACCGACGCCAACGGCCTGACCAACCTGCTGATCATCAGGGCCTCCGGCGGCACCTATGTCTACGGCCCCACGGTGATGAGCTGCCTTCAGGAAAACCAGTTCGGCTACCGCTATGATCTGGAAGAGGGCTGGGTCCGGGAGACGTCGGAGATCGGGGTGACCCTGCTCAACGTGGTGCTGTGGCTGGACAAGGGCATGGGCGTTGACGACCACTACCTTCAGGCGTACCGGAGCCTGAGCGGCTGGAAGAGCCAGCGGGTCCTCCGGCTGGGGATGACCGTCGTGTTCGCGGCGGCGGGGCTGCTGTGCACCGTGTACCTCTGCTGGGCCGCCGGCCACCGGCGGGACCGGGACGGCATTTATCTCAACTGGTTCCACCGCGTTCCCGGCGATCTGCTGCTGGCGGTGATGGCCCTGCTGTGCGTGCTGCTGTACGCCTTTGTGCTGGAGCAGATCTACAACGGATTTTACGGAAATCTGCCCATGTTTGCCCAGCTCATCATCATCGCCGTGGTGGTGGCGGCGGCCGCGGCGCTGGGCATCGGCGCGCTGGTGACCTTCGTGGCCCGGTGCAAGGCCCATACTCTGCTGAAAAACACCCTCATCGGTCGGTTCTGCCGCTGGCTTGGCCGTGCCATCGGCAAGGTGGCCGGCGCGGTGCCCATCATCTGGAAGGCGGCCCTCATCGGCGTGGGGTACGGCCTGTTCACTTTTATGGTCATCGTGAACCGCTGTTACCGCTACGCCATTATGATGTGGCCGTGGATGCTGATGACGGCGGCGGGCATCGTGTACCTGTGCCTGTGGGCCTACCAGTGGCAGAAGATCCGGAAGGGCACCCGTGAGATCATCGGCGGGAATCCGGACTACCACATCAACACGGCCCATATGCTGCCAGACCTCCGGCGGCACGCCGACGAGCTGAACAATCTGGGCCAGTCCATCTCTGCGGCGGTGGAGGAGCGGATGCGCTCCGAGCGGTTCAAGGCGGAGCTGATCACCAACGTGTCCCACGATCTGAAAACGCCGCTGACCTCCATCATCAACTACGTGGATCTGCTGAAAAAGGAGCAGATCGAAAATCCCCGGGCGGCGGAGTATATCGACGTGCTGGACCGGAAGAGCCAGCGGCTCAAGAAGCTGACGGAGGATCTGGTGGAGGCGTCCAAGGCGTCCACGGGGAATCTGGCCGTCATGCGGGAGCGCATCAGCCTGACCCAGCTGGCGGATCAGGCCCTCGCCGAGTACGAGGAGCGTTTGAGCGGCCAGAACCTGCGGGTCATCCGCACCTTCCCGGAGGAAGAGGTCTGGGTGGAGGCCGACGGCCGCCATCTCTGGCGGGTGGTGGACAATCTGCTGTCCAACTGCGCGAAGTACGCGCTGGAGGGCACCCGAATTTATGTTGAGGTGAGCCGCGGGCAGACACAGGCATTCCTTTCGGTGAAGAACATCTCCCGGGAGCCGCTGAACGTGCCGCCGGAGACGCTGGTGGAGCGGTTCGTCCGGGGGGACGAGTCCCGCACTACGGAGGGCTCCGGGCTGGGGCTGTCCATCGCCCAGTCCCTCACGGAATTGCAGAAGGGGACCTTCCGCCTGACCATCGACGGCGACCTGTTCAAGGCGGAGATCGCCCTGCCGCTGGCGGAGGACGAACCGGCGGATCTGGTGTAAATCAAAAGTCAGCGCTTCCGTTGGGAAATGCTTTGCTTTTTTTGACATGCTGAAAGGCTCCGGGCCAAGCGCCCGGAGCCTTTACTTCTGCCCGCCGGTATATTATAATGTGCAGGATAATGTGCAGGCGAAAACGATGCGGAGGACACGAAAATAACGGAGATCATCGCCCAGCGGCAGTTCGCGCCGCTCTATATCTGGCTGGACATCGCCTTTTTGTGCGTGTTCCTGATTTTGCTGCTGATGAAGAAAAAGTACATGACCGTGCTGGTGGGGCTGGTGATGGGCGCGGTGTATATGCCGCCGAAGCCGAAATTTACAAAGGAAAAAATCGTGCAGACCGCATTGGAGATCGTATCGCAGAAGGGCATTGAAGCCCTGACCGCGAAAGAACTGGGCGACGCCCTCGGCAGCTCCTCCCATCCCATTTTCACGGTGTTCAGCAGCATGAAAGGGGTACAGGACGAGGTGCGGACTGCGGCTATGCGCCGGTTTGAGAGCTTCGCGAATCAGAAGCTGCCGGATATACCCCTGTTCAAGCAGGTCGGGATGCGGATGGTCCTGTTCGGGGCGAAGGAGCCGAAGCTGTACCAGCTGCTGTTTATGCGGGAAAAGCGGAACGCCGTCAGCTTCAGCGATGTGTTCGGCGAACTTGGCCCCACTGCGGAAACCTGCATCGGGCTGATCCGCGCGGGATACGGCATGAGCGAGCAGGAGACGAAGCCGCTGTTTGAAAATGTCTGGATCTACACCTTTGGGGTGGGCGCTCTGTGCGCGACGCGGGTCATTCACTTCCCCGAAGAAAAGCTGGGCCAGATGCTGTCAACGGAATTTCAGGCTATGATGCTGCTGGTGAGATCAAGAAACGGAGACGCGCGATGAGCGCCGGCCGAGGGTAAAATTCAGTAAAAGAGAAACTCGATCATAGATCATGTAAGGAGACAAGAACGCTATGGAAAATTACAAATTCTCAACATTGGAGTACAAACGCCCCGATTTGGAGGGCTACCGCGGGAAGCTCGCCGCGTGGAAGGACGCGGTGGAGCACGCGGAGAGCTACGAGGCCCTGCGTGCGCTCCTCTTTGAGATGGACCGCGAAAACTGCGAGCTTTCCACGCTGTTTTCCATCGCCCATATCCGTCACACGCTGGATACCCGGGACGAATTCTATGAAGCGGAGATCAACTATCTTCAGGACACGCTGCCCACGCTCGGCGGTGATCAGGTCGCGTTGAGCGAGGCCATCGCGGCCAGCCCCTTCCGCGCGGACATCGAGAAGGAGTTCGGCAAGCAGTATTTCGTCTCCATGGACCTGCAGAAGAAGCTGTACTGCGAGGCCAACATTCCCCTGCGCCAGCAGGAGAGCCGCCTGACCAACGAGTATCAGAAGATCATGGCCACGGCGGAGATCCCCTTCGACGGCAAGACCCTGAACCTCTACGGCGTACAGAAATACTTCGAGCACCCTGACCGCGCCATGCGCGCCGCCGCTGTCAAGGCGTACTCCGAGTTCTACGAGAGTAACGAGCCCCGGCTGGAGGAGATTTGGGACGAGCTCATCCGCATCCGCAACCAGATGGGCAAGAACCTCGGCTATGAGAACTACATCCCCGTGGGCTATCTGGAGCAGGGCCGCACGGACTACGGCGAGAAGGAGGTCGCGTCCTTCCGTGAGCAGGTGCGCACCGTTCTCGTCCCGCTGTGCCAGAAGCTCTACGACGCGCAGGCCAAGCGCCTCGGCATCGACCACGTCATGTGCTGCGACGAGAAGATGGTGTTCCCCGACGGCAACGCCGAGCCCGCGGGCGACGACGCCTTCATGGTCAAGACCGCCCAGAAGATGTACCACGAGATCAGCCCGGAGACCGGCGAATTCATCGACTTCATGATCGACCACGAGCTGATGGACCTGCAGAACAAGCCCGGCAAGGCCTCCACGGGCTATATGACCAGCCTGCCCAGCCTGAAAGCCCCCTTTGTGTTCTCCTGCTTCAACCACACGATCTTTGATATGCAGGTGCTGACCCACGAGCTGGGCCACGCCTTCGCGGGCTATATGGCCATGCGCAGCCAGCCCATTTCGGACTACTACAGCGAGTCCACCGACATCGCGGAGATCCACTCCATGTCCATGGAGCAGTTTGCCTACCCCTACGCCGAGTGGTTCTTCGGCGATCAGGCGGATAAGTTCCGCTTCGCGCATTTGCAGGAGGCCCTGACCTTCGTGCCCTTCGGCGTGGCGGTGGACGAGTTCCAGCACATCTGCTATTCCCACCCCGAGCTGACGCCCAAGGAGCGGACCTATCAGTGGCACCTGCTGGAGGAGAAGTACATGCCGTGGCGCAAGTACGACAACGATCCGTTCTTTGAGCGCGGCGGCTACTGGTACCACAAGCTGCACATCTACCTCTATCCCTTCTACTACATCAACTACACGCTCACCACCATGGGTGCGATGGAGTTCAAGAAGAAGTACGCTGAGGATAAGGAAGCCGCGTGGCAGGACTATCTGAACCTCTGCAAGGTCGGCGGCAGCCGCAGCTATCTGGAGACCCTGCGCTATGCCAATCTGGCCAACCCCTTTGAGGCCGGTTCCGTCGAGCGCGCCTGCGGCTACGCGGAGCAGATCCTGCTCGATCAGATCGCAAAGCAGGAACAGTAAGCACATCACGGGCAAAAAACCGGCCTGACGGCAGGTCAGGCCGCCGCGGCCTTTCTTCGGGCTGACGCCGGCCAAAGACTGCAAAACAGAATTTATTGCGCAAGGAAAGCACTCATTTACATCGAAGAAACCGCCTACGGAAGCTGTTGATAAAAATATGTATGATCGGGATCGGAAGAGCCGGATCGTGTCGGAATACAAATGGATCCGCAGCTGGGGAGAATGATAAAGATATGAAAGAGTATTTCACGTTATGAGGCACTGCTGTATCGGTATATTGGCCCACGTGTGAGCAATACCCTCTACTCTACGGCTCAAACAATGCAAAAGTGGTGCATTTGTGAGGGTTTAGGCAATGAAAAGTAACGAAATTACGGCGTGTGTGAAATTTGAGTACAATCACGCCCCATTTGATTTGAGTAAGGTCATTGAACTTACTGAGAAGATCAACGAAATTCTGATTGAGGTTGATCCCTCGCTGAAAGGCAAACTAAGCGTAAAAAAACAGCGTGGAATTTGCCCGATAGAGATGCCAATGACGCAAAGCAAATAACAGCGAAAACAGAACAAAACGAAATTCTAACAGTCACCTGCCACAAAACGGGTGACTGTTTTTATATAGAAATTGCAGATTAGATTGGTGGTGATAGATAGCATGGGCAAATTGAAGTTACCGTACTTTTACGGGCATGAAGCCGAGCAATACGCCTTCTATCGTATTCCGAAAACGCTTATTAGTGATCCACGCTTTCGTAATATCTCTATTGACGCAAAGCTGTTATATGGTCTGATGCTTGATCGAATGAGTTTATCTATGAAAAACGAGTGGATAGATGATTTGGGGAGAGTTTATATGCAGAACGGCTATCAGGTGCCGAATCTGCTGATGCCGCAAACGCCGGAGGTGCATCTGGGCAAGTACGCGGAGCTGCGTCGGCAGTACCTGATGAAGCGCCGCAGAGTGCTTTATACCAACCTCAAGACCAGCGGGAAGCTGACGGAGCATCTGGCAGAGATCGAGCAGAGCGCGCAGAAGATGGTGGAACAGACCGTGGCGCAGATGGCACAGAACGAGGGCGTGACGGAGGAACTGAAAGCGACCGATCCGCTGCGCTGGACGGGCCTGATGAACAATCTCCGGCACAGCGCGGAGGAGCTGGTGCTGAACGACCTGATCTACAACTGACAACCGAAGAACCCACAGAGGCAGGAAGTGATGAACTTCCTGCCTTTGTCGATCACAG
>CAKUPH010000090.1 GCA_934675115.1 uncultured Oscillospiraceae bacterium | reverse complement strand
GCGGCCACGCCCTTGACGAAGTCCACGAACTTCTCGTTCTTGCCCACGAAGTCGGTCTCGGCGTTGACCTCGACCACGACGCCGACGCCATCCACCACGGTGGCGTAAGCCATGCCCTCGGCGGCGATGCGGCCAGCCTTCTTGGCGGAAGCGGCCAGGCCCTTCTCACGCAGCCACTCGATAGCCTTGTCCACGTCGCCCTCGGTAGCGGCCAGAGCCTTCTTGCAGTCCATCATACCTACGCCGGTCATCTCGCGCAGATTCTTTACATCCTGAGCAGTAATAGCCATTATCGTTTACCTCCATTTAATGATTCGTAAAAGAAGAGCGCCCGCCCGCGCGGGCGGGCGCTCCGAAAGCCGTATTTAAAATGTCCCGGATCACTCCGCGACGACGTTCTCCTCAGCGGCCTCGGCAGGGGCATCCTGACCCTGCTTTCCCTCCTGCACGGCGTTGGCCATGACGGAGGAGATGAGCTTAATGGCGCGGATGGCGTCATCGTTCCCGGGGACGACATAGTCGATCTCGTCGGGATCGCAGTTGGTGTCCACGATGGCCACGATGGGGATGTTCAGCTTGCGGGCCTCGTTGATGGCGTTGCGCTCCTTGCGGGGGTCAACGACAAACAGGGCACCGGGGAGCTTCTTCATCTCGACCACGCCGCCGAGGTACTTCTCCAGCTTGGCGATCTCGCCCATGTGCTTCATGACTTCCTTCTTGGGGAGCATGTCGAAGGTGCCGTCCTCCTGCATCTTCTTGAGCTGGTTGAGGCGGTCCACGCGGGTGCGCATGGTCTTGAAGTTGGTCATCATACCGCCGAGCCAGCGGGCGTTGACATAGTACATGCCGCAGCGGGTGGCCTCTTCCTTGATGGCCTCCTGAGCCTGCTTCTTGGTGCCGACGAACAGCACGGAGTGGCCGTTCTCAGCCACGGAACGGACGAAGGAGTAAGCCTCCTCCAGCTTCTTCACGGTCTTCTGCAGGTCGATGATATAGATACCGTTGCGCTCGGTGTAAATGTAGGTGGCCATCTTGGGGTTCCAGCGACGGGTCTGGTGGCCGAAGTGAACGCCGGCCTCCAGAAGCTGCTTCATAGAAACGACTGCCATGATTGAATTCCTCCTGATTTTTGTTTTTACCTCCGGGAGCCTCATCTCTCACGCCAACTTTTCAGGCGAAAAGCACATGACGAAAAATCCGCTCCCGTGCGGAATGCCCTGATACTATATCACAGGGTCTGCCTGTTTGCAAGTGTTTTTCCTGTGTTTTCGTAAATTTTTCCGCTTTTTTCAAGCCGCCGCTCCTGATATTTTTGCGAAAACCGCAAAATATATAAGGAGGGCGGGCAGATCATCTCCGCCCGCCCCCTTTTTCAGGCCAATTTACATTTTCATGGCGCTGGAAAAGCTCTCCACCGCTTCTCCCACCGCCTTGATGGCCTTGCCCGCGGCGGCCTGCATCTTCTTTTTCTTACTGGGCCGCATTATGGCCGCCCCGACGGTGACGGCCGCCGCCATGCTCAGCCCCACCATGGGCAGCACAGTCTTGCTCATTTTGCCTGCCATATGCGCACGCTCCTTCCCTCTGATCCGGCATTCCTGCCGTTTTCAGTGTGCCCGGACACGCGCGAATGTTGCACGCCAAATTTCACCGAAGCTCCAGCGACACCGGGCAGTGATCGCTGCCCATGATCTCCGGATGGATGGCCGCGTTCTCCACCCGCGCCATAAGCCGCTCAGAGACAATGAAGTAGTCGATGCGCCATCCGGCGTTCTTTTCCCGAGCGTGGAAGCGGTAGCTCCACCATGAATACGCGCCGGTCAGCTCAGGGTGCAGGCGGCGGAAGGTGTCCGCAAAGCCGGAGGACAGCAGCGCGGTCATCTTCTCCCGCTCCTGATCGGAAAATCCGGCGTTTCCGCGGTTGGTTTTCGGATTTTTCAGGTCGATCTCCTCGTGGGCCACGTTCAGATCGCCGCAATACACCACCGGCTTCGCCTTATCAATGCTTATCAGATAGGCCCGCAGATCGTCCTCCCACTCCATACGGTAGTCGATCCGGGCAAGGCCGTCCTGCGCGTTGGGCGTGTAGCAGTTCACCAGATAAAACTCCGGATATTCCAGCGTGATGAGCCGCCCTTCGTGGTCGTGCCTGTCCAGATCCATACCGTAGGCTACCGAAATAGGCTCCTGACGGGTAAAGACAGCGGTACCGGAATAGCCCTTCTTGTCGGCGGAGTTCCAGTATTCGTGATAGCCGGGCAGCTCAACGGCCGCCTGCCCTTTTTCCATCTTTGTCTCCTGAAGGCAGATCACGTCCGGCGACAGCGCCGCCATGGATTCGCCGAACCCCTTTTTCAGACAGGCCCGCAGGCCGTTTACATTCCAAGACAGCAGCTTCATACGCCGTCCTCCCTGTTAATCATTTTCGCCTTACAGGCATTCAGCCTCCTGACCAATTCGATACCTGTCAAAATCAGCGCCGCCAGCATCATGGTCCCTTCCACCGCCATGGTGAACCGCATGCCGCAAATCGAGATGACCACGTTGTATTGCAGCCGCAGATAGACCAGATAGCTGCCCAGCGACGCTCCCACAGTCAGGACGCACACCGGAACGCGCCGCCGGTCCGCGCAGGCCCAGCAGGCGGTGAGCACATCGGCCAGAAAGAAATACCGTTCGTGCATGTGCGGCAGAAAAAAGGGCACACCAATGGCCAGCACCACCGCCATGATGTAAAATATCCCGCGGTCCAGCTTCCTCCCAAATATCAGCCCCACAACCAGCAACGCCGCCGCCAGCGCAAAGGCTGCGGCAATGCCCAGCCGGGAAAGCAGCGTTTCATTGACCTCCATGCCGTAGGGGACAAACTGGAACACAGATGGCGCGTTGAGCGTCAGCCGGGTGTACTCCTTCGCCTGATTGAAATACACCCCGATCATGTCCCAGAGCGGCTTTTTCAGCAGCAATGCGGGCAGGAGCGTGACGGCATACGCCGCCGGGAACATCCAGAGCTGCCGGAACTTCACCCGTTTGGCCAGCCACATAACGCCCCACAGCGGCAGGATGAATACCGTCTGGAGCTTGAAGGAAAACGCGATGCCCATGAGCGCCGCCGACCAGCCGCCCTTTCCCTCCAGCAGGAACGCCATCGCGTGGACGGCAATGGCCGCGTAAACCGCGTCGCACTGGCCCCAATAGCTGCCGTTGAGCACCACCGTGGGCAGAAACAGCACCGCCAGAAAGGCCGCCAGCGGCCCCCAGTCCCCTTGGCGCTTTCCCCGGAGCACCCGGGTCAGCCTCAGGCCGCCCCACGCCAGCAGCACGTCAAACAGCACGGAAAACCACTTGATGAGGTACAGATCCGGAATTTTCAGGTATGATATCCCCGCCAGCATATACAGGTACGGCACATTGTAGTTGCCAATATTCTGCGCGATGGCCCGATAGCCACCGTTCAGCCGGAAAAACTCCACCCAAACAGACAGAAAATTCTCATAGTCGCCGCTGACGTAATCAAGGCACATAGCCCGGACGAGCAGGGCTGCTGCCGCGGGAAGTGCCGCCAGACAGACCGCCCGGACATCCCGGAGCTCCCGCCATACAAGGCACAGCGCCAGCGCCAGAAGGGCCAGCAGCAGCGCCGCCAGCGCCGCCCGGTCGCCCGCCGTTCCCAACTGGAGCCGGAGCGTCTCCGCCGCCGTCAGCACCGCGCAGATCACGCCCCCCGCCGCCGTTATCCAGTATACAGGTCTCAGCTTCTTCATTCCACCAGATTCCTTTTCGCGTTCTTCCGGAGCCGGGTGCGGAAAATAGTGCAGAAATGGGTTTCGTCCGCCACCATCCGCCGCCTGTTCATACCGGCTCGCTTCTTAATATATCCGAGCTTCCGCGCATACGTCATCAATGGAAAATTGTAAATCCCCACCTGTCTGATGTCAAGCGGGGATTTGCCGGCTTGAATTATCTGAAATTTACCATAACATCGCCCATGGACGAGCTGCATTCCAGCTCATAAAGCGCGCCGGGGGCCTTCGCCGTCACCTGATCCGGCTGTTCTTTCCCGTTCACCATGACCTTGCCGAAGCCGCACTCCAGATCGTAGCTGCACTCCGCAGCGGCGCAGGCGGCATTTACCGCCACAGTACCCATATCCGTCTCAAGGTCCGTTTTCCGCGCCAGCTTTCCGGACAGGGCCACGTCTCCCTTGCTGCTGGACAGATCAAGTTCGTCCACGTCCCTCAGATCCCAGGCCGAGACATCGCCCATGTCACTCTCCACGTCGATGACTCCGCCGGACAGGCCGGACAATTTAATGTTGCCCATGGAGGTTTCGATCTTCGCCGTCCGGAGCCGCGCGTCCGCCGGGACCGTCACGGTCACAGTCCCGGAAACGCTTTCACCCAACGCGGCCACGAACTGCTCTGGTTCGCTCCACACCCGGAGCGCCCCATCCTTCAGCTCATATTTCAGCTCATACGCCCGGCCCTTCGCATCCTTCCCGCTGCTGTCCTGCGCCACACTGTAGCCGTCGCCGACCATCACTGTAACGTCTCCGAGGGAAATGTCCACGTTCAGTTCCGTAAAGGCTTCCACAACGGTCTGTACGCCGCCCTCCGAGGCGTCTGCCGACGGAGATGGAGTGTTAGCCGGAAGCTCTTCTACGGCAACAGGCCGGGCGGACACTTCCCCGCTGGTCCCTCCTGACACGGTAAAATTCATGATGAGCAGAGCCAAAGTCGCAACCGGGATCAGGCACACAGCGGCGGCCAAAACGGCCCACTTCACCCAGCCGCGCTTCCGTCCCGGCTCCAGGGCATCCTCCGCCCCGCCGAAAAAGCCGCCCTCCCGGGCAATCCGCTCCGCCAGCTCCTCCGGCGAACCCAGTTCTCGGAT
Source organism: uncultured Oscillospiraceae bacterium (assembly GCA_934675115.1). GTDB lineage: Bacteria > Bacillota > Clostridia > Oscillospirales > Oscillospiraceae > Enterenecus. The sequence continues at coordinate 3,710 of CAKUPH010000090.1, read as the reverse complement.
GACCTCCGCTTCCCTGTCCGGCCCGGCGTCCTCAAAATATTCCCGGTAGTACCGCAGGATCTCCATCCGCTCCTTTGCCGGGACACAGCCGGACAGCGCCCGGCCCAGCGATTCCAGATATTCCAGACTATTCATGCTCTGCCTCTCCTTTCATCAATAACGTCTCCACGCCGTCCCGGAAGCTCTCCCACTCCCGGCGCGCCTGCTCCAGCCGCTCCTGTCCCGTATACGTGATGGCGTAATATCTGCGGTTGCGGCCCTGATAGGGCCGGTCGTACACCGTCAGACAGCCTTCCTTCTGGAGCCTGCGCAGAATAGGGTACAGCGTGGATTCCGAGATGTCCAGCACTCCTTTGACCCGCTGGGTCAGAGCATAGCCGTAGGTATCCTCTTCCGCCAGCACCGCCAGCACGCAGCCGTCCAGCAGCGGCGTGCCCATCGCGAAGGACATAGTCTCACTTCCTTTCCCTCCATACTATATCTGATATAATATTAAATTTCAATACAATATTGATTAAAAAATTTAAGCCTTAAAGCCGAGTTTTTGCTCTTTGTCAATCACCTTTCCCCGTCAAATTTTCCATTCCTGTGCAAAATAGACGGTTGAAAAATTAAGGTTTTTCTTATAAAATACATTTTCGAATGTATCGCGCCATGCGCAATGAGAGGTGTAACCTGTACTATGAATCTGCGAGTTGGCATCGACATCGGCTCCACCACCGTCAAGGTCGTGGTGCTGGACGAGGATAACAAGCTGCTTTTCCGCTCTTATGAGCGGCATTATTCAAAGGCCCGTGAGCGCGCCTGCGAGACCCTGCGCTCCATCCGGGACATGCTCACCGGACAGGACATCCGGCTGGTCATCACCGGCTCCGCCGGACTGGGCGTGGCTAAGGCCGCGGAGCTGAACTTCGTGCAGGAGGTGTACGCTACCGCCGCCGCCGTCAACACTTACATCCCCGACACCGACGCCGTCATCGAGCTGGGCGGCGAGGACGCCAAGATCATCTTCTTCGGCGGCGCACTGGAGGAGCGGATGAACGGCTCCTGCGCCGGCGGCACCGGCGCCTTCATCGACCAGATGGCCACCCTGATGAACGTCACGGTGAACGAGCTGGACGAACTGAGCCTGAAGCATGAGAAGATCTACCCCATTGCCTCCCGGTGCGGCGTGTTCGCCAAGAGCGACATCCAGCCCATCCTGAACCAGGGCGGCCGCAAAGAGGACGTAGCCGCGTCCATCTTCCAGGCCGTGGTGGATCAGACGGTGGCCGGCCTGACTCAGGGCCGGGAGCTCAAGGGCAAGATCGTCTTTCTGGGCGGGCCCCTCCACTTCCTCATGGGCCTGCGCCAGCGCTTTGTGGAAACGCTCCAGTTGGACGAAGAACACGCCATCTTCCCCGAGGACGGCGACTGCTTCGCCGCCATGGGCGCGGCCATCTGCGCCACTGATTACGAAGCCCAGCCCTTCGACGAACTGCTGAAAAAGCTGGAGGAAAGCCGGAGCAGCATCTCGGTAGTGGACACCATGCCCCCCCTCTTCGAAAATGAGGCGGAGTACGAGGCCTTCACCGCCCGGCACAACGCCTCCACCCCGCCGCAGGTGGATATTTCCACCTATCGGGGCGACGCCTATCTGGGCATCGACGCCGGTTCCACTACCACGAAAATGGCCCTCATCACGCCGGACGGCGGCCTGCTGTATACTTACTACCACTCCAACCTCGGCAACCCCGTGGCCATCGTGCTGGAGCAGCTCCGGGAGATATACAGGCTCTGCGGCGACCGTACCACCATCCGCGGCTCCGCTGTCACCGGCTACGGCGAGGACCTGATCAAAAACGCCTTCTCCTGCGACATGGGCCTTGTGGAGACGGTGGCCCACTACAACGCCGCCGCCCACTTCAACCCGGACGTGGACTTCATCATCGACATCGGCGGACAGGACATGAAGTGCTTCAAGATCCGGAACGGCGCGGTGGACTCCATCATGCTCAACGAGGCCTGCTCCTCCGGCTGCGGCTCCTTTATCGAGACCTTCGCCAAGGCGCTGGGCTATACCATCGCCGATTTCGCCAAAATCGGCCTGTTTGCCAAGCACCCGGTGAACCTCGGCTCCCGCTGCACAGTGTTTATGAACTCCTCCGTCAAGCAGGCCCAAAAGGACGGCGCCAGCGTGGAGGACATCTCCGCCGGACTGTCCATCTCCATCGTCAAGAACGCGGTGTATAAGGTCATCCGGGCCGCCAACGCCGACGACCTCGGCCAGCACATCGTGGTACAGGGCGGCACCTTCCACAACGACGCGGTGCTCCGGGCCTTTGAGCAGGAGCTGGGCCGCAACGTCACCCGGCCTACCATCGCCGGCATCATGGGCGCGTTCGGCGCGGCGCTGGCCGCCCGGGACATGGGGCTGGAGCGCTCCTCCCTGTTAAGCCTTTCTGCTTTGCATTCTTTCTCCCACAGTGCGAAGCCCGTGACCTGTAACCTCTGTACCAACCACTGCTCCCTGACGGTGAACACCTTCGACGGTGGGCGGCGGTTCATCTCCGGCAACCGCTGCTCCCGGCCCCTTGGCAAGGCCAAGGTGGAAATGCCTGACCTCTACAACTATAAATACAAAAAGCTCCGGGCCATGGAGGGCCGCGGAACCGGCGACGGCTCCCGGGGAAAGATCGGTATCCCCTTCGGCCTGAATATGTACGAGAACCTCCCCTTCTGGTTTGAGCTGTTTACCCGGCTGAATTTCGAGGTGATACTCTCCCCCGAATCCTCCCGGAAGCTATACATCAAGGGCCAGCGCACCATTCCCTCCGACACGGTGTGCTACCCCGCAAAGCTGCTCCACGGCCATGTGGAGGCTCTGGTGGAGATGGGTGTGGACACCATCTTCTACCCCTGCATGTCCTACAATTTCAACGAAAAGACATCGGACAACAATTACAACTGTCCGGTGGTCGCCTACTATCCGGAGCTGCTGGCCGCCAACGTGCCGGAGCTGAAGACTGTCCGCTTCCTCGACCCCTACGTGGGGCTGCACCGGCCGAAGGATTACGAAAAGATCGGCTCTAAGTGGTTTAATGAGACCTTTGGCATCTCCAGACAGGAGAGCATCCCCGCCATCCGGGCCGCCTATCACGCTTATGACGCCTACAAGGAGGATATCCGGGCCACCGGCGCGGCCTACATTGAGCAGGCCCGGAAGGAGGGCCGCCCCATCATCGTGCTGGCCGGCCGCCCCTACCACATCGACCCGGAGATCAACCACGGCATCAACGACCTCATCACATCCTTCGGCTTCGTCATCGTCAGCGAGGACGCCGTGGCCCATCACGAGGGCTACGCCCCCCGGAAAGTGCTCAACCAGTGGACCTTCCAGTCCCGGATGTACAACGCCGCCCGGTACGTCTGCGAGCAGCCGGACATGGAACTGATCCAGCTGGTCAGCTTCGGCTGCGGCACCGACGCCATCACCGGCGATGAGGCGCGCTCCATTCTGGAGGACGGCGGCAAGCTGTATACCCAGCTGAAGATTGACGACATCAGCAATCTGGGCGCCGTCAAGATCCGCGTCCGCTCCCTGATGGCTGCCATTGAGGAGCGAAACCGCCGGGCCACCCGCTCCGGCGGCGCGTCCGCGTGATCCCAGACCTCTCGGAAGGAGTTCTTTACCATGGCTGAATTAGTATATACCAAGGATGGCCGCCTGC
>CAKUPH010000089.1 GCA_934675115.1 uncultured Oscillospiraceae bacterium | reverse complement strand
GCCGTAGCTCTTGTCCGCCAGCGCGCCGATGAAGCGGCTGACCCAGTAGAGGCTGTTTGTCCCGGCGTCCAGCGTCACCTGACTCAGATAGTCCGGCATTTTCGGGACGTTCGTGTACACCGGCACCCACGCGGAGAACGTCGTGGAGCCGAAGCACACCCATTCAATACCCTTAATGGCGTCAGGCACATCGCTGCGGATCTGGCAGACCGTTGTCACGCCGGTGCGGTTGATGCCGATGGAACGGTACATGCCGCCCTTTTCCGTATGGCCCGCATACGGATCGTAGGGCGTTCCCTGATAGTGGGACGAGAGCAGGTACTGGATGTCCTCGACGGCGACCTTGCGCTCGGGGACATAGGACCAAGGAATGTCGTCGCTCTCCGGCGTGAAGTCTGCGTTCTCGCCGTCCCAGCGGTAGGTGTGGGGCGCGAGGCAGCGGCCCATGAACCACGCCCGCGGAGTGTTGTAGATGTGATCCATGTCGCGGTGGGAGCCGAAAATGTCCCGCGGGTTGAATTTTCCGTTCTGGTTCAGGTCCAGATGGTACTCCGCGATGAACTCCTTCAGGTCAGCAGAGCAAAGGTGCGACTCTTGGACGCCGAAGGCGTCCTCCAGGTCGAACGAGTCCATGCCGAACTGGTTCGGGTTGATGATGACGCGGTCCTCGGGGATCTTCTTCGCGATCCAGTGGTGTCCGCCGATGGTCTCCAGCCACCAGACCTCGTTCTCGTCGTTGAAGGCGATGCCGTTGGACTCATAGGTTCCGTACTGCTCCAGAAGCGCGCCAAGGCGCAGCACGCCCTCCCGCGCGGAGCGGATGTAGGGCAGGACGAGGACGACGATGTCCTCCTCGCCGATGCCGCCGCAGCGCTCCTCTTCGCCGTCCTTCGCCTCGCACAGCTCCACCATCGGGTCGGCCGCAAGCACGCGCGGGTTGGAGGTGATGGTCTCTGTGGCTGTCATGCCGACGTTCGCGGCGTTGATGCCGGTGGCGGCCCACGTGCCGTGCTTGGGGTCAACGCTGGGGCAGGAGGTATAGCGCATGGGGGTTTCCGGCAGCTCGATCTCCACATGGGACAATACGCTCTTATAAACCTTCGGCTGCTGATCCGGTTCCACCACGATCAGCCGTTTTTCATCAAAGTGTCCGTCGTCCGTCCGCGCGATCATGGTCGAACGGTCGTTGGTCGCCAGCCTGCCGGCCAGCACAGTGGTACAGGGCATATGTATGAACTTCCTTTCGTTTTTCTGTTCTGTGCTGATTATATGCCTCTGCCTGGCTGATGTAAAGGGGGCAGTCGGGAATGCGGGCGGAAGATCCGTCGAAGCCGCCGCACGAAAAAGCCGCTCTGTTCCCATGGAACAGAGCGGCTTTTTACATTTTACAGATAATAGGGGAAGGAGGGGACGCTGGCGTTGATGGAATTCAGCTTGTTGATGGGGTTGAGGAACTCTTCGGACACCGCGATCTCGCCCTGCTCATTCATGCGCAGAATGTAGAAATAGTGGTTGCGGTAGTGGCCCTCTATATCGTTGCCCAGCCAGCGGGTGATGCCCTTGCAGTAGTACTCGCCGAAATAGATGTCGGCATCGTCTGCCTTCCAGCTCACGCCGGAGGAATCAAAGTCGATGGACGGGCAGCTGAGAACGCTCCACGCGTCCACCCGCTCCAGCTCTTCAGGGGAGTAGGAGGGAGTCTTGTCCATCTCCGGGGGCAGGAACCAGACGAAGGCCTTCAGGTTGGGGGAATAGGTGGCGTCATGGCTCACCGCCGACCAGTAGTCCGGGCTGCGGAAGGCGTCCACGTTGCCCTGGATTCGGGCGGAGAGAGTGGGCTGCGCGGCGCTGTCGGCGTCCTCCGCCTTGGAGTGAGGGTTCCCGGCGTGCTGGGCCAGCATGGCGTCGATCTCGGGATGATGGATATCCATGCGGAAGATGGGATAGGTGCGCCCGGCAGCGTCCAGAAACTTCAGGGGGTCCATCATCAGCTTCATGTACCGGATCTTCCGGTCGACGGCCTCGATGCGGGCGATGAGCTTGCTGTGGAAGTGGCCGTCGTGGAGGCCCCAGCAGACGTCCGCATCCACCCGGCCCACGGCCCAGAAGGTGACGGCATCGTTCTGCACGCCGTGGATCTCTTCCAGCTCCACGGACCAGCTTTTTACCGTGCGGCCCATCCACTCCATGAAGTTGTCCACCTCGCCGTCCCGGAAGGACTGGGGCATTCCGGGAGGGGCGGAGGGGAAGTCGAAATGGAAGCCGTCGGCGAACAGCGGCTTATATTCCTCCAGCCAAAAGGGGGAGGTGATGAATTTTGTGGCGGCAGATCTGTTTTCTTCTCTGACTTTCACGGGATGATCTTTCCTTTCTCAGTCAGTCCAGAACGTACTCATTCAGCGGTCTGGACCGATACAGGTTGCGGGGGAATTCCTCGGTGGTGACAAAGCCGGGACGGGCGTTGATGACGTCCGGAATGCGGTTGACCGGCGTGGCGCAGGTGAACACCGGCGTGTCAGGGGAGTTCATTATAATGTTGGTGTTGGGTTCACCGAAGACGGAGATCTCGTAATGGTCATAGTCCTCCGGCGTATAGACCTTTCCGGCAAGGCCGAACTCCACGGTGACGCCCTCCTCCGTTTCGCTGACCACGATCTTCCGGGCGCCGATGACGCGGCCAGCCGGAATGACCTGGTCCAGATTTTCGGAGCGGATGTCCTCGTGATAGGTGAACGGCTCGTTTTTGGCGTACTGCCGGGTGATGTGCAGGTCCATGTAGCGGCACAGGAAGCCGTTCTGGTCGCCGGGATAGCAGGGGGCGTGGCCGTCTTCCAGCGGCTCGCCGTCGTGGGCGCAGAACTTTTCCTGGAATTCCTCTACGGTCAGGCCGACACCGTGGTTTTCATACAGAAATTCAAGGCGGCCGTAGTCCTCCAGGTTCAGGATGCCGGTGACCTGGAGCCGGTCCAGCCGGGCGCAGCCGCCGGCCAGCGTGGAGGCCAGCGTGCCCCACATGATCTCCGGGCAGCCGCTGGCGGAACAGGTGACGCCCGCCTTTTGGAAAGCCTTGTCGATCTCGCGCGTCAGCTCCGGGGCCTCCGTCCAGGGCCAGAGGGCCTGCTCGCCGATGGTGAGGGCGTTGCAGCCGCAGGCGGCGCAGGTGAGCAGCGGCTCCCGCAGGTCGGCCATGCTGCCCCGGGTGGCGATGAGGACGATATCCGGCTTCTGCTCGGTGAGCAGCTCCCGGGCGTGCTCTGCCGTTACAGTCAGCACGCCGAGCGGGGCCATGCCGGCTATGACGCCCACGTCCTGCCCGGCGTCCTTTTCACTGTGGACGATGCCGCCCACCAGTTCGCCGCCGTGCTCCACGGCATAGCGCGCCATGAGACGACCCATTTTGCCGATGCCCCACTGTACGATCCTGACGTTCCGATCCATTCTAAGCACCTCAATTCACATATTCGTTCATGGGCTTCACCAGATAGGGCGCGATGGGAAGCTCGTTGGTGGTCACGTATCCGGGCCGGGCATTGATGACCTGAGGAATGCGGTTGACCGGGGAGGCGGCGGTGAACACCGGCGTGTCCGGCTCCGCGACGACGATCTTCAGGCCGGGGACACCCTCAAACTCCCAGGTGAGGGCGTCCGTTTCGCCGGGAGCGTAGATCTTGCCGCACACCTCCATCTCCACGGTGATGCCCTCTTCTGTCTGCGTAGAGACCACGTTGGCGGTGCCCAGCACCTGACCGGGCAGAATGTCCCGGCCGTAGCTTTCGCACCACACCGCCTTGTCGGACAGGCGGGGAACGTTGCGCATGACCTGCTCCGTGACGGTGAGGCCCAGCGCATTGCACAGCCAGCCGTTGGGGTCGCCGGGCATGCAGTTGGCTCCGTAGCCGCCGGGGGCGTTTTTCTCCTGAAATTTTTCGTCAAACGCCTGTTGGCTCAGGCCGACGCCGTGGCCCACGATGAAGTGGGGGCCGTACTGCTCCACGTTGTAGGTGACGGTGCCGTGGATGCGGGTGATCTTCTCCTGTGCCCCGGCCAGCGTGAGGACGAGGTTCTGCCAGAAGATGTCGGGGTAGCCGCTGGCGCTGATGGTCACGCCGCATTCCTTGGCCAGCGCGTCCAACTCCCGGGTCAGCTCCGGCTCCGTGGTCCACGGCCACGCGGCGCACTCGCCGATGGTGACCACGTTGGCTCCGGCGCGGCAGCAGGTCTCCATGATGTCCCGCATTTCCGCCAGTGTTCCCTTGGTGGAAACGGTGCAGATATCGGGCTTCGTTTCGGCCAGCACACGGGCGGCGTCATCCATGGGGGAGACGGCCACGCCGAGGGAGGCAAGACTGAGGATCTCGCCAAGATCCCGGCCGATCAGCTCGGGGTTGGTGTCAAAGGCGGCGACGATGCCGCCCTGTTTGTCCAGCTCGTACTGGGTGATCATCCGCCCCATCCGGCCCACGCCGAAGTGGGCGATCTTTACCGGTCTGTCCATGTGGAGATCCTCCTTTTTTAAAGATACAGCTCCATGGGGTGGGCGTAGTAGTGCGCCATGCCGAGCTCGCTGGTGGTCACAAAGCCCGGCTCCGCCCGGATGACGTCCGGGATGCGGTTGACCAGATTGCCCATGGTGAAGATATAGGAATTCAGGTTGGGGACGCTGACCTCCACGTCCGGCAGGCCGGAGAGCTTCCATGTGCACACATCGCCCTCGCCGTCGGCGTAGACGTAGCCGATGTCGGAGGTGACGATCTCGATGCCCTGCTGGGTGGTGGTGGTCACTACCTCCTGCGTGCCCCGGAGGTCACCGGCGGGGATGGTGCGGCCCAGTGCGGTGGAGTAGATCTCCCGGGGGGCGAGGTAGGGGAGCATTTCGATCCTGTGGCCGGTGGGGGTCAGGCCGAGCCGGGCGCAGATGGCATCGTTGGTGGCCCGCATGAGGAAGCCGTCGGGCTGGGCCGCGCCGCTCATCAGGGCGGCAAATTCCTCCGGCGTTTTTCCGATGTTGTAGGCCTCGGCCAGCGCCGGGCCGTATTCGTCGGTATTGAAGGTGGTGGTGCCCTCGATTCGGGTGATGGACATCATGCCGGAGGCCATGAGCAGCGGCAGCTGCATCCAGAATACATCCAGCAGGCCGGAGCCGCAGATGGTGCAGCCGTGATCCCGGGCCAGCTTATCCAGCCGGTTGGTGGATGCGGGGGAGGTGTTCCATGAGTAGTGGGCCTCGTCGCAGGTGGTCAGCAGGTTGATGCCCCGGGAGAGCACGGGGTTGAAAAACGGCTCGCACTTGTCCACAAAGCTGAACAGTGCGGCGATGACGATGTCGGGTCTGCAGCTGTCCAGCACAGCCTCCAGATCATCGGAGATGGTCACGCCCAGCTTGCAGCCCAGCTCGGCGTACTCACCCACGTCCTGCCCCAGCAGGGCGGGGTTGGTGTCCACCGCGCCCACGATGCGGATGCCCTTTTTATGCATCAGCTGGATGCCCAGCCGGCCCATCCGGCCGCAGCCGAGGGCGACGGCTCTGATCGGTTCCTGTCTCATTTTCGTTATCCTCCTAAGGTATTATGGTATGCGTGCGCCGCCTGTGTGCGGCAGTGCGGAAGGACCGCGCCGGAGCGGTGCGCGGCGCGGTCCCCGGAATAAATATTGGTTACTTCTGGACCTTTTCTCTGGCGGCCTGCAGCTTGGCGGTGGCCTCCTGCACGGCCTTGCGGTCCAGCTTGTAGGGCAGGGTGCACAGGATGATCAGCAGGCCGGGGATGGCGACCATCAGGCCGTTGACCCAGTAGATGCCCTGAACGCAGCTGGCGGTCTGGGCCGCGGCCATTCCGTCATAGCCGAAGATCACCAGAAACAGGGAGGCAAGGCCGCCGCACAGGGCGCCCGCCACCTTCAGCATGAAGGAGGTATAGGTGAACAGCATGCCGGGGCACCGGATGCCGGTGGCGGCCTCGCCCACATCGGCGGCGTCGGGGATGCAGGCCCACACGGCGGCCAGCGGGAAGGACTGGCCGATACCGGCCACGATGGAGGCGGCGTAGGCCATGGTCACGCTGGTGCCGCCGATCAGGAACAGGATGCCGGCCAGGATCAGGATGGCGCCGCCCAGAATGATGGTGTTTTTCTTACCCAGCGCCTGCATGATCTTGGCGGTGAAGAACAGCACCACGATGGCGGGGGCGGTGACGCAGGTGATGAGGGGGGCGATGAGCATGGGGTTGCCCAGATACCACACGGCGTAGTAGTAGACCCAGCCCATGTGGAATGCCAGGAACAGGATGAACATAAAGACGATCACGCCCAGCTGGAGGGCATGCTTGTTGGAGAACAGTCCCTTGAACGCCATCTTGAAGGAGATGGGGTCGCCCGGATTGGGGACGCGCTCCTTGCAGTTGATGACGCAGAAGACCAGGCTGGCCACCATGATGGCGCCCAGCACGGCTGCGGCGGCCATATAGGCACCGGAGGTGTACGCGCCCACGCCGCAGATGGCGCCGAGGATGGCGCCGCCCACCTGAGCGGCCACCAGCTGACCGGCGTTGGAGCCGATCTCACGGAGCACGCCCAGCAGGCCGCGCTCGTCGTAGTCCTCGGTCATGGTGTTGGCCAGACAGCCGAAGGGCATGTCAAAGGCGGTGAAGCTCATGCCGAAGCAGATGTAAACGATGGCGATGTAAATGATCTTGGCGGTGACGCCGGCGTTGGGGGAGAAGAAGCACAGCACGCCGAACACGGCGGCGGGGATGACGCCGCCCACCACCCACGGGCGGTAGGAGCCCCAGCGGGTGCGGGTCTTGTCGGCCAGCACGCCGCACATGGGATCGTTGATGCCGTCCCAGATACGGGCGATCACCAGAATGATGCCGGCGGCGCCTGCGCCGATGCCCAGCGTGTCCGTCATGAATGCCTGGAAATAGGTCGTAATGAACATATAAACCGTCTGCAGGCCGAGACCGCCGATGGTATAGGCGATCCGTTCCCGCCACGAAAGCTTTCCTGCCATTTAGAAAGACCTCCCTTAGTCATCTCTTTTTTGTATGTGATTGGTTGCGGTTAAGAGCTGCTCTTTGGTATTAAGATACCATGCCCCGGGACGGAAGTGAAATGGTTATTTCCGATTTCAAGTTATCGGAATAAGCGATAATTCACGATAGAGACGCTGTGAACTTGAAAATTGCTGTGTATAATAAACAATCCCGGAGAGGGACTCTCCGGGATCGTGCTGGTGCGGTTTTGTGTGTCCGACGGGCTCAGAGCCGTTCCAGAAACAGGCTGAGCAGTGGATTTTTGTCCTTTGGATCGAAGATGGCGAGGTTGCATGCGCCGAAGCGGTCATCGGTGATCTCGATATCTGTGGTCGCCTTCCGGCGGCGGTTTCCGGCCAGCGCGTCGGTGGACACGTAGTAGCCCATGCCCAGATCCACGTAGTTGGAGATCATCTGGAAGGAGTCGGCGTAGTCGTATTTTGCGCCGGGGCAGATGCGCTGGATGGTCTGGATAAAGTAGCTGTTCCAGCGGACATCGCCGGTCTGAAGATAAAGAGTCATGGACTGGATGATATCGGAGGCCGTCCAGTCCTGGTGCTCTTTCATCACCTCGTTGGAGACGATGAGGGAGATGCGCTCCCGCTGGAGCACCCGGTAAAAAGCGGTCAGCTCCTGCTCCGCTCCGGCGGGGACGGTATACAGGCCCACGTCGATGTCGTGGTGCCGGAGCGCGCCGGAGGAGGCTTTGTAGGGGACGGTCTTCAGGTTGATGACCGCCGTTGGGATGGTGCGGTGGAGCTCGGCAATGGCGGAGATGACGTTGAGCCGTTCCAGCTCCTCGTCATAGGTGTCCACGCCGATGGACAGGGTCTGGGCCTCCTGCTCCGCGTGGTTCATCTGGCTGATGCGCCGGGCCATGTCGTCGAACTGATACAGCAGCGACTCGCCCTCCTCCAGAAGGGCCATGCCGGCGCCCGTGATGCGGACGCTGCGCTTGTTCCGCAGGAACAGCGGCCCGCCCAGCTCCGCCTCCAGTTCGGCGATCTGCTGGCTGAGGGTGGATTGGGAAATGTGCAGGGATTCCGCCGCCCGGCTGAAATTCAGCAGGTGGGCGACCGCTACGAAGTAGCGAAGCTGTCGCAGATCCATGAGGCCCTCCTTTGTTGTGCGTGTTTTTGGGCCTGCGCTTACAGCTTGGCGGCGTCGATGCCCGCTTCGGCGAGGACGGCGGTGATGCTCCGGATGGCGGAGTTGGACAGCCGCCACGCGTTCTGGATGTCCTCCCGCTTGTCCTCCTTCATGGCTTCGGAGTCCAGCATGGCGTTGATGAAGCGGCGGCGGTTGGTCAGGGCGCTGTAAATATTCTTTGCCTCGTCCCGGGTAAAGTCCTCCTGCCCGTTTTTGAGCTTTTCTCCGGCGGTGGCCAGAGCGGCAAGGCTGGCTTCGGCGTTGTGCAGGTCGATGGGGTTGGCGGCCCGGGCCTTCAGGCGGAGGACCCGCTCCCTGAAGTCGTCCAGCGTGTCCAGCACGAAGGCGAGCTCCCCGGCGTTGAGATAGCTGTGTTCCATGATCGGTGTTCCTTTCTTGACGCGGGCAGACCCCGCGGCGGTCGTATTAATTTATCATACCACATTGGGCGGATTTGGACAAGAGGGGGTTTGAAGGACGGGGGGCGTCTGTTGTAGGACTACAATACATATTGGACAAGTGAATAAAAAGATATGAAGGATATG
>CAKUPH010000088.1 GCA_934675115.1 uncultured Oscillospiraceae bacterium | reverse complement strand
CTGATGAACGTGCTGGGCTGCCTGGACATCCCCACCTACGGCGAGTACTATCTGGACGACACCGACGTCACGTCCCTGTCCGACAAGGAGCTTGCCCGCATCCGGAACCGGGAGATCGGCTTCATTTTCCAGGGCTACAACCTCATTCAGGAGCTGGACGCGCTGGACAACGTCATCCTCCCCCTCATCTACCGGGGCACCCCCATCAGCCAGCGGGCCGACATTGCCATGGAGGCGCTGGCCCGGGTGGGGATGGATGACCGGGCCCACCACAAGCCCAGTCAGATGTCCGGCGGCCAGCAGCAGCGGGTGGCCATCGCCCGGGCCATCGCCACCCATCCCCCCATCATCATGGCCGACGAGCCCACCGGCGCGCTGGACTCCAAAACCGGCCACCACGTGCTGGAGATCCTCCGGGACCTCTACCGGGAGGGCACCACCATCCTGCTCATCACCCACGACGACGGCATCGCCGCCACCGCGCCCCGGGTGGTCCGGCTCAGCGACGGCAGGATCATTTCCGACGCGCCTCAGGAGGTGGATTGGCTGTGAATCTCATGCAGGCATTCAAGATGGCCTTCAAATCCATCGCCGCCAAGAAGACCCGTTCCTTCCTGACCATGCTGGGCATCATCATCGGCGTGGCCTCGGTGGTCATCATGGTGTCCGTGGTGCAGGGCCAGAACAAGAAAACCATGGAATACTATGAAAAGATGGGCGACAACAAGATCAGCGTGGACGCCTATCAGTGGTATGAAACCTCCGGCAGCGTATCCGAGCTGCTGTACGAGTACTGCCTCGGCCTTCAGGATCTGGTGCTGGGCGTCACCCCGAACATGGAGGTGGGCAACGCCATCACCATCCAGTACGGGGCCAAGTCCTTCTCGACGCAGAACTGGGACGACTGGGCGAACCGCATCTCCGTCCAACTGGGCTCCGACCAGTACGGCGTGTGCAACAACTACAAGCTGGGCGGCGGCCGGGAGCTGTCCTTCCTCGACATCGACAAGACCAACCCGGTGTGCGTGCTGGGCAGCGGCGTGAAGGAAAAGCTCTTCGACTTCGTGGACCCCGTGGGCGAGACCATCCTGCTCAACGGCCAGTCCTTCCTCGTGGTGGGCTGGTATGAGGCCATGGATGTGGAATACTGGCCGGAGCTTGACAACGTCATCGTCATCCCCTATACCTTCAACCGCACCCTGAACAACAACCAGCAGATGAGCAGCTACGTGGTCAAGGCCCGCTCTGCCGAGGCCACCGTGCAGGCCATGACCAAGATCTCCGCCTACCTCAACGGCTTCATCAACAGCGACAACGGCTACTGCTCCGTCCGCAGCGACAACGCCAGCGCCGACGACCTAAAGAACCAGAACGCCATGCAGGCCATGGTGCTGGGCGGCATCGCCGCCATCTCCCTGCTGGTGGGCGGCATCGGCATCATGAATATCATGCTGGTCACCGTCACCGAGCGCACCCGCGAGATCGGCATCCGCAAGGCCATCGGCGCAGAGCGCAAGAGCATCATCGTCCAGTTCCTGATCGAGGCCGCCGTCATCTGCGGTATCGGCGGCATCATCGGCATCATACTGGGGTACATGGGCTCGCTCATCGCCGGAAAGTTCCTGCTGGAGGGCATGATCCTGTGGCCCAGCGCCGGCATCACCATCGGCGCCTTCGCGTTCTCCGTAGTGCTGGGTATTTTGTTCGGCCTTTATCCCGCGGTCAAGGCCTCCGGCCTCCAGCCGGTGGAAGCCCTGCGGGCAGAATAAGAGAGGAGATCAACTGCAAATGACGAAACTCAAACGAATTTTCGCATTGGTGCTGGCGGCGGCCACTGTGTTCGCCCTGTCCGCCGCGCCGGTGCAGGCGGGCTACTTCCCCGATGTCGCCGACCCCGAGGAGTCCCGGGCGGCGGACACGCTGGCTGCCCTCGGCGTGGTCAGCGGCAACGAAAACGGCGACTTCATGCCCGGGGACCCGCTGACCCGGGTGGCCTTCTGCAAGATGGCCATCGAGATCATGGGCAAGGGCGATCAGGCCAAGGCCCAGATGAACCGCACCATCTTCACCGACGTGCCCGGCACCCACTGGGGCCGGGGCTACGTGAATCTGGCCGCCACCATGGTGGTGGATGAGTCCAGCAACGCCCGGCTGATGACCGGCGTGGGCAACGGCAAGTTCGAGCCCAACCGCAACATTTCCTATCAGGAGGCCGTCACCCTCATCCTGCGCATTCTGGGCTACGCCTCCGAGGCCGCCAGCTCCTGGCCCTACGGCGCCATCCGCACCGCCTCCGAGCTGAAGCTGGACGAGGGGCTGAATATCGTCACCAACTCCGCCGCCATCACCCGGGGACAGGCCGCGCGGCTCTTTACCCGGATGCTGGCCATCGCCCCCAAGGGCGGCGATAAGGCTTACGCCGCCAATCTGGGCACGCTGGTGGACGACGTCATCGTGCTGTCCACCGACAGCACCGTTAACGGCCAGAGCAGTTGGGTCACCACCTCCGACGGCGGCTTCTACCGCCCCGCCGGCGTGCTGGACAACAGTCTCGTGGGCCAGCGCGGCGACGCTCTGCTGGATAAGAACGGCCACTTCGTCACACTGCTGGTGGACAGCTCCAGCTGCATCACCGTCACCCTCTCCCGCGCGCCCCAGGCCAGCTACCTGCACACCACCGCCGGCACCCGCTACACCGTGGCCGACGACACCCCCGTTTACGTGGGCACCACCGGCGACACCAGCACCTATAAGGAGCAGACCCCCAACCTGAAGGCGGGCGACGTGGTCACCATCTACCTGAAGGACGGCAAGGTCATTGGCCTGTTCCGCAACGTGGCCAGCACCGAGAGCGGCTACGTGATCGTCAGCACCTCCCCCAGCGCCGCCGACTTCTATCCCCTCACCGGGAACGAGCTGGGCTACACCATCCGCAAGAACGGCAGCACCATCTCCATGAGCGAGGTCAAGCCCTACGACGTGGCCACCTACGATCCCATCTCCAAGGTCATCACCCTGTGCGATGTACGGCTGTCCTGCGTGTACGAGAACGCCGCCCCCTCCCCCAGCGCCCCTGCCACCGTCACCGCCTGCGGCGGCAACACCTTTACGGTCATGGCCAACGCCATGGATACCGTCGCCCAGTTCAAGTTGGGCCAGACCTTCACCCTGCTCTTCACCGCCGACGGTCAGGTGGCCAGCGCCGTCACCTCCGGCAGCGGCTGGAACAACGGCCTCTGGAGCAGCGGCGTCAACGTCTCCGGCAACGCCATGGGCGTGGTCAGCGGCGACACCATCAAGCTCATCGGCACCAACGTGACGCTGAAGGTGAACGCTGAAAACGCCGAGAAGTATGCCGGTCAGCTGGTGACCGTCTCCTCCTATACCCGCGGCGTGATGGCCCTGAATCCCCTGAACCTGAGCTACGCCGCCGGGAGCTTCGAGAAGTCCTCCATGCGGCTGGGCAGCCTGTTCGTCAGCGACAGCGTGAAGATCTTCGACCGCGGCTACATCAACGGCGAGGTCGTCATCAAGGAGGTTGCGCTCAGCTCCCTGCCCGCCACCGTCCCCGCCGCCTCCATCAGCGGCTATCACAAGGACGCCTCCGGCCGCGTGGACATCATCATCCTGAACAACTTCACCGGCGACCTGATCTCCGCCGACGACTACGGCTGGATCGAAGCTGCCTCCCACATCTCCGGCAAGGGCAAGGAGCCGTACACTGAGGTAAAGGAGGGCGAGGAAGTCTCCTACTTCGACGCCTACGGCTACAAGGTGGACGAGAACGGCTACTATCTGGATGACGACGGCAACATGATGACCAGAACCATCTATCAGCTTAAGTTCATCAACAGCAGCGGCGTCAAGACCTATGACACCCTCAACAACATCGTGGTCCCCAGCGGCTTCGGCACCATCGCCCTCATCAATCAGGACGGCAACGAGTTCGCCGTGGTCCAGTCCATGCTCAGCTCCATCGGCAAGGCCAACTCCTCCGACTTCTACACCATGAACGGCGTGACTTACGTCCGGGTCAACAACAAGACCTACGAGGTGGCCGACGGGGTGATCTGCTACAACCCGCAGGCCGGCAGCTGGTTCTCCAGCCTGACCGACGCCCGCATCTACTCCACCACCCTCCTGCTCTACACCGACAGCTCCGCCAACGGCAAGATCCGCGCCGTCAGCACTCCGGCGCAGTGACCCTTCCAAAACGCGAAAAAGCTCCCGCGGCATACGCCGCGGGAGCTTTTTTATCTGTTTTCTTATGCGAAGAACCGGTTCCAGTAGCCCACGATGAAGATGAGCACCATAATGAAGGGCAGCACCCACGTGACGTACCCGCGGACACTCCGGGGGAATTTCACGCCCTCCCCCGCGTTGGCTTCGGCAATGAAGTTGTCCCAGCCCCAACCCTTTTTGGACACGCAGAACAGCAGGTACACCAGAGAGCCCAGCGGCAGGAGGTTGTCGCTGATGAGGAAGTCCTCCAGATCCATGATGGACGTGCCCGCGCCGAGGGGCTGCACGGAGCTCCACACGTTGAAGCCCAGCACGCAGGGCATGGACAGCACCAGGATGGCCACGGTGTTGACGAGGGCGGCCTTCCCGCGGCTCCAGCCCCACTTGTCCATGCCGAAGGAAATGATGTTCTCGAACACCGCGATGATGGTGGACAGGGCGGCGAAGGACAGGAACACGAAGAACAGCGCACCCCACACCTGGCCCAGGGGCATGGAGTCGAACACGTTGGGCAGGGTGATGAAAATCAGGTTCGCGCCGCTGTCCGCCGCCACGCCGTAGGCAAAGCAGGCGGGGAAAATGATGAGGCCCGCCACAAATGCCACAACGGTGTCCAGAATGGACACCCGCAGGGCCTCGCCCATGAGGGTGTGGTCCCGGCCGATGTAGCTGCCGAAAATGGCCAGCGCGCCGATGCCCAGCGACAAGGTGAAGAACGCCTGACCCATGGCGGCGTAAATGGCCTCGCCCAGAATGAACTTGCCGTCGGAATCATACATCATGTTGTGGAAGTTGGGCTTGAGGTAGAACTCAAGGCCCGCGCCCGCGCCGTCCAGCGTCACGGAGCGCACCACCAGCACCGCCATTACCGCCAGCAGGCACAGCATCATGACCTTGTTGACCTTCTCCACGCCGTTCTGAAGGCCCCGGGAGCACACGAACATGCACACCAGCACCACGCCCGCCATGAACGCGGCCATCAGTCCCGGGCGGGTGAGCATTTCGCCGAACTGCCCGGCCACACCGGCGGCGTCAAGGCCCGCGAAGTCGCCCCTGGCCATCTTGATGCAGTACAGCACCAGCCAGCCCGCCACCGAGGTGTAGAACATCATCAGCAGGTAGTTGCCCGCAAGGCCGAACCAGCTGTAAATGTGCCACTTGCTGCCCTTGGGCTCCAGCGTGTGGAAGGATGTGGCGATGCTCTGCCTGCTGGCCCGGCCCACGGAAAACTCCGTCACCATGACGGGCAGGCCGAGGATCACCAGAAACAGCAGATAAACCAGCACGAAGGCCGCGCCGCCGTACTTGCCCGTGATGTACGGGAAGCGCCAGACGTTGCCCAGCCCGATGGCGCACCCGGCGGAAATGAGCACGAAGCCCAGCCGGGAGGAAAAACTCTCTCTTTCTTTCATGTCAATGAACCCTCTCCTTTGCGAATCTGGCTTACAGTTTACCCAACATTTTGCACTTCGTCAATGCTCTGCATTGCTTTGCTAAAGCATTTATTGTAAAAACACAGCATATTTCCCCATTTTCCGGAAAATATGCCGCGTTTTCAAACTTGCTTTTACTTTATCCCGCCGTACTTCCGCGTAATCTCCGGAAACGCCGCAGGGTTTTTCAGCCGCTCCGGCGTCTGCCCTTTGCCGTCCGGCGGCCGGACGACCATAGCCCCAGCGCCGCGCTGCCCAGCTCGAACAGCCGCTCAAAGAACCAGATGACCGACGGCGTCAGCAGCAGGAACACTATGATGACCAGCCCGGACTGGAAGTCCAGCGGCGTGAGCTGGAAGAACGGCCCGAAGGCCAGAACCGACAGCGCGAAGGCCGCCGTCATGGAGCCGATCAGCAGCCACCGCTTCCAGTCCATGGGCCGGGAGATGTGGTACAGCACCAGCAGGCCCACCTCGCCCATGATGACGGTGGCGAGGGTGGACAGCGTGGCCCGCTCAAAGGTAAATGCCATGGTGAACAGCTCAATGCCCACGATGAGAAGGATGTTGGTCAATCCCCCGGGCAGCGCCCGGCGCAGGACGTTCTGCATGAATTTGCCCCGGACCATCTCGTGGTTGGGCTCCAGCGCCAGCACGAAGGACGGGATGCCGATGGTCACGGCGCTGATGAGGGACAGCTGGATGGGCACGAAGGGGTATGGGAAGCCTGCGAACAGCGTGATGAGGGACAGGAAGAAGGACATGATGTTCTTTACCAGATACAGTGCTGCGGAGCGCTGGATGTTGTTGATGACCCGCCGCCCCTCCTCCACCACGTGGGGCATGGAGGCGAAATTGGAGTCCAGCAGCACCACCTGCGCCACCTGACAGGCGGCCTCCGAGCCGGAGGCCATGGCGATGCCGCAGTCCGCGTCCTTGAGGGCCAGCACGTCGTTGACGCCGTCGCCGGTCATGGCCACGGTGCGGCCCGCCTTCTGGAGAGCCTTCACCAGATTGCGCTTCTGGTCCGGCGTCACCCGGCCGAACACGGTGTAGTCCCGCACCGCCCTTGCGTAGTCCGCGGGATCTTTAAGGGTGGCCGCGTCCACGTACCGCTCCGCCCCGCTGATGCCCGCCTGCATGGCCACCTGCGAGACGGTGGCCGGGTTGTCGCCGGAGATGACCTTGATGGCCACCCCCTGCTTGGCAAAATACTGGAAGGTCTCCGGCGCTTCCGGCCGGATGGGGTTGCTGATGACCACCAGCGCCACCGGGTCGATGACGCCGGTGAGGGAGCCCTGCGTGGGCGGCGTGTCGCACCTAGCCACCAGCAGCACCCGGCAGCCCTCGTTCTGATAGGGCGTGGCCAGCGGCTCCAGCAGGCTGTACTCCCCGCCCAGAATAAACTCCGGCGCGCCGATGACGTAGGAGCCCTGCCCCCGGAACACCACGGCGGACCACTTGGTGGCCGAGGTAAAGGGTACGGTGCGCTCCACCGGCCAGCGGGAGGGCTTGTTGAACCGGGCGGCCATGGCCCGGGCGGTGTCATTGTCCGCGTCCAGCGCGGTGTAGCAGGCGTTGAGGATGTCCTCCACCCGCTGCTTGGGGTACTCCTCCTCGTCGAGGTACACCACCTCACGGACGTTCATCTCCGGCTGGGTGATGGTGCCCGTCTTATCCACGCACAGCACGTCCACCCGGGCCAGCGTCTCGATGGCGCTCATCTCGTGGACCAGCGTTTTCCGCTGGGCAAGGCGCATGACGGACACCGCCAGTGCCACGCTGGTCAGCAGGTACAGCCCTTCTGGGATCATGCCGATGAGGGCGGCCACCACCGAGGGAATGACCTCGGTAAAGGTATTTTTCTGGACAAAATACTCGTTGCAGAACAGGGCCACGCCGATGGGGATCAGGGCGAAGCCGATGACCCGGATCAGCCGGTCCAGCGACTGCATCATCTGGGATTTGCTCACGCCGGTGTCCGCCCGGGCCTTCTGGGCCAGCCGGGAGGCGTAGCTCTCCGCTCCCACCTTGTCCATTCTGGCCCGGCACTTGCCGGAGACGATAAAGCTGCCGGACAGCAGCGGATCGCCGGGGTTTTTGGTGATGGCATCCGCCTCGCCGGTGAGCAGGGCCTCATTGACCTGCACCTGACCGGACAGCACCGGCCCGTCGGCAGGGATCTGGTCGCCGGCGGACAGCTCCACGATGTCCTCCCGCACCAGCTTGTGGATGGGCACGGTACCCAGCTGCCCATCCCGCACCACCTTGACCTTGGCCTCCGCCAGCAGGTTCAGCTTGGCGAGGGTCGCCCGGGAGCGCAGCTGCTGGATGATGCCGATGAGGGAGTTGACAATGGCGATGACCAGAAAGGCCATGTCGGTAAAGCTCCCCGCGATGATGAGCAGTACCGCCAGCACCACGAAGACCAGGTTGAAAAACGTCAGGGTGTTCTCCCGGATAATCTGCCGGGTGGTCTTGGTGTTTGGGTCCTCCGCCTGATTGCCATATCCGTTCCGGAGCAGCTCCGCCGCCTGCGCTGAGGTAAGCCCCGTCTTGGGATCCGGGAAAAAACGTTCCATCCGGCGGGGGGCGGCGTCCTCCGCCTGCGTCTCCCGCACCGGGGCCTCTTCGTCCCGGCGCGGGCGCTCCTCATCCCGTGGCTTCATTTGTCGTTGAAACATAGTCCGATTCCTTCGCTCTCTAAATTTTCACCAGTATACCCCTTTTTTCACCGGGCGTAAAGAAAGATTCCCTTAACATTTCGTTAACTTTGTATCAACTCGCTTACTATTTTCTTTATAAACCGCAGTGATCCTTATATTTTCCACCGTTTTTGGTCACTTTTCCTATGGCGTCAAAATCTACGGGCTTTTGTGCCGGCAGCATGCGCCCGTGCCGCGAAAAATTATTTGGAAATTCTCTTTACAAATCATTTTTTTCTGTTATAATAAGCAGGTACGTTTGGAAACGTCAAGTAAATATGGGCCCATAGCTCAGTTGGGAGAGCGTTCGGTTCGCATCCCTATGGTCGCACATCGACCTGCGAGTTTCAG
>CAKUPH010000087.1 GCA_934675115.1 uncultured Oscillospiraceae bacterium | reverse complement strand
CATGGGCACCACCTGATCGTCGTTGCCCGACCAGATGTAGAAATCATCCCCGCAGAGGGAGCGGGTGTGGGTCACCAGCGAGAGGTTTCCTGAGGCTTCCTTGACGCCGTTGATCTTTGGGTTTTCGGACAGCGCGCGGTAGGTCTCGGCAGTGAAGGACACGCCGGAGCGGCCGGGCACATTGTAAAGGATCAGGGGAATATCCACGCGGCCGGCGATGGCTTCGTAATGCCGGATGAGACCGGCCTGGCTGGCCTTGTTGTAATAGGGCGTCACCAGCAGCGCGGCGTCCGCTCCGGCGTCCTGCGCGTGCTCTGTCAGATAAATTGCCGCGGAGGTGTCGTTGCTGCCCGTTCCGGCAATGACCTTTGCCCGGCGGTCGACGCGTTTGACGCAGAATTCCACGGCGGCAAAGTGTTCGCGGATGCTCATGGTGGCAGATTCGCCGGTGGTGCCGCAGACGCATACCGCGTCCACACCGGCGGCGATCTGGTTGTCGATCTGTTTTCCGAACGCATCGTAGTTGATGGCTCCGCCGGTCTCGAAGGGAGTGACCAGAGCGGTGCAGGCGCCGGAAAAAACAGGTGTTCTCATGGCATCAGTCCTTTCAGAAAAGATCAGTCACGGGGTTCGATGTACCCTTCGGCGCACAGCAGCTCTGCCAGCAGGACGGCACCGCCCGCTGCGCCCCGGAGTGTGTTGTGGGACAGGGAGACGAATTTGTAGTCATACTGGGTATCCGGACGCAGGCGGCCGATGGAGACGGCCATGCCGCCCTCCAGATCACGGTCCAGCTTCACCTGCGGGCGGTCGGGCTCTTCAAAGTAGTTCAGGAACTGCTTGGGAGCGGTGGGCAGATCAAGCTCCTGCGGGCGGCCCCTATAGGTCCGCCATGCCTCTTTCATTTGCTCCATGGTGGGTTTATTTTTGAAGGTGACAAAGGCGGCGGCGGTGTGACCGTTGGAGACGGGAACGCGCAGGCACTGGGCGGTGATAGCGGGGGCGTCCGCGTTGACGATGACGTCGTCTTCCACCCGGCCCCAGACCTTCAGCGGCTCCTGCTCGCTCTTTTCCTCCTCGCCGCCGATATAGGGAATGAGGTTATCCACCATTTCCGGCCATGTGGCAAAGGTCTTGCCTGCGCCGGAGATGGCCTGATAGGTGCAGACCAGAATCTTCTCGATGCCGAACTCCCGGAGGGGGGAGAGGGCGGGGACGTAGCTCTGGATGGAGCAGTTGGACTTGACGGCGATGAAGCCTCGTCTGGTGCCCAGACGCTTGCGCTGGGCGTCGATCACCTTCAGGTGGTCGGCGTTGACCTCGGGGATGACCATGGGCACGTCAGGAGTCCAGCGGTGGGCGGAGTTGTTGGACACCACGGGGCACTCGAACTTGGCATAGGCCTCCTCCAGCGCCTTGATCTCTTCCTTTTTCATATCCACGGCGGAAAAGACAAAGTCCACCATGGCGGCGATCTTCTCCACATCGTCCTGCGCGCTCATGAGAACGATGTCCCTGGCGTTTTCGGGGATGGGGGTATCCATGGCCCAGCGCCCGGCCACTGCGTCCTCATAACGCTTCCCGGCAGAGCGGGGGCTGGCGGCGATGACGGTGAGCTGGAACCAGGGGTGATCTGCCATCAGGGTGACGAACCGCTGGCCCACCATGCCGGTGCCGCCGATGACGCCTACTTTATATTTTTTCATTTGAAAAACCTCCCGCGGCCCAATGGGCCAAATTTAAGTGAAGATTGTAGTTGAAACACAGGATCGTTCTGTACTATAATGTAACAAGGTTTGCGGTCTGCCGGGCCGATATGCCGGAAA
The DNA here is from genome assembly GCA_934675115.1 of uncultured Oscillospiraceae bacterium. GTDB lineage: Bacteria > Bacillota > Clostridia > Oscillospirales > Oscillospiraceae > Enterenecus. The sequence continues at coordinate 6,908 of CAKUPH010000087.1, read as the reverse complement.
TCGCCGACCGTATTTGGTTTATCATAGCATCAACACACTAAAGTGTCAATTTCGCCTTTCCCCGGAAAGCAGAGAAATGGAGCGGTCTATGAGAAAAAAATTCGTGCAAATTGTGTCTCTGGCGCTGGCAGCCGCCGCTTTGTCCATGGCCGCGGCGTCTGCCGCGTGGTACGATCCGGTCACGGAGCCAACTTATTCCGGACTCGGCGGGCAGATGATGCGCATCGGTATTTACTTCGGAAGCAGCGCCAAGGATTCGGTGGAGCTGCGGTTGGTGACGGGTGACGGCTTTGAGATCGGCTACTATGATGATGCGAACGATTTCGTGCCGCTGACCAGCTGCGCGTCTGGGGCGCTGACGGTGCAGATGGATGCGTTCACCGGCGGCATAACGGTTCTTGACAACAGCACCGGCATGGCGGTCTACGCCTACGACGGGTATTCCGCCGCCAATCTGGGCATCCGCCCCTACTCGCTGACCGGCGAAAAAACGGTGGTTAAGTGCGGCTATCCCTATTACGGCGGCATCCGCTTTACGCTGGCCTCCGGCGGCGGGATGAATATCGTGAACATGATCCCGCTGGACGACTACGTCGCGGGCGTGGTGCCCTACGAAATGTCACCGTCCTGGCCGGTGGAGGCGCTGAAGGCTCAGGCGGTGTGCGCCCGCACTTACGCGCTGACCCACATCAATACCGCCCATCAGCGCAACTACGGCTTTGACCTGTGCGACACCACCTGCTGTCAGGCGTACAAGGGCGTTTACAGCGGAAGTCAGACGGCCAAGGTGGCGGAAGCGGTAGACGGCACCAGCGGCGTGACCATGATGTATAACGGCCAGTACTGCGACGCGGTGTATTCTTCCTCCAACGGCGGCGGCAGCGAGTCCGCGCTGAACGTCTGGGGCAAGGATATCCCTTATCTTCAGGGCAAGGAAGATCCCTACGAAGCGCTGGTGTCCATCCCCAACTACAACTGGTCCGCCAGCTTTACCGGTGCGGAGCTTCAGGCGAAGCTCATCGCGGCGGGCTACGAAAAATGCGGCCTGATCACAGAGGTACATACGGCGCTGAGCGCCACAGGCAACGTGACGGCGCTGACCTTTGTGGACGCAAACCAGAAATCGTGGACCGTCTACAACACTTCCGGCGGCGGCAGCAAGTGCCGCACGCTGCTGTCCCTGCGCTCTATCCATTATACGGTGACCAGCGACGGAACGTCAACGGACAAGCCGTCCTCCGGCGGCTGGACGATCAACGGGAGCGAACCAGCTGATTTTTCCGCCGGTATGTCTGTCATCGACGGAAACGGAAATATTTCCGTGGTGACGGATGGCTGTGTCATCACCGCCAGCGGCGTGGAGCAGCTCGGCTCTACAGGTTCCGGTACGACCACCGGCGCGGCGGGCTCTGTATTCATGTTCAAGGGCGCGGGCTGGGGCCACAACGTGGGCATGAGCCAGTACGGCGCTTACGCCATGGCCCAGCAGGGCTATACTTACCAGCAGATACTGGAATTCTATTATACGGGAGTTACGATCGGATAATGTTAAAAACGCATGATTTCTATTTTGACCTGCCGCAGGAACTGATCGCGCAGACGCCGCTGGAGCGCCGGGACGGTTCCCGGCTGCTGACGCTGGACAAGGTGACGGGGGAGACCCATCATATGCATTTTTACGACCTGCCGTCCCTGTTGCGGCCCGGCGACTGTCTGGTGCTCAACGACAGCCGGGTACTGCCCGCCCGCTTGCTGGGCCGCCGGGAGACCGGCGGCGCATGTGAGGTGCTGCTGCTTATCGACCGGGGCGACAAGGTATGGGAGTGCCTGGTGCGGCCGGGGCGAAAGCTGAAGCCCGGCGCGAAGATCATCTTCGGCGAGGGCGAACTGACCGCCGAGGTGCTGGAAGAGGTGGAGGGCGGCAACCGCCTGATCCGGTTCAACTACGAGGGAATTTTTCTGGAGACGCTGGAGCGGCTGGGCAAAATGCCCCTCCCGCCTTACATCAAGGAGGAGCTGGAGGACGGCGAACGCTATCAGACGGTCTACTCCAAGGTCGTTGGCTCCGCCGCTGCGCCCACCGCGGGACTTCACTTCACGAAAGAACTCCTGGAGCAGGTGACTGCAATGGGTGTAAAGCTGTGCTACGTTACACTTCACGTGGGCCTTGGCACCTTCCGGCCGGTGAAATCGGAGGATCTGGAGCATCATGAAATGCACTCGGAATACTGCGTGATCCCGCAGGAGACGGCTGACGTCATCAACGAGACGAAGCGCAGCGGCAGCCGGGTCATCTGCGTGGGCACCACCTCCTGCCGCACCATCGAGAGTTGGGCCAACAAGGACGGTACCATGGAGGCCAAGGCGGGCTGGACGAACATTTTCATTTACCCCGGCTACCGGTTCAAGGTGCTGGACGCGCTGATCACCAACTTCCACCTGCCGGAGTCCACGCTTATCATGCTGGTGTCCGCGCTGGCTGGGCGGGAGCACGTGCTGGCGGCGTACAACGAGGCGGTGAAGGAGCGCTATCGCTTCTTCTCCTTCGGTGACGCCATGTTTATTTCGTAAGGAGGGCCGCCTGTGTTTGAAGTAAAAAAAACAGAGGGCAAGGCCCGCCGGGGAGAATTCACCTGCCCCCACGGCACGGTGCAGACTCCGGTCTTTATGAATGTGGGTACACAGGGCGCCATCAAGGGCGCGGTGTCCGCCCACGATCTGAAGGAGCTCGGCTGCCAGATCGAGCTCTCCAACACCTATCATCTGCACCTGCGTCCGGGGGACGATGTGGTCCGCGCTATAGGCGGACTTCACAAGTTCATGGACTGGGACGGACCGATCCTGACGGATTCCGGCGGATTTCAGGTGTTTTCCCTCTCCGGCCTGCGGAAGATCACGGAGGAGGGTGTTACCTTTGCCTCCCACATTGACGGCCACCGGGTGTTTATGGGGCCGGAGGAGTCCATGCGCATCCAGTCCAATCTGGGCAGCGACATCGCCATGGCCTTTGACGAGTGCGTGGAGAATCCGGCGACTTACGAATATGCCAAGAACTCCTGCGAGCGCACTCTGCGGTGGCTGGAGCGCTGCAAAATGGAGCACGACAGGCTGAACGCCCAGCCGGACTGTGTCAACCCCGGCCAGATGCTGTTCGGCATCAATCAGGGCGCGACGTTTGCGGACCTGCGTACGTGGCATATGAAGGAGACCGCGAAGCTCGGCTGTGACGGCTACGCAATCGGCGGACTGGCCGTCGGCGAGCCGACGGAGGTCATGTACGAGATCATCGAGGCGGTGGAACCGTACATGCCGGCGGACAAGCCCCGGTATCTTATGGGCGTGGGTACGCCGTCCAACATCATCGAGGCGGTGGCCCGGGGCGTGGATTTCTTCGACTGCGTGATGCCTGCCCGGAACGCCCGCCACGGGAAGCTGTTTACATGGAGCGGAGCTCTCAACATCAAGAATGAAAAGTACAAGCTGGACGAGCGCCCCATCGACCCGGAGTGCGACTGCCCGGTGTGTCGCTCCTTCTCCCGGGCCTACCTGCGCCACCTGTTTACGGCGGGAGAGATGCTGGCTATGCGGCTGGCGGTCATGCACAACCTGTATTTCTACAACAAGCTGATGGAGCGGATCCGTCAGGCACTGAACGAGGGGAATTTCGCGCAGTTCCGCGCCGAGTATTCCGAGAAGCTGTCCGGACGGGCATGATAGCTGAAAAAACATGAAAATAGGGCTTGTGCTTTTGGCAGTTTCCCGCTATAATATCTTTATGCCTTTTTGAAACAAATATTTTTTAACAACGGAGGAAGAAATTATGCCGCAGGGTGTCTCTACAATTATTATGCTGGTGGCTATCATCGCCATCTTCTACTTTATGATGATCCGGCCTGAGAACAAAAAGAAGAAGGCCGTTGAGGAAATGCGTTCCAGCCTGAAGCCCGGCGATGAGATCACTACCATTGGCGGCGTTGTCGGTACCATCTGCGCCGTGAAGCAGGACACCATCGTGATCGAGACCGGCGCTGACCGTGTCCGCGTGGAGTTCACCAAGTGGGCCATTTCCAGCAAGGGCACTCAGTCCAATCAGGACAACGCCAACACAGAGGACAAGGACAGCAAGGACAAGAAGTCCGCTGAAAAGAGCAAGAAGTAATTTTGTGTATGATGACCGCCCCTTTCGCATAGGTTTAAATGAACCTGTGCGGGAGGGGCGATTTTTTTATGCGTAAAAATGAAGGTACGGCGGTTCCGGTCACGATGATGACGGGGTCGCTTCTGGGCGGCACGCTGGCCGCGGCAATTACGATGGTGCTGCTGCTGATCTGCTCCGCGGCAATTTCCGCCGGTATGCTGGCGGAGGGACTGGAGCTGCATGTTACCATCGCGTCCTGTGTGATCGGCAGCTTTTTCGGAGGGCGGCTGACGTGCAAACGGTGGGGCTGCCGAGCACTGCTGGCCGGGTTGTCCGCCGGGGCGGTTTTCTTTCTGCTGCTGCTGACAGTGAGCCTTGTGGGGTACGATACCACCGACGTCGGCGGCGCGGGGATCGGCGTTGCGGCGGGGTGCCTGTGCGGAGGCGCGGCGGCCGGTCTGCTGGGACGGGGCAGGGGAGGCAGAAAGAAAAAGAAGCGCAGCCGCTGATGGTTTGGCTGAACATAAAAAACGAGCGGCTCTAATGCCGGGCGGTGGACGGTACCGCGTGGAACGAGGCGGTGAAACGGCGCGTGATTTGTGTGCTTCTGCCACAAAAACGGCGAAAATGCAGATTTTACACGATTTCGAGGTCTGGAGTGCTCTTGGCACAACATGTGGTATATGGCCTGAGCCAGTGAGACTCAGGCCATGCCTTTGTTGTGCAAGTTAACATAATACAATTTACATAAAACGGTGGCATAATAGACAAAAAACCGTGAATTCTCGTTTTTCACTTGCGCCGGGCCGGAAAGTGTTTTATATTATCTTTTACGCTCCACATTTTTCCGCCTGCTTATCGGGCATAGCTTGTCTGTGGGCCGCATATCATGCCTTGAGGTGATGGCGGTGTCGCGGAAATCCGGAAAAGCTGCATCAGGCGGAAAAATATCGGACGGGCTGGCCGGAGCCGCCGTGTTATTTGTGTGCTTCTGCGGGGCCGGAATCGCCGGCTGTCTGGCCGTGTCCGGAATGGGGGCCGACGGTGCTTCCTCTTTGGGTGGTTATCTGTCGGGCTATCTCTCACTGGTCACTGCTGGGGACGCGGCCGCGCCTTCTGTGTGGTCCGCCGGATGGGAGCTGTGCCGCTGGCCGCTGCTGGCGTTTTTGCTGGGCTTTACCGCACTGGGAGCTGCTGCTCTGCCGGTGGTCTTTTGCATCCGCGGATTTTTGCTGGGCTATGCCGCCGCGGCCTTTGTCCGGGTGTTTGGGAGCCGGGGGCTGCTGCTGGCGTTCGCTGTATTCGGCATGACCGCGCTGGTCTCCGTGCCGGTGCTGTTCTGCGTCGGCTGCGCGTCCTTTCGCAGCTCGTTGGGGCTGGCATCTGGTATGCTGGCGGAACGCAGGACAGTTCAGCCATTGATGGAGCGTCTGGGAGTATTGATCCCGTGCGGCGGCCTTTTACTGCTGGCAGTGGTGCTCCAATGCTCACTGATGCCGCAGATATTGGCCGCTGTGTCAGGCTCTGTCGTTTTATAATTTTTATTTCACAGGAGAGGGGGCGTGAAGTCTTGGATCACATCCATAAGTACGAAAACTGGCTGAAAACGGAGAAAAAGGCTTCCGCAAACACCCTTTCCTCCTATCTCCGGGATGTGCGCCAGTTTGCCGAGTGGCTCAGCGGGGATGGCTTGACGTTAACGCAGGTCACGCAGGACGATGTAAAAAGTTACGCAAAGCATCTGCATAGCCGAGGCAAGTCCGACGCTACCATTGTCCGTTCCGTCGCGTCGCTGAAATCCTTCTATTCCTTTATGGTGGCCTGTCACGCTATGCCATTCAACCCGGCCAAGGGGTATACCCCGTCCAAGGTGGAGCGGAAGCTGCCTAACATCCTCACCAGTAAGGAAGTGGACCTCTTTCTGGATCAGCCGGACGCGTCAGACGCCAAAGGCTGCCGGGATAAGGCCATGTTGGAGCTGCTGTACGCCACAGGCATCCGGGTCAGCGAGCTCATCGCGCTGGATGTGCAGGACGTGAACCTGACGGTGGGCTTCGTCCGGTGCGAGAGCCACGGGCGGGAGCGGATGGTGCCGCTCTACAAAACGGCCATCCGGGCGCTGGCGGCCTATATCAATGAGGTGCGCCCCCAGCTTCTGGTGCAGCCGGAGGAAACGGCGCTCTTCGTCAACCTCAGCGGGGAGCGGATGAGCCGCCAGGGATTCTGGAAAATTGTCAAGTACTATCAGGAAAAGGCGGGCATTGAAAAGGACATCACGCCCCACACGCTGCGCCACTCCTTCGCGGCGCACCTTCTGGAAAACGGAGCGGACCTCAAATCCATTCAGGAAATGCTGGGGCACGCGGATATTTCATCTACCCAGATCTATACGCAGCTCGTCAATCAGAAGCTGAAGGACGTGTATATCAAGGCCCATCCCCGGGCCTGAAACGGCAGACTGTTTTCAAGAACAGCCTGCCGTTTTCCCTTGCCTTCATATATAAAATATGGTACAATAATTTGATAACTGGGGGAGGGGTGCCATGTGCTGATACTGGGGATTGACCCGGGCTACGCCATTGTGGGCTTCGGCCTGGTGGAGAGCCGCGGAGCAAAGCAGCGGCTGGTCAGCTGCGGCGCTATCAACACCCCGGCGGGACTGCCGCTGTCGGCCCGGCTGCTCCAGATCGCAAGTGACTTGGAAGCGCTGATCGGCCAGTTCCACCCGGAGGCCATGGCCATTGAGGAGCTGTTCTTCAACCAGAACGTC